>JBBQGL010000012.1:0-36346 GCA_038323025.1 Hyphomicrobiales bacterium
CTAGCAGGGCGGCCTCATAAACGGTCAATTCTTCGCAGAGTCGCCAGTAGTCGAGATCCCTTTCTTCGTCTTCAGGCCAGGATTCAGCCATCAGCGCCCTATGCCCGTGGCGGTTCAGTCGATGCTATCGCATTGACCGTCGTCGAACCAGCGCGGGCGTACCGCCGATCCAGTGCGGGAGGTCGCTGACGCCGTTCTGCAAGGCTGTAGGGCCCCTGGACGGGGGACCTCGCCCTAGACAAGCTGCGCAGAGTGTCGCCATCGGCTAGCCCCCTACATTTTGCGATTCACACGTGGTATCGCATATAGTACTATGGATCAAAAGACATTAGACCGCTTTTGGGCAGATCTCCAAAAGGCTTGGAGGACACCACAGACTGCGGCGACGCTCCAAGATTTGGCACGCAGAGCCGGTCGACGCCAAAGGAAGGGAGGTGCGGGACATAGTTCGCTTTGGGTCACGGATTATTTTCCCCATCGGTCGTTCCCTATCCCAGTTCACGGGAGCAAGAACATCACCGGATACGTCCGCAAAGTCATCTTAGACCACCTAGAGTTAGACGCCGCAGCATGGGAAGAAGTTCTGAAGCGCGGCAAAGCGAGTGAGAGAACAAATGGAAGCTGCTGAAATCCTGAAAATGCCATACGCCAGGGTAGTAGTCCCCGAGGAGGACGGAACCTTTACGGCCGAGATTTTGGAGTTTCCGGGCTGCGTCGCCAACGGAGACTCGGGTGCCAGCGCCTTAGCCGCCGTGGAACAGGTCGCTCTTGATTGGATCGAAGCTGAGCGTGAGCAGAACCATTCAATTCCGGAGCCCCTAGGTACGGCAAACTATAGCGGCAAACTTGTGGTCAGAATGCCGCAAGGACTCCACAGGCGCGCCGCTCAAACCGCTGCCCGTGAGGGCGCTAGCCTAAATCAGCTTATCGTGGCCTGCATCGCAGAGCAGGTCGGTATGCGCGCGCGGCAGCCCGTGATGGTGTACGCGCAGCCGCAGCAAACGATTCTTCTGGCAATACAGGGCATGAGCCTTCCGCCTTCATGGATGCAATTTGCGCCATCTGAAGGGGGTAACCTTTTCGGCGTCCCAAATCGGGGAATGGTAAATGCCTGAGGTGGATACGTACTCTTTCAAATATCGCGAAGTGATTGAGGCCCTCATCAAGCAGGCCGACCTTCACGACGGTAGATGGCAACTCGTAATGACTTTCGGATTGGGTGCGGTGAACATGGGGCCGAGTGCGCCTGAGATTGTTCCGGGAGCCGCCATCGCAGTTACGGGACTGGGCCTTCAGAGGGCAAAACCAGAGTCTCCAGAGGCATTGGTATTGGATGCTTCAATAGTCAATCCCGCATCCACCGCTTCGCAGCCGCCTGTTTAGCGATTTCAGATCGCCGCGTCTTAGACTGGCTTGCCGCACTTTGCCCCCCATCCCTTTGAGCTATTCCATGTTTTCCCGCTCGCTAGGATAGTGTTGTCAGCAGCGGCGTGGAATGACCGCGAGGGGGGGACATGGAGGACAGCAAGAAAACGGGCGCGGCCGAATACCGTCACGCTCAGGAATCTGTGCAGCGGCCTGACGCCGGTGTCGACGCCCAATTCAAGAATCGGAAACCACCCAAGGTTTACCGCTACGATTCCAGCCTTGCCCCCGAACTGTCATGGGACGAGAGCGCCGAACGCGCCTTCGCCGAATGGCTGCTCGCCCTTGTCGCTCATGCAGCCGAGAAGGGCGAACCAAAAGCCTTCGCCACGCCGCAGATATCGCAATGCGTCGCGCGACTGCGCAGCCTGACGAAGCCTTTCCTCAACTGGACCGGCAAGGCTTGGTGACTTCCTGCTCTGGTATGCGAAGAGCCCGGACCGCGTTCGCTACAACTACAGGTCATGAACTCTCTGCTCGAATACGAGGGCATGGGCGGGCAGGTGCAAGGGTCGCGGGTCAGGCCACTGCCCGCCTTATGGGCAGTACCTTGTTCTCGCCGGACCGCATCGCGTCAAGCAGGTCCGCCCATTCCTGCATCATCCTTCGGCGCGGTTCGAGATATTGGGCCTTATTGTAGGTGCCGCGAACCTTGTCGGGATCGCCATGCGCTAGCTGGCGCTCGATCCAGTCTTCTTCGTAGCCCCTATCGTTAAGGGCGGTGCTCACCAGATGACGGAACCCGTGGGCCGTCTGCTTCCGGTGGTAGCCGATCCGCTTGAACATTCCGCTGATTGCGCCGTCGCTCAATGGCCTGCTCGGATCGTTGCGACCGATAAACACATAGTCGAAGTTGCCCGTCACACGCCTTAGGTCGCGCAGCGTGGCTACAGCCTGCGTCGGCAGCGGAGTCATGTGGAAATAACCGCGCTTCATGCCCTCTCTGCCCCTGCGGATCGTCCATAGCCCCGCATCGAGGTCCAACTCATCCCAGCGCAGGCTGCGCGTCACACCCGGACGGTTCGCCGTCCACAACGATAGCCAAGTGCACGCCTTCACCAGTGCGGACCCCTCATAGGCTTCGAGCGCCCGGAGGAAACCTGGCAACTCGTCTAACTCCAGATGCGCGTAATGCTGTTTCTCCGGCCCGCGCCGGGCGATAGCTGCGAGATCGCGCGCCGGGTCTACCGCCGTCCATCCATTGGCGCGGGCATAGCTGTAGATGCCCTTGAGCCACTGGCGGGTCTTCTTCGCTACGTCGAATGCGCCGCGATTCTCTATCCCTGCGACGAGTGCGCCCAGTTCGGCCGGCGTGATCGCATCCAGCGGATGGCTGCGCAGCTTCGGTAGCATGTCCCTGTCGAGATAGCTCCGCGCCTGCTCGGCGGTCTTCGCGTCCCACCCCTGACTGCGGAAGCCGTGCCACGCTTCAGCCGCCTCGCCGAACGTGCTGGCAACCCGCTTACGCTCGACTAGCTTCTCCGCTCGGCGCCGGTCTGCTGGATCCGTACCCGCCCCGCTCAGCGCGCGGAACTCAGCGGCCTTCGCCTGCGCCTGCTTCAGCGTCGTATGGGGGTAGGGCCTGCCCACCGCGATCATTCGCGCCCTGCCGCCGAAGCGGTAGCGCAGCCGCCAGTACTTCGCGCCGTCCGGCGTCACAATGAGGGTCAGGCCGTGCCCCGCGGCCATGGTGTATTTCGCCACGCGGGGCTTCGCGTTCTTGACCCCCAGTTCGGTTAGATTGCTCGCCATATGTGACACCCGGCAGATTTATGCCGACTCTTGTGTAGCAAAAAGGCCAGCCGCGCAAGCGTGCTACACATTTTGCTACATAGGCTTCTTCGGCTTCGCTTGGAACGCGTCGGCAGCGGCGGGAGCAAGTAAACTGCCAGTCACCAGCGTTTCTGGCGCGTTCTCGGACGATTTTGGAAGCTGTCGTACAGAGGATTGGCTGGGGAACTAGGATTCGAACCTAGACTGGCGGAGTCAGAGTCCGCTGTCCTACCGTTAGACGATTCCCCAATCCGGAACGCCGACCGGGCGCGCCGACAAAGCGTGTTCTCGCAAAACCCGTGGGTTTCTGGCAAGGCCTGACCGGGCCAGGTCGCGAACGACGCCCTTATAAGGTCCGCCGGCGCGGCGGTCTACCCCGCCGTGGCCAAAGGATTCGCGCGCCTCAGCCCTGCGGATTGGGCTCTCAGTCCGTGGCGGCGAGCCTCGGCCGGAACCCGCGCCGGCACGGTCGCTTGTCTCGCGGCATCAGCCTGTTAGACTGGATGCCGAAACGTAACTCCAGCGCCGCGCGCCCCGCCAGACTTGAGCGGCCGGCTGCGTGGCCGAAGGAAAAGCAGTGTCGACCACGGGCGACGATCCGCGCAGGGCGGGTCCCGGCTCGCTCGACGGCCATGCCAGCGCCGGAAGTGCCGAGTCCGTCGGCGCCAAGCCTCCGCAGCACGGCCGCGCGGCCAAGACCGGCGAGTCCAAGGGAAGGCGCCACCGCCGGCGGAAGCGCCGCGGGCCGGTCTATGCTCCGGGAACGCGGCCGGCGGCCGGGCGGGCCGATGCAACTGCGGCGTCGGCCGAGCAGGTGATCGCGCTCGAACTTCCGCCGCGTATCGCGCTGGCGGCCGCCGAGGGGCCGTTCTACGCGGCGCTCGATCTTGGCACCAACAACTGCCGTCTGCTCATCGCAACGCCGCGCGACAACGGTTTCCGCGTGGTCGATGCGTTCTCGCGCATCGTCCGCCTGGGCGAGGGATTTGGCCACACCGGGCGGCTCAGCGAACCCGCTATGGCGCGCGCCATCGCCGCGCTCCGCGTGTGCAGTGAAAAGCTTGCCCAGCGCGACGTCGCCCGGGCCCGCCTGATCGCCACCGAGGCCTGTCGCGCCGCCGTCAACGGCGTCGAGTTCGTCGAGCGGGTGCGCGTGGAAACCGGCCTTGTCCTCGAAATCGTGCCGCGCGAGACGGAGGCGCGGCTGGCCGTTGCCGGCTGCGCTTCGCTGGTCGATCCGTCCGCCTCCGGCGTGATCCTGTTCGATATTGGCGGGGGCTCGTCGGAACTGGTGTGGATCGACCTGACGGCGACGCCAGGCGAGCGCCGGCGCATGGCGGATCGCATCCGTAACTGGATCTCGCTCCCCCTTGGCGTCGTCAACGTCAGCGAGCGCTACGGCGGCCATCACGTCGGGCCGGAGCAGTTCGAAGCGATGGTGGCCGAGGTCGCGCTGATGCTCGCCGGGTTTCCCGAGGGCGATGCTCTCGACCGGGCGGTTGCCGCCGGCGGGGTCCACATGCTCGGCACCTCGGGCACGGTGACCACGCTCGCCGGCATCCACCTCGGGCTGCCGCGCTATGACCGCCGCCGGGTCGATGGCGTCTGGCTGTCGGGCGACGAGGTGCGTAGCCTTGTCGCCATGCTCGCCGCCATGGATTACCAGGCGCGCGTCGCCAATCCCTGCATCGGCCGCGAGCGCGCCGATCTGGTCCTCGCCGGCTGTGCCATTCTCGAGGCCTTCCGCCGCCGCTGGCCGGTGGACCGGCTGCGCGTCGCCGATCGCGGCCTCCGCGAGGGCGTCCTCGTCGAGATGATGACCGAGGACGGCGTCTGGCACCCGCGCTCCGGCCGACGGTCCGGCGAGCGCCTCCATGCCTGACCGCAGGGGTGACGGCGGCGGCGTCCGGCGGCTGAAGGTCAAGGTGAAGACGGCCAGGCGCCGCTCAGCCCAGTCGACCCGCTGGCTCGAGCGCCAGCTCAACGATCCCTATGTCGTCCGCGCCCATGCGGAGGGCTATCGCGCCCGCTCCGCCTACAAGCTGATCGAGATCGACGATCGCTACCGCCTGCTCGCCCCTGGAAAGCGCGTGGTCGATCTCGGCGCCGCGCCGGGCGGGTGGTCGGAGGTCGCCGCCGCGCGCACCGGCTCCACCGACGCCAGGCCGCTGATCGTGGCGCTGGATTACCTCGACATGGATCCGCTGCCCGGCGTGATCATGCTGAAGAAGGACTTCCTCGACGAGGACGCTCCGCGGATGATCCGCGACGCCCTCGGCGGCGAGAAGGCGGACCTGGTCATTTCCGATATGGCGGCGCCCACCACTGGCCATCGCCAGACGGACCATTTGCGCACGGCGCTTCTCTGCGAGGCGGCGGCGGATTTCGCGCTCGCGGCGCTGAAGCCGGGCGGCCATTTCCTGGCGAAGGTGTTCCAGGGCGGCACCGAGGGCAACCTCCTCGCCAACCTCAAGCGCCACTTCCGCAGCGTTCATCACGTCAAGCCGCCGGCGAGCCGGGTTGCCTCGGTCGAGCTCTATCTGGTCGCCAAGGACTTTCGCGGGCCCGGCTAGCTTCGGGGGCTGCGGATCAGCCGCGTTCGCGCATCACGGTGACCGGGTCCGGCGCCAGGTGCCGGTGGCCGGACATCTCCTGGCCGGCATCGCGCGCGAGCCTGAGGAACGGGATCGCCGACAGGGCCGAGAGCAGGCCGATCACGATGAAGGCGGGGCGGAAGGAGTCGGCCGTGATCTGGCCGCCGGAGAACCGCGTCGAAAGCTCCAGCGTCACCGCGCCGACCGAGATGCCCACCGACAGCGAAATCTGCTGGGCGACGCTGGTCAGCGTCGTCGCGCGGCTCATGCGCTCGTTGGGCACGTCGGCGAAGTTGAGGGCGTTGACGCTGGTGAATTGCAGCGAGCGGAAGAAGCCGCCGATGAGCAGCAGCCCGGTCATCAGCGCCACCGGCGTGGCCGGGGTGAACAGGGCGGGCAACGTGACGAAGGCGCTGGCGACGAGCGCATTCCACGCCAGCACCGTGCGGAAGCCATGCCGGCGAAGGAGCGGCGGCGCCACGAATTTCATCAGGATCGCCCCGATCGCCGAAGCGAACGTGATCGAGCCCGACTGGAACGGCGTCATGCCGAAGCCGACCTGGAGGAGAAGCGGCAGCAGGAAAGGTGTCGCCCCGACGCCGAGGCGGAAGAGGAGCGCCCCGATCATGCTCATCCGGAACGAAGGTATGGCCAGCAGCGACAGGTCGATGATCGGGCTCGCGACGCGCCGGCTGTGGATCACGTAGAACAGGATCAGCAACGTGCCGGCGGCGAGGATCGCCAGAACCAGCGGCCGCGGCAGGATATCGAGCCCCAGCGTCGTCGAGCCGGCCATGAACAGCGCCAGCCCGAGGCCGGAAAGGACAAATCCGAGGCCGTCGAAGCGCACGCGCTCCTCGCCGTGAATGTTGGGGATGTAGAGCGTCGCCAGCGCCAGCCCGAGGATGCCCACCGGGATGTTGATCCAGAAGATCCACTGCCAGGTGAAATAGGTGGTGATGAAGCCGCCGAGCGGCGGCCCGACCACGGGGCCGACCAGCGCCGGGACCGTCAGCCAGGCGAGCGACCCGACCAGTTGCGACTTCGGCACCGTGCGCAGGATCACGAGGCGACCTACCGGGACCATCATGGCGCCGCCGATACCCTGGATGATGCGAGCCGCCACCATGCCGCCGATCGATTGCGAGAACCCGCAGAGGATCGAGCCGCACGTGAAGGTGACGATGGCGAGGCGGAAGATGGTGCGCGCGCCAAAGCGGTCCGCAAGCCAGCCGGAGGCGGGAATGAACACGGCGATGGCGAGGAGATAGGAGGTTAGCGCTAGCTTGAGATGGATCGGGCTGGAGTGAAAGTCCGCTGCAATCGCCGGTAGCGCCGTCGAGAGAACCGTCGAATCGAGGTTCTCCATGAACAGCGCGCAGGCGACGATGAGCGGCAGAAGGATGCGGTCGGGCATGGGACCGGTGGGGTAGGGCAGGCGAGAGGATCAGGGAGGCAAATCAGCCAGTTTCCTGATCTGGCTACGACATAGAGAGGTCAAGGCCTTAAGAAAGAGGGGCATGATGTCGCCGTGCCGTCGGCAGTTCCTGCGGGTCAGCCGGAATTCGGGGAAACCACGAGCGCATTCTCGACCGGCGAGCCCCCGATCTGGGTGCGATGGCCGGGAGCGCGCAAGATCGCCTGGGTCGATGGGCCGCCGTCGAGGTTGAGCGCCACCTGGCACCCGAACCCGCCGCTGGCCGAGGGCGCGGCGAGGAGGCTCGCGAGCTGGAAGAGGCTGAGCCCGCCCTCCACCACGACCGCGGTAAAGGTGCCCGGCCTCACGCAGATGGCGCTCCGCCGGTCGCGGTTGTGCTGCTTGTTCAGAATGCCGACCTTGCCGCCCGGTTCGACCAGCATCGGCCCCACTTGGATGGCCTCGCGCATGCCGGCGTGGTCGGGAAGCTGCTTGCGATAGCCGATCGCGACGAAGCCATCGGCCCCGACGTAGACAATGCCCGAGCCGGCGCGGTCGTTCTCGGCCGCCAGTTGCTTGCCGCGGGCTATCAGCAGCCCGCTCGGCGACAGCACCTTGTCCTCCTTGCCGCGTTCGAAGAAGCCGCCGTTGATGGCGAAAATGCCGGTCCCGATCATGTCCGCCACCGGCGATCCCTTGGGCATCTTCTGCTCGGCGACGCTGGCCCGGAAGCGGGACTGGTCGAACGTCCAGGCATGAACCTTGAGTCCCAGCGCCGGCAGTTCGAATACGCGGTAGGTGGCGCCGGCGGTCACCGCGACATCGGCGGCGGCGCGAGCGGCCGCAAATATGTCGTTGAGATCTGGCTCGGTAGTGAGATCGGGGCCTGGCGGCTTCGCGGTGTCGCTGTTCACGGCTCCGACCGAGAACGCGGCGAGGAGCACCAGGACCGGAAGACGGATCATGCGGCCGCTCCAGCGCCCGGGTCCGCGGCCGGCAGGCGGATTTCGGCGCGGAGCCCGCCTTCTTTCCGGTTGGCGAGGACGAGTTCGCCGCCGTGCGAGAGCACGATCGAGCGCGCGATCGAGAGGCCGAGTCCGGCGCCGCCGGTCGCACGGTTGCGCGATTGCTCAAGCCGCACGAACGGTTCGAACACCTCGGCCATTTGCGCCTCCGGGATGCCGGGCCCGTCGTCGTCCACGGCGATCACGGGGCCTTCCGGGCGGCTCTCCAGCGTGATCCGGGCGCGGCTGCCATATTCGATGGCGTTCTCGACAAGGTTGGCGAGCGCGCGCTTCAGCGAAGCGGGACGGCAGGGGTAGGGCAGGCGCCCCGCCTCGGCGAAGGTCACGGGTTTTCCCAATTCGGCAAGGTCGTCGGCGATGCTGTCGATCAGCGCCGCGAGGTCCACGACACGGGTTGGCTCGGCCGTGGCGTCGTCGCGGGCGAAGGCAAGGGTCGCCTCGGTCATGTGCTGCATCTCGTCGAGCGTCGCCAGCATTTTCGTCCTGGTCTCGTCGTCGTCAAGCAGTTCAGCCCTCAGCTTCAGTGAGGTGATGGGGGTCCTGAGATCATGGCCGATGGCAGCTAGCATGCGCGTCCGGTCGCCGACGAAGCGCCGCAGCCTCTCCTGCATGCGGTTGAAGGCCGAGATGAGGCGGCGCGCCTCTTCCGGCCCGCGTTCTTCCAGCGGCGCGCTTGCTGTCCCGCGCCCGAGCGCCTCGGCGCTGGCGGCGAGCGCGGTCAGCGGCCGCGTCACTCGCCGCGCGACGACAACCACGATGGCGAGGATCGCCAGCCCGAGCGTTGCAACGAAGATGACGGGAGGCCAGGGGAACGCCACCGGCTCGGCGCGGATGAGCGTCTGGGCGTTCAGCCAGCCGCCGTCGCGGAACGGCACCGAGGCCATCACGTCGAGGCGGTCGAACGGCCGGGCGCGCGGTCGGAACGGCGCCGGCGGCGGCGGATCGTCGGGACCGAGGGCCACGTAGGTGAGGCGCGGCGGCTCGCGGAGCGGCGTCGCGAACATGCGCTGGAACAGCTGCCCGAGCACCATAACCCCCGCGGCCGTCGAGGGGTCCGGCACCGCCGCCTCGGGGCTCGTCCAGAAGCGGAGTCGCGGCGAGCCGGCGGCGAGCGCCAGCCCGGCACGCTGTGCCTCCGGCACCAGTTCCAGCATCCGGGTTACCGAGGCAATCCGCTCGAGGAGGCCAACCCGGTCGGCTTGCCGCACCGTGTCGATGCGGTCGTCGAAGAAGAAGGCGAACGTCACCACGATCGCCACGACCAGCGCGCCGAGGAGAAGCGCGATCAGCTGCGCGGCAAGGGTCCGCGGCCACCACCTCATGGCCCGGCCTCGTCCCCGGCCTTGTCCCCGGCCTTGTCCACGTCGGCCGCGAGCACATAGCCGCCGCCCCACACCGTCTTGATGATCGCGGGGTTCTTGGGGTCGACCTCGATCTTCTTGCGCAGGCGGCTGACCTGGTTGTCGATCGAGCGCTCGAACGGCTCGAGCGTCCGGCCGCTGGTCAGGTCGAGGAGCTGGTCGCGCGACAGCACCATGCCCTTCCGCTCGAGGAAGACGGTGAGGAGGCGGAACTCCGCCGTGGAGAGGGCAACCGCGACGCCGTCTGCGCCGGCGAGCTCGCGCCTCGGTACGTCGAGGGTCCAGCGGTCGAAGCGGATCCGCTTCGCCTCGCTGGCCGGGCCCTTCGGCAGGGCATGCGCCCGCCGCAGCACGGCGCGAATGCGCGCCAGCAATTCGCGCGGATTGAAAGGCTTGACCACGTAGTCGTCGGCGCCGATCTCGAGGCCAACGACCCGGTCGGTTTCCTCGCTGAGCGCCGTCAGCAGGATCACCGGGATCTCGGTCGTCTCGCGCGCCATCCGGCAGAGCGTCAGCCCGTCCTCGCCCGGCATCATGATGTCGAGGACAATCAGGTCGATGGCGTTGGTCTTCAGGATCCGGCGCATTTCGCCGCCGCCGCCGGCCTTCGATACCCGCAGGCCGCTCTTCGCCAGGTACCTGGCGAGCGGCTCACGGATGTCGGCCGAATCGTCGACAACCAGAATGTGGGGAGCAGGATCCATCGCGCCGGTCCGGAGGAGGAGAGAACAACCTATTATGCCGGCTTCGCCCAGGGCTCGCCGGGAAAAATGTATCGAGATGTATCGCCGCGCGCATCCGATACCCGCCGGTACAAAGTAGGCCGAAACCGACAAAGTTTCGCGACCCGGCGCGCCTATCTGTCTCTGCGTCTGAGGCCCACCCCAACGCAAGGAATTCTCCCGATGACCAGACGAACCAAGCTCCTTTTCGGCGTCCTCCTGCTCTCCAGTGTCAGTGCGGCAGCCCTGCCGGTGATCGCTGCCGAACGGTCCGCCCCGACGGCGGCCGTAACCGACGTCGCCTGGCATGGCCCCGGCTTCGGCGGCCCCGACGGTCGCGATGGCCCGGACGGCGATCGCGGTCCGCGGCATCGCCCCGGCTTCGGTGGCGAAGGCCCCGGCATGCGCGGCCCGATGATGGAAGAGGCCCTGCTGGCGAAGTTCGACACCAACAAGGACGGCACGATCAGCAAGGACGAGATCGCCGCCGTGACCGCCGATGAGATCAAGAAATACGACAAGGATGGCGATGGCACGCTTTCGCTGGCCGAATACCAGCAGCTCTGGCTCGATCAGACTCGCGAGCGGATGGTGCGCAGCTTCCAGGCCTTCGACCGCGATGGCGACGGCAAGGTGACGCAGGCCGAACTCGGCGATCGCGGCGATCGCGTTCTCGCATTCCTCGATCGCAATCACGACGGCGTCATCGATGCCAGCGAGCTCGCCGGCCCGCAGCATCACCGTCCGGACGGACGTGGCCCCGGTGGCCCCGGTGGCCCGGGAATGGAAGGCCCGGATGGTCCCGGAGCCCCCGGTAACGGCCCGGGCGCTCCCCCGCCGCCCCCGCCGGCGCAGTAACGCCTTCGGCGGTCGCGTCCGCCCCCCTCCGCGGCCGCCGATCAGGGCGGGGCTTCGGCCCCGCCCTTTTCATTTGGCCGGTGCTATTGCGAATCGCTCCCGGCATGATATTGGCAACCGCCAACCCATAGACTGAGCCTTGTGCCAGCCGGCAGACCGCCAGGCGGCGCATCGGCATTTCCGGGAGTTGGCAATGGCGGAGTTTCTGGAAGGCGCGACCGGCCGGGAAGCGCTGGCCTTCGACGATGTCCTGCTGACCCCTGGCTATTCCACGGTCCTTCCCGGCGAGGCGCGCATAGCCACCCGCCTTACCCGGTCGATCTTGCTGAACCTGCCGATCATTTCGGCAGCGATGGATACGGTCACCGAGGCGCGGCTGGCGATCGCCATGGCCCAGGCCGGGGGCATCGGCGTCATACACCGCAATCTCACCCCCGAGGAGCAGGCCGAGCACGTCCGCCAGGTTAAGAAGTTCGAATCCGGCATGGTCGTGAACCCGGTGACGATCCATCCGGAGGCGACGCTCGCCGAGGCCCTCGCGCTGATGAAGCGCCACGGGATCTCCGGCATTCCGGTCGTAGCCCCAGGCTCGTCTCCCGGCCGGCTCGTCGGCATCCTCACCAACCGCGACGTGCGTTTCGCCACCGAGCCGTCGCAGCGCGTCGCCGAGCTGATGACCCACGAGGGCCTGGTCACCGTCACCGAGAACGTCGAGCCCGGCGAGGCCAAGCGGCTCCTCCACCAGCACCGCATCGAGAAGCTGGTGGTGGTGGACCGCGACTACCGCTGCGTCGGCCTGATCACCGTCAAGGACATCGAGAAAACGCGCCTGCACCCGGACGCCACCAAGGACGAGCAGGGCCGGCTGCGCGTCGCCGCCGCGTCGAGTGTCGGCGATGCCGGCTTTGCCCGCAGCGAGCACCTGATCGACGCCGAGGTCGATCTGGTGGTGATCGATACCGCCCACGGCCATTCCGAACGCGTGCTCGAGGCCGTCCGCCGGGTGAAGGCGATGTCCAACCGGGTGCAGGTCATCGCCGGCAACGTGGCGACCAGCGACGGCGCCAAGGCGCTCATCGACGCCGGCGCCGACGCCGTGAAGATCGGCATCGGTCCCGGGTCGATCTGCACCACCCGTATCGTCGCCGGCGTGGGCGTCCCCCAACTGACAGCCGTCATGGATGCCGCCGCTGCCGGCAATGCCGCCGATGTCCCGGTGATAGCCGATGGTGGGATCAAGTACTCCGGCGATCTTGCCAAGGCGCTCGCCGCCGGCGCCGATTGCGCCATGATCGGCGGCCTGCTTGCCGGCACCGACGAAAGCCCGGGCGAGGTCTATTTGTACCAGGGCCGCTCCTACAAGGCCTATCGCGGCATGGGTTCCATCGGCGCCATGGCGCGCGGTTCCGCCGATCGCTATTTCCAGGCCGAGGTCCGCGATCAGCTGAAGCTGGTCCCCGAGGGCATCGAGGGCCAGGTGCCATACAAGGGCCCCGTCGCCGGCGTTCTGCACCAGCTCGCCGGCGGCCTTCGGGCCGCGATGGGCTATGTCGGCGCCGCCGATCTTGCCGCCTTCCGTGAAAAAGCCCGGTTCGTGCGTATCTCCTCGGCGGCGCTGCGCGAAAGTCACGCGCACGACGTCACCATCACGCGCGAGAGCCCCAACTATCCGGGCGGGGGCTGAGGAGAGAAGACATGATGGGAGCAGCCGCCGTTCTGGCGCCGGTCTTTGTCGAGGTAGCACTGACCTTCGGGCTGCTCTTCTGGGTGGGCGCGCTGCGGGTCGAGGCCGTCCGTTCCGGTGCCGTGCGCTCGCGCGATATTGCGCTGCGCGAACCGAACTGGCCGCCGCGCATCCTGCAGGTTGCCAACGCCTACCAGAGCCAGCTGGAACTGCCGGTCCTCTTCTACCTGCTCTCGATGCTCGTGCTCTTCACCGGCCGCGCCACCGTCACGCTGCTTGTGCTTTCGTGGCTGTTTGTGATTTCGCGCCTGCTCCACTCGCTGGTTCATGTCACGACCAACAACGTCCCCCGCCGCTTCTTCATGTTCCTGATCGGGGCGACGATCCTCCTGTTGATGTGGCTGATCTACGTCGTCGACCTGTTCCTCGGCTCATGACACCCGCAAGCCGGCTAGCCGCCGCGATCGAGGTGCTGGAAGACATCGAAGCGCGGCGCCGGCCGGTTTCGGATGCGCTGAAGGGCTGGGGTCTCACCCACCGCTTTGCCGGCTCCGACGACCGCTCGGTGATCGGCAACATCGTCTACGACGCGTTGCGCTGGCGCTCCTCGACCGCGTGGATGATGGGCGACGAGAAGCCGCGTGCCCTCGTCCTTGGCACCGTGGCGCTCCGCTGGAATCTGGGCGTCGACGGCCTTGCCCAGATGATCCACGGCGACCCGCACGGGCCGCCGCCGCTCGCCGACGATGAAACGGCGCGCATCGCCAACGCCAGGCTGGAGGGCGCGCCCGATCATGTGCGCGCCGACATTCCCGAATGGCTGGCGACCCGTTTCGCCCGGCAACTCGGCGAGGATTGGGTCGCCGAGGGCGAGGCGCTGGCGCTCCGTCCGCCGCTCGACTTGCGCGCCAACCGGTTGAAGGCGGACCGCGAAAAGGTCGGCAAGGCATTGGCGCGATTTGGCGCGGTCGAAACCCGCTTCTCGCTGGATGCGCTGCGGATCGCGCCGACCTCAGGGCAGGGGAGGCATCCCAATGTCCAGGTCGAACCGGGCTTCCAGAAGGGCTGGTTCGAGATCCAGGACGAGGGCAGCCAGATCGCCACGCTGCTGGTCGGCGCCAGGGCGGGGGAGCAGGTGCTCGACCTTTGCGCCGGTGCCGGCGGCAAGACCCTCGCGCTCGCCGCCACCATGGGCAACAAGGGCCAGGTCCTCGCCACCGATGGCGATCGCGCGCGGCTGGCGCCGATCTTCGACCGCCTGAAGCGCGCCGGCACGCGGAATGTCCAGGTCCGCGACGCCGGCGCTTCCCTCGACGATATCGCCGGCCGCATGGATGCCGTCCTGGTCGATGCGCCCTGTACCGGGACGGGGGTATGGCGCCGCCGCCCCGACGCGAAATGGCGCGTCACCGAGCGCGCGCTGGAGGAGCGGATCGGCGAACAGGCGAAGATCCTTGACGACGCGGCGCGCTATGTGAAGCCCGGCGGCCGGCTCGCCTACGTCACCTGCTCGCTCCTTCCGGAGGAGGACGGCGACCAGGTCGAAGCTTTCATTGCCCGCCACCCCGGATTTTCGCTTCTGTCCGCCGCCGATACCTTGGCGCGGTCGGGCCTGCCGGCGGATGCGCGCGAGCGCCTGTCCGCTGCGACCCTGCAGACGCGGAACGGGATTGTGCTTTCGCCACGGCGCACCGGGACGGACGGGTTCTTTGTCGCGCTCCTGCAGCGGAGCGCCTAGAGAAGGACGGACAAAAGGCAACGCCGGCGAGCTGATCCATCGGCCGGCCGGACTTCAGGGGGACAGCGATTTTGAACGATTTCCCGAGCTTTGATCTGGATGGGCAGGTTGCCCTCGTCACCGGCGCCGCCCGCGGCCTCGGGCGCGCCATATCGCTGGCGCTCGCCAATGCCGGCGCCGATCTCGCCCTCGGCTACCGGAGCGCGAAGAGCGACGGCGGCCTCACGGCGGAGGTCGGGAAACTCGGCAAGCGGGCCTTGCCGCTCCAGATGGATGTCACTTCTCTCGCCGAGATCGACGCCGCCGTGAAGCGGACGATCGAGGAGTTCGGCCGCATCGACATCCTCGTCAACAATGTCGGGATCGCGCCGGAGAACCTGGCCGAGAACGTCACCGAGGCGGACTTCGACGCCACCCTCGCGGCGAACCTGAAGGGCACCTTCTTCGTCAGCCAGGCGGTCGGGCGCGAGATGATCAAGCGGGGCCGCGGCCGCATCATCAACATGAGTTCGCAGGCGGGATTCATCGCCCTGCCCGGCGAGGCGATCTACTGCATGACCAAGGCCGGCATTTCCCACCTGACCAAATGCCTCGCCGTCGAATGGGGAAAGCACGGCATTACCGTCAATGCCGTGGCGCCGACCTTCATCGCCACGCCGGGCACCGACGAGGTCCTCGGCCGGCCCGACTTCCGCGCCGATGTCATCGAGCGCATCGCGGCGCTGCACCGGATCGGCGAGCCGATGGAAGTTGCGGGCGCCGTCGTGTTCCTCGCCTCTCCCGCCGCCTCGATGATCACCGGCGATACGATCATCATCGACGGCGGCTGGACGGCGCGCTGACGATGGCCGTGAGTCCTGTGGCCCTCTTTCCCCCGCCCGCCGCCTTCGGCCCGATCCTTGCGAGCGCCCGCTGTCCATGACCGACACGATCCTTATTCTCGATTTCGGCAGCCAGGTGACCCAGCTGATCGCGCGGCGCATCCGCGAAGCGGGCGTCTATTCCGAGATCGCGCCGTTCAATCGCGCCGACGAGGCCATGGCCCGCCTGAAGCCGAAGGCGATCATCCTTTCCGGCGGGCCGGCGTCCGTCCTTGACCCGGATTCGCCGCTGCCGCCGATGTCGATCTATTCCGCCGGCGTGCCGGTGCTCGGCATCTGCTACGGCGAGCAGCTGATGGCGCACCAGCTCGGCGGCCGCGTCGAGGGCGAGCACAACCGCGAATTCGGCCGGGCGGTGGTCGAAGTCTCGCGGCCGTCGGTGCTCTATGACGGCATCTGGAACCCCGGCGAGCGCCACCAGGTCTGGATGAGCCACGGCGACCGGGTGGTGGCGATTCCGCCGGGCTTCGCCGTGCTCGGCACGTCGGAGAACGCGCCCTTCGCCATGATCGCCGACGAGAAGCGGAAGCTCTACGCCACCCAGTTCCATCTCGAGGTTGCCCATACCCCCGATGGCGCGCGGCTGCTCGGCAACTTCGCCCATCGCATCGCCGGGCTCGCCGGCGACTGGACCATGGCGGCGTTCCGCGAGCAGGCCATCGCCCGTATCCGCGACCAGGTCGGACGCGGCCGCGTCATCTGCGGCCTTTCCGGCGGCGTCGATTCGGCGGCGGCGGCGCTCCTCATCCACGAGGCCATCGGCGACCAACTCACCTGCGTGTTCGTCGACCACGGCCTGTTGCGGCTGGGCGAGGCCGAGCAGGTGGTCGATCTGTTCCGCCGCCACTACAACATCCCGCTCGTCCACGTCGACGCCAGCCAGACGTTCCTCGCCGCCCTTGCCGGCGTCAGCGACCCCGAGGTCAAGCGGAAGACCATCGGTCGGCTGTTCGTCGAACTCTTCGAGGGCGAGGCGAAGAAGATCGGCGGCGCCGAATTCCTGGCGCAGGGAACGCTCTATCCCGATGTCATCGAGAGCGTCTCGGCCCTCGGCGGACCGTCGGTGACCATCAAGTCGCACCACAATGTCGGCGGCCTGCCCGAGCGCATGAAGATGCGCCTCGTCGAGCCCTTGCGCGAATTGTTCAAGGACGAGGTCCGCGTCCTCGGCCGCGAGCTTGGCCTGCCCGAGATATTCGTCGGGCGGCACCCGTTTCCCGGCCCCGGCCTTGCCATTCGCTGCCCCGGCGCCGTCACGCCGGAGAAGCTGGAGATTCTCCGCCGGGCCGATGCGGTCTACCTCGACGAGATCCGCAAGGCCGGGCTCTACGACGCCATCTGGCAGGCCTTCGCCGTGCTCCTGCCGGTGCAGACGGTCGGCGTCATGGGCGACGGCCGCACCTACGATTTTGTCGTGGCGTTGCGCGCGGTCACCTCGACCGACGGCATGACTGCCGACTTCTATCCCTTCGACATGTCCTTCCTCGGCCGCGCCGCGACCCGCATCATCAACGAGGTCAAGGGCGTCAACCGCGTCGTCTACGACGTCACCTCGAAGCCGCCCGGCACGATCGAGTGGGAGTGAGCGTCAGGGCCTCGCCCGCGTAATCTCGACGATCCAGGTCAAGCTTCGATCGGGACCATCACCTCGTTCCGCCGCATGAACCAGAGAGTCCACGGTGGATTGTATTGGGCAAGCGAGGCGGCACCGGCGGGGCGCAAACCGCGCTGCCGTATCCAGGCCGATAGCTCCGCGGTCTTCGCCGCGACGTTGTCCGATCGGGCGCGCCCGGAAAACCGGACGACGGCCAGACGGGCGGGTGGGGTCACGCGCAGGCGCACTCTCGCATCGTTTGGCTCGGGCAGGGTCTCCAGCGAATAGCTGCCCGGCATGGTGAATCGCACAACCCATTCCCCTCCCGTCCGGGTTTGGGTGACGGGCGCCGTCATGGCGATCTTCGCGCCGGTCGATTCCTGCGCCACCGGCGCCGTCATGGCGATGCTTCGCTTCTGCCGGTTGCCCCCGAAGATATATCCGGCGAGCAGGCGAAAGCCCTTGTTGGCGGCTTCCTTCTGTTCGCCGGTCACGGTGACCTCGGCGACGACGAGCGCGGGATAGTCCCTCACCTCGAACGCACCATCCTGAAAAACGCTAGCGAAGGGGGGTTCCTCGACGGC
Organism: Hyphomicrobiales bacterium; assembly: GCA_038323025.1. Taxonomy (GTDB): domain Bacteria; phylum Pseudomonadota; class Alphaproteobacteria; order Rhizobiales; family Kaistiaceae; genus JAFKKF01. The sequence continues at coordinate 17,657 of JBBQGL010000012.1, forward strand.
CACGACTGCACCTCAGGGTTAGATTTCAGGCAGGCCGGCGCTACGCGAGATATGTTTCACGATCATGCTCTGATGTGGGGCGGGCGTTTTCACGCACAAGGCTCTGACGCACGATTCGGTCCGGCCGACTCCCGAACCACCGGCCGTCGGTGGAGACCGGCATCGCCGGTGGCCAAATGAGTCTCGCCGCCGCCCGGTGGTGAACCGGACGGCGGCGGGTCAGGACTGAACGGCGCCGTAGGATGGCGGGCGGCGCCGGGTTGGGATGTTCAGTCCGTGATCTCGATGCGCGTGTTCCACTTACCGTAGGCGTGCACCAGGCTGTAGAACATCTCCGCGTTTGCCGGCGAGAGACGCACGCAGCCGTGCGAGGCCGGCTTGCCAAGCCGCGCAACCGCGTCGGTCCCGTGGACGGCGTAGCCGCCCGAGAAGAACACCGCGAAGGGCATCGGCGCGTCTTCGTACTGGTTCGACTTGTGGTTGATGTCGAGCCAGGTCGGCCGGAAAGTACCGGTCGGCGTGTCGAAGCCGTCGCGGCCGGTCGAGACCTTCCATACATAGGTCTCCGGCTGACCGCTGCCGTTCACCACCACCAGTTCCATGCGCCGCTGCGAGATCGAAATCTTGGCGACGACGTGCGGCTGGGCCGAGGCGAACGGCAGAAACGAGAAGAACTCCGCCTTGCTCGGGGTCGCGAAGCCGAAGATGAGCGCCGCGGCGAGAATGGACATCGTGCGCATTGGTCTGCTCCCTGTTCCTCGGGCGGGCGTCTCTCGGAGGTTCGTCCCGGGCGGCCCGTCTTGTGTGGCGCTGATGTAGGCGGGTCGCGAACCCGGCACAGTGAAGGCCGTCACAGGGAAACCGTTCGCGGACCGCGCCGAGTGACGGCGGTCACACCGTCAGGTGTGGCGCGTGCATCACCCGGGTTGACCGGCGACAGGAAGTGAAAGGGGGAGATCGGCCGCCCGCCGTGCCGGCGGCGGCCCGGCAGGTCAGCGAACGATCGAGATCAGGGTGCTGTCCAGACCGCTCTGCTGGACAAGCTGGAAGAAGATCTTCGCGTTCGAGGGCTGCAGGCGCACGCAGCCATGAGACGCGGGCGTCCCGAGGCGGCGCACTTCGGTGGTGCCGTGGACGGCATAGCCGCCCTTGAAGAACACCGCCCAGGGCATGGGCGCGTTGTTGTACTTGCGCGAGCGCCAGTTCGCCGCCACCCACTGCGCCTGGTACTGGCCCGGCGGCGTGCCGTAGCCCGGGCGTCCCGTCGATACCGGGAAGACGTGGGTCAGCACATTGCCGACATAGACGTACATCGCCTGGTCGGAGATATCGACGCGGGCAACGAGGTCGACCCCCGCCGGGGCGCTGCCGCTGGCGGCGAGGTCACCGCTGCCGAGCGCGGCGAGCCGCATCAGCGGGCTGAGCTCGGCGGACGCGGGCGTCGCGGCAATGGTGAAACTGGCGACGACCGCGCCAACAAAGGCGATGAACGAACGGGCGATGGGCATGGTCACTCTGAGGTTGGCGTGCCGCTTAGCGCGAAACGATGATCTGCGATGACCACATGCCGTGCTGGCGGACGAGGCCGTAGAGGACCGACGCATTCCACGGGCTCAGCCGGATGCAGCCGTGCGACGCGGGCGAGCCGAGCTTCCACACCGCGTTGGTGCCATGGACCGCGTAGCCGCCATTGAAGAAGATCGCGTGCGGCATCGGCGCGTTGTCATAGATGGTCGAGTACCAGACCGCTTCCATCCGCTGCGCGCGGAAGCTGCCGATCGGCGTGCGGTAGCCGCTGCGCGCGGTCGACACCGGCCAAGTATAGCGGGCGACGCCGTCCACGTAGACGGTCATCCGCTGGCTGCTGATGGAGACTTTCGCCACGACCGCGGCCGAGGCGACGGTGGGCAATACAAAAAAGAGCGCAAAGAGCGCCACTGCCAGGCGTACGAACTTCATTGGAACAGCCCCCTGCTGATGCCCGGCAGCCTTACCGGGCAGTTTCTCAAACCCCGAGAAGGTTACGCTAGCACAGGTCCCATAAACAACCTGTAACCGGGTCGGAACCGTGCTACTTGGTGCGCCGCAACAAGGGGCTCGCAATGGCGGTTCTGATCGTCGGGCTGATCCTTTTCCTCGGCACCCATTCGGCCGGGACCCTCGCCCCGGGCCTGCGTGGCCGCGTCGTTCCGCGGATCGGCGAAGGTCCCTACAAGGGCCTTTACTCGCTGGTATCCATCGCGGGATTTGCCCTGATAATCATAGGGTTCGGCGAGGTCCACGCCGACAACTCCAGCGTCTACATTCCGCTCCCCGGGCTTCGCTATCTTGCAGCCATCCTTATGATCCCGGCGCTGGTGCTCGTCACCGCCAGCTTCCTTCCGCCCGGCCATATGAAGCGGGCGGCCGTCCACCCGCTGCTCATCGGAACCGTCCTCTGGGCGCTTGCTCACTTGTTTGTGAATGGGGACCTGGCGGGGGTCGTCCTCTTCGGGACGTTCCTCGTGTGGGCGGTCGTCGATCTCGTTCTGCAACCGCGCCGGGTGCCCGCACCGTCGCCGCCGGCGGTCCGCTCGGACGTCCTGGCGCTTGTCGTCGGTCTCGGGCTCTACGCCGTTTTGATCTGGCGGGCTCACGCCTGGCTGTTCGGCGTCGCCCCGTCTTTCTGAAGGAGTCAGTTCGTTGTCGCTCCAGCCCGATCGCAGCCGCATCACCCCGAACGAAATTCGCGCCCGTAAGGGCAGGGAGCCCATCGTCTCGCTGACCTCCTATCACGCCCACACCGCCGGGATCATCGATCCGCTGGTCGATTTCATTCTCGTCGGCGATTCGCTTGGCATGGTCATGCACGGCTTCGAGACCACCATCCCCGTCACGCTCGACATGATGATCCTCCAGGGTCATGCCGTGATGCGCGGGTCGAAGCGGGCGCTGGTGGTCATCGACCTTCCCTTCGGCAGCTACGAGGAGAGTCCGGCGGAAGCCTTCCGCAGCGCGTCGCGCGTGATGAAGGAAACCGGCTGCGGCGCGGTCAAGCTGGAAGGCGGAGCTCGCATGGCGGACACGATCCGCTTTCTCGTCGAACGCGGCATCCCGGTCATGGGTCACGTCGGCCTGACGCCGCAGTCGGTCAATACCATCGGCGGCTTTCGCGTGCAGGGACGTGACGAGGAGGGCGCCGCCGCGATCCGTGCCGACGCCATCGCGGTAGCCGGGGCAGGCGCGTTCGCCATGGTCGTCGAGGCGGTGGTCGAGCCGCTGGCGCGCGAGATCACCGCCGCCGTGCCGATCCCGACGATCGGCATCGGCGCCTCGCCGGCCTGCGACGGCCAGATCCTCGTCCTCGAGGACATGCTCGGTCTCAGCTCGCGCGTGCCGAAGTTCGTCAAGCGCTACGGCAGCCTCGCCGGCATGATCGAATCGGCGGTCCGCGAATACGCCGATGAGGTGCGCACGCGCGCCTTTCCGGCGAGCGAGAACGTCTACAAGCCGAAGCCCTGACCGCGGTTTTGCCTCGTTTGCAAGGGCAGGTGTGCGGCTATATGGTGCGCGCGCATCCGGACAAGGTGATCCGGCTGTCCATCTGGTGAAGTGCAAATGTCTGATATCTTTCGCGAAGTTGACGAGGATCTGCGGCACGAACAGCTGAAGAAGCTGTGGGACCGCTTCGGCACCTACGTCATCGGTCTTGCCGTCCTGATCGTCATCGCCACCGCCGGCTATCGTTTCTGGGTCTATTGGGAAGACCGCCAGGCGTCGCAGAGCGGAGACCGCTTTGTTGCAGCGCTGAGGCTTGCCGGTGACGGCAAGCACGACGAGGCAGTTGCCGCGCTCGCCGATATCGCCAAGGACAGCAGCGGCGGCTATCCGGTTCTCGCCGGCTTCCGCATCGCCGCCGAGAAGGCGGCCAAGGGAGACGACAAGGGCGCCGTCGCCGAGTTCGACGCGATTGCCCAGCGCAGCGACACGCCCGCCCTGATTCGCGACATGGCCCGCCTGCGCGCGGCGTTGCTGCTGGTCGAGACCGCCAACGTCAACGATCTGGTTTCCCGCATCGGCGACCTCGCCGGCGACGCCAGTCCATGGCGCCACACGGCGCGCGAGATCCTCGGCCTGACGGCCTGGCGCCTCGACGACATGGCTACCGCCCGGAAATATTTCCAGCAGATCGCCGATGACAAGGAAAGCCCGCCGGACATCCGCTCGCGCGGCGCGTTCATGATCTCGCTGATCGACGCGCGCGCCGGCGCGCCTGCCCCGGCGGCAACCCCGGCAGCTCCGGCAGCCCCGGCAACGGCGGCTCCGCCGCCTGCCGCGGCCAAGCCGTCCGGCTGAGGCGGGATTGGCGCGCGGGCAGGCTCGCGGAGACACCTCCCGCCACGAATCCGAACTGAAGGTTGCCATCGCCGGCCGTCCGAACGTCGGCAAGTCGACGCTGTTCAACCGCCTGGTCGGCCGTCGCGTCGCCCTCGTCGATGACATGCCCGGCGTCACCCGCGACCGCCGCGAAGGCGAGGCCCGCCTCGGCGATTTTGCCTTCCTCGCGATCGATACCGCCGGCCTCGACGACGCCGCGCCGGAAAGCCTCGCCGGCCGCATGCGCGCCCAGGCGGAAGCGGCGGTGCGCTCCGCCGATGTCGCCCTGTTCGTGATCGATGCGCGCGCCGGCGTGACGCCGATGGACGCGCATTTCGCCGAGATCCTCCGCCAGCTCGGCAAGCCGGTGATCCTCGTCGCCAACAAGGCCGAGGGTCGCGCCGCCGAGGCCGGCCTGATGGAAGCGTTCTCGCTCGGCCTTGGCGCGCCGATCGCCATTTCGGCCGAGCACGGCGAGGGCATGGGCGACTTGCGGGATGCGCTCGTTGCCGCCTTGCCCGACCAGCCGCCAAGGCCGCAAGACGAGGACGAGGCCGAGGAGGCGATCGAGGCGCCGGCCTCCGACAAGCCGATGCAGGTCGCCATAGTCGGGCGTCCCAACGCCGGCAAGTCGACGCTGATCAACCGCATCATTGGCGAGGAGCGGCTGCTCACCGGTCCCGAGGCGGGCATCACCCGCGACGTCATCGCCATCGACTGGCAATGGCGCGACCGGCAATTCCGCCTGTTCGATACCGCGGGCCTGCGCAAGCGGGCGCGGGTCGAGGGCAAGCTCGAGAAGCTCGCCGTCGGCGACGCGCTCCGCGCCATCCGCTTCGCCGAGGTCGTCGTCCTCGTCCTCGACGCCACGTCGCCCTTCGAGAAGCAGGATCTGCAGATCGCCGACCTGGTCGAGCAGGAAGGTCGCGCCATGGTGATCGCCCTCGACAAATGGGACCTGATCGACGAGCGGCCGAAGAAGCTGGCCGAGCTGCGCGAGGAAGCCACCCGCCTGCTGCCGCAGCTTCGCGGAATGGCGCTGGTGCCCGTCTCCGGGCTCACCGGCGAGGGTCTCGACAAGCTGATGGAGGCCGTGCTCAAGGCCTACTCGGTGTGGAACCGGCGGGTCGCGACGCCGAAGCTCAATCGCTGGCTGACCGCCCTGGTCGAGCGGCACCCGCCGCCGGCGGTGTCGGGGCGGCGCATCAAGCTCCGCTACCTCACGCAGAACAAGGCGCGGCCGCCGACCTTCGTCGCCTTCTGCTCGCGCCCCGAGGCGCTGCCCGATGCCTGGCGCCGCTATCTCATGAACGCCATCCGGGAAGACTTCGATCTTCCCGGCGTGCCGATCCGCCTGGTGCTGCGGAAGGGTGACAATCCCTATGAAGGCAGGGCGCGTAAACGAACCTGAACCTCCCTACGCCTTGCCGAACGTCTGTGTGGTGCCCTTCGGGAACTCGAAGAGCACGCCGTTCTGGGTAAACTCCGCCGACAGCATGCGCACGATATCCGGCGCCACCGCTTCCGGGGGCTTCAGCGATTCCGGATCCTCGCCCGGCATTGCCTGGGCGCGCATGCGCGTGCGCAGCCGGCCGGGGTCCATCAGGTTGGCGCGCACCGGTGTCTGCGCCACTTCTGCGGCGTAGGTGCGGACCAGCCCTTCGAGCGCCGCCTTCGAAACCGAATAGACGCCCCAGTACGCCCGGAAGGAACGGGCCACGCCGGAAGTCACGAACAGCGCGCGCCCGGCATCGGAGCGCCGCAGCAGCGGGTCGAAGGAACGGATCAGCCGCCAGTTGGCCGTCACGTTGATCGTCATCACGTTGTCCCAGACCTTCGGCTCGATATGGGCGACCGGGGTCAGGGCTCCGAGGAGGCCGGCGTTGCCGAGGAGGCCGTCGAGCTTGCCCCAGCGTTCGAAGATCGCCGCGCCCAGCCGGTCGATGCCGGCAAAGTCCTTCAGGTCGAGCGGCACCAGCGTCGCGGCGCCGCCCTTGCTGCGGATGGCATCGTCGAGTTCTTCGAGCCCGCCGACCGTGCGCGCCACCGCGACGACATGGGCGCCGGCCTCGGCCAGCGCCAGCGCCGCCGCCCGGCCGATGCCGCGCGACGCGCCCGTGACGACGACGATGCGGTCGGCAAGCGGTCTGCCGTTCATCCCGCCTCGGCGAGCAGGGACAACTGACGGACCGTTTCCTTGCGCTCGGTGTCGGTCAGTCGGGTCGGGTATTCGCCGCTGAAACACGCGTCGCAGAACTGCGGGACGGCGTTGTCGCGGCGGGTGCCGTGGACGGCGCGATAGAGGCCGTCCATCGACAGGAAGGCGAGGCTGTCGACCTTGATGAACGCGGCCATCTCGGCAACGCTCAGCCGCGAGGCGATCAGCTTCGACTTCTCCGGCGTATCGACCCCGTAGAAGCAGGAATCGGTCGTCGGCGGGCTGGCGATGCGCATATGGACCTCGGCCGCGCCGGCGTCGCGCACCATCTGCACGATCTTCAGCGAGGTCGTGCCGCGCACGATCGAATCGTCGACCAGCACGACCCGCTTGCCGGCGAGCACGTCGCGGTTGGCATTGTGCTTCAGCTTGACGCCCATGTTGCGGATGGCGTCGGTGGGCTCGATGAAGGTGCGCCCGACATAGTGGTTGCGGATGATGCCGAGATCGAAGGGGAGGCCGGCCGCCTCGGCGAAGCCGATCGCAGCCGGCGTGCCGGAATCCGGCACCGGCACGACGAGGTCGGCGACGGCCGGCGATTCGGCGGCGAGCTCGGCGCCGATCCTCTTCCGCACCTCGTAGACGCCGCGCCCCTCGACGCTCGAATCCGGCCGGGCGAAATAGACGTATTCGAAGATGCAGAAGCGCGGCTTCAGGGGCGGGAAGGGACGCAGGCTCTCGAGGCCGGTCTCCGTGATCACCACCATCTCGCCCGGCTCGATGTCGCGCACGAAGCGGGCGCCGATGATGTCGAGGGCGCATGTCTCCGAGGTCAGGATCGCCGAGCCGTCCAGGTCGCCGAGGACGAGCGGTCGCACGCCGAGCGGATCGCGGCAGCCGATCATCTTCTTCTCCGACAGGCAGACCAGCGACCACGCGCCCTCAATCTCGCGGAGCGCGTCGATTACCTTGTCGATCAGCCTTTCGCGCCGGCTGGTCGCGATGAGGTGCAGGATGACCTCGGTGTCGGAGGTCGAGTGGAAGATCGAGCCGCGCCGCTGCAGCCGGTCCTGCAGCGTCAGCGCGTTGGTCAGGTTGCCGTTGTGCGCGACCGCGAAGCCGCCGCCGGAAAATTCCGCGAAGAAGGGCTGGATGTTGCGTTCCAGCGACCCGCCGTGGGTGGCGTAGCGGGTATGGCCGAGGGCGCGCGTACCGGTGAGCTTCTCGATCACCGCGCGCTGGGTGAAATTGTCGCCGACGAGGCCGACGTGCCGCTCGCTGTGGAACTGGGTCCCGTCGAACGAGACCATGCCCGCCGCTTCCTGCCCGCGATGCTGGAGGGCGTGGAGCCCGAGCGCGGTCAGCGCCGCTGCGTCCTGATGCCCGAAGACGCCGAAGACGCCGCATTCCTCGTGGAACTTGTCGTCGAGGGGATTCCCGGACAGCTCGTCCGCTGAGACAGCCGGTGAGACGGCCCGTCTCATCACTGTGCCGGGGCCGGCGCGGGGGTGCCCCCGTTCGTCTCGATCATGCGTTTCAGGGCGTCATCATTGTATTTGGGGTCGGGCTCGACAGCCGTGGCAGGTCCGTTGGGCGTGGCGGGAGCGGCCGCCTGGCCGGGCGCGGTCGTGTCGCCGGCGGGCCCGCCGGTGGTGTCCGGCGGAGCTTCCTCGTCGACCGCCGGCTTCTTCGCCATGAAACCCTCGAGGTCCTTGGGCAAAATGGCCGTCAGCTTGGCGTCCAGTATGTCGAGGACAGGCTTGGTGCGCGCCGCCGTCACCCAGTGCGGCGGCTTTGGCACCAGCGCGGTGAAGAAGTGCAGCGCCACGACCAGGAGAAGGACGCCGCGGGCCGCCCCGAAGATGAAGCCGAGGATGCGGTCGACCGCGCCGACCCGGCTGTCGATCACCCAGTCCGAGATTTTCATGGTGATGTAGCTGGCGACGATCAGCGCCACGAAGAAGATGGCCGCCGCCGCCACGATCGTGGCCACGGGCTCGCTGCTGAAATAGGGCTGAACTACCGGTAGCAGGGGCTTGTAGAGCAGGTAGGCCGCCACCGCCGCCGCCGCCCATGAGGCAATCGACAGGATTTCGCGGACGAACCCGCGGACCATGGCGAGAACCGCCGAGATCAGCACCACAACGATGACGACGACGTCGAGAACCTCAATAGGCATGCGCACATCCGTAGCGAGACGACCGCGAAACGCAATCCCGGCGCGGGTTTCCTACCACGATTCTGACGGGATCGTACCCGCGTCGAAGCGTCCGGCGCGAGCTCGGCTGGGCCCATGCCCATTGCGGCACCAACCTGCTGATCATTCAGGCATTTTGGCGGCGATCGGCCAAGTTCAGTCGTCCCCCGGGCCCGGCTGCGCGGCGATCCGCGCGACCAGGTCGACGAGTTGGCCGATTGCCGCGATTCCGGGCCCCGGATCGGCGTCCTTGGCCACCGGGACCACGGCGCGGGCGAAGCCGAGTTTCTGCGATTCCTTCAGCCGTGAGGCAGCGTGGGACACCGCCCGGACGGCCCCGGACAGGCTCACTTCGCCGAAATAGACGCAGTCTGAGGGCAGCGGACGGTTGAGACGCGATGAGACAAGCGCCGCGGCGACCGCGAGGTCGGCCGCGGGTTCAGCGATACGCATTCCACCCGCGACGTTCAGGTAGACGTCGCAATCGCCGAGCCGCACCTTGCAGTGCGCTTCCAGCACCGCCAGGACCATGGCGAGCCGGTTGTTGTCCCACCCGATTACCGCGCGTCGCGGCGTGCCGAGCGTCGTCGGCGCGACCAGCGCCTGGATCTCGACGAGGAGCGGGCGCGTGCCTTCCATGCCGGCGAAGACCGCGGCGCCGGGCGTGGCGGCGTTGCGCTCGCCGAGGAAGAGTTCCGAGGGGTTGGCGATTTCGCGCAGCCCCGCTCCGGTCATTTCGAAGACGCCGATCTCGTCGGTCGGACCGAAGCGGTTCTTGACCGCGCGCAGGATGCGGAAATGGTGCCCGCCTTCGCCCTCGAAGTAGAGGACGCCATCGACCATGTGCTCGATCACGCGCGGCCCGGCGATCTGCCCGTCCTTGGTGACATGGCCGACGAAGACGACGGCGGCCCCCGTCTGCTTGGCGTAGCGGATCATCGCCTGCGCCGAGGCGCGCACCTGCGTGACCGTGCCCGGCGCCGAGTCGGCGAGGTCGCTCCACAGCGTCTGGATCGAATCGAGAATGACGAGGGCAGGGGGCTCGCCCTCGCCGAGCGTGGCGAGGATATCCTCGACGCTGGTCTCCGCCGCCAGCCGTACCGGCGCCGACGACAGCCCGAGGCGTTCTGCCCGCAGCCGGATCTGGGCGATTGCCTCTTCGCCTGAGATATACACGACGCTGTGGCCGGTGTTGGCGAGGGCGCCGGCGGCCTGGAGGAGCAGCGTCGATTTGCCGATGCCTGGGTCGCCGCCGACCAGCAGAGTCGATCCCTTGACGAAGCCGCCGCCGGTGACCCGATCCAACTCTCGGAGGCCGCTCATCGCCCGTGGCGGCATTCCACCCGCCTCGCCCTGAAGCGAGGAAAGGGTGATGACCCGGCCTCTGCGGGACTTGCGGAGCGGTCCGGCGCCGACGCCCGACGCAGCGCCCTCCTCGACCAGGGTGTTCCACTCGCCACAATCGTCGCACCGCCCCTGCCAGCGGGTGCTGACCGCCCCGCAGTTTTGGCAGACGAAATTGATCTTCAGCCGCGGGGGCATGGGGCGTCACCTCCGCGCTCTTATGGCATGTTCTTATTTTGTTCTCAATAGAGCATGAACCAGTGTCGCGGCAAGAAGGTCGGCCCCCGCCCTCTCCGCTACCGCGACTGGTCCTTGAAGAAGGCCCAGAGCTGGTTGGCGCCAAACGGCGCCTCCGGCACACGGTGCGCGCCACCGATGATCTTATAAAGGACAACCGGGGCCTTGGTGCAGCCGGTCCAGCGCGTAACCTCGGTGCCGGTCGAATTCGGTTCGTGTGCCTTCAACTGCTCCACGGTGGTCTGATCGGCACAACCGTCAAGCTTCCGGAAGAAATCCACCGTCTTCATCGTCGGCCAGATGCCGCCGTCGGGAGAGGTAGTTCCGTCAAACTTGACCTTGGGGTCGCCGGTCGCGCTCATTTCGAGGAACGGCACCGCCGTGGCGGGATGGCAATTGGGCGCGGCGACCGCGGGAATATTCGCCTCGAACACGGCAACGCCAGCGAACATCGCCGCGTCCCGACACGCCAGCGCGAGCGACATATATCCGCCATTGGAGAAACCGGCTACGTAAACATGCTTTGGATCGGCGACGCCCGACGCCACGAGTTGCGCCACCAGCGCCTTGACGAAATCGAAGTCATTCGGCGGCACGACGCCTTTCTTTCGGTCCCGGTTGACGATCTTCTGCCGGCCGTCGACCCATGACTTGTTGATGCCTTCGGGAAAGACCGCCACAAACCCCTCGCGTTCGCCAACGGCCCCGAGGCCGCTGCCCCTGGCGATGTTTTCCGCCGTCCCGCCCCCTCCGTGAAGCAGCAGAATGACAGGATGGGGACCGGGCGCGGTCGTCCCCTGAACCAGGGCCGTGCGTTCCCCGCCATCGACGTTGACAGTGATCGGCGCGGCCAGCGCGCCCGGACCCGCCACACCCAGAACAACCGCTGCGGCCAATATGGTTGTGAGTTTCACCATCGCTCCCCGGAATCCGACAAAGCAGGTCCGCACGCGACGTTCAACCTGGCGTCGAAGAATAGACGGCCGGGAGAGTTGCGCGAGCGGCCAGTTTGTCGCAGCGTGAGGTTGCGCGCCGGGATCGAAGCCAGGGCGACCGGCAGGGTAGCCGGCCCTTCTCGCTTACGCGCTCAGAATCGCCGGCGAATGCCGATCACGCTGGCGTTCGCGCCCTCCGCCAGGTTTCCGAGGACGCCGTTGCCGCCCGAGCGATGCTGGGTGGCGATGAACAGTTCGGTCCCCGGCAGGCGGGGCGTCGAAACGTCGATCTCGGGGCGAAGGTAGAACAGGAAGCTGGCGTTGCCGCCGTGGGCGATCTCGCGCTGCCGCTCGATGCTGTTCGGCCCGCTTACCGCGCTGAAGCCGAAACTCACCGAGCCGGCGATGCTGAGCCGGTCGAACAGGGTGAACCCGGCATGGCGGATGACGCCGGCGGCCCAGATTTCTCCGGTCGTAGACCCGTCGAATCTCCCGGCCACGCCCATCTCGCCGCCGAGCGAAAAACCCCACCGGTTGGAAAGAACGAAACGCTGGTAGCCGCCGCCGAGGATCCAATCACTGCCGTAGCCGGCCTGGAAGAGAATGGTGTCGCCGAGGCCGCCCTTTGTGAGGACCCCGCCGAACCCGAAGACGGCGTTCGGGTGAGCATCGATTTCAGCGGTGGAATTGAACTTCACGGCACCCGCGCATGCCGGCTGCACGATTGACAGGCCGAGGGTCAGGCAGACCGCCGTCGCGGATGCCAGCTGCCGCAACGATCGAGAGAATTGGCGCACGCCGCGTTGCGCAATCCCCAACCCGTCCCCGAGAGGTCCTTGATACATCGCCAGCCCCAACTCGCGGCTGGCGCTGAACCAGCCCGATCTGCCCGAGCCAACGCTATCCCGCCGCTCGGTCGCCCACAACCGGCAGTGATTGTCGCAGGCGCCAGTATTCAGGCGCTCTGTGGATTCTTCTCGCCCACATACGTCCGCGCATATCGCCGGCCGAGGCCGGTGAGCAGTTCGTAGCCGATCGTCCCGGCGGTTTTTGCCACCTCGTCGATGGCGACATGCGGTCCGAACAGCTCGGCCCAGTCTCCGCGCGAAACTGCCCGAATTTCTGTGACGTCCACCGCGATCAGATCCATGGAGACGCGGCCGACGAGCGGCGCGTGCCGCCCGCGGATGTAGACGCGGGCGCCCTTCCGTTCGTCGCTCGACCCGGCGAGGCGGTGATAGCCGTCGGCATAGCCAACGGCGAGGATGGCGATCCGCGCCGGCTGCTTCAGACGCTCGCTGGCGCCGTAGCCGACCGTGTCGCCTTCCTCGGCGTCACGCACCGTGAGCACGCGGGCTTCCGCCGTGACCACGGGCCGCATCTGGTTGGGGAGGTTGTCGACCGCGTAGCCGCCATAGAGCGCGATCCCAGGGCGAACCATATCGAGGTGAAACGCGTCATCCAGAAAGATACCCGCGGAGTTGGCGAGCGAGGACGGAAGAGGAGGAAACTGCGCCCGGATCTCGTTGAAGAGCGCGAGCTGACGAAGGCTGAGCGGGTGCGTCGGGCTGTCGGCGACCGCGAGGTGGCTCATCAGCAGGCTTGGGGCGATCGCGCCGAGAAGATCCGGCCGCTGCGCCAGCGCCACTGCCTCGTGGAGGCCGAGACCAAGGCGGTTCATGCCGGTGTCGACGTGGATGGCCGAACCGGTCGGGGCACCGGCTTCCTTGAACGCCGCCCACTCCTCGACTTCCGCCCACGACCCCAGCACCGGCCTCAGGTCGGCGTCCGCGAGCGCGTGCGCCGTTCCTTCCATCAGGCCATCGAGCACGTAGATGACCGCGCCCGGTACAACGGCCCGGAGCCGGAGGCCTTCCTCGGGCAGGGCGACAAAGAACGTGCGGCAGCCCGCAGCCGCCAGCGCCGGTCCGGCGCGCTCGATGCCGATGCCGTAGGCGTCCGCCTTGACGCACGCCGCAGCCTCGGCCGGGGCCGAACGCGCCGCGAGCGCGGACCAGTTTGCCGCGAGCGCGCCGAGGTCGATGGTCAGCCGTCCGCCGGCGAGGCTCGGCCGCGCGACTGTGTGGGGCTTTTGCGCCTGCATCAAATCCCGCTAACCGGATTTCACGACAGGAGTGAGGCGGACCGCATCCACGTTCAGGCCGCCTTGGCCAGTTCCGCCGCGTAGGCGTCGATCAGCTTTGGCCAGCCCTTGGCCATCTCCGCCTTGTATTTCTCCCAGCCTTCGCCGTGGCGGGGAAAGTCGCGATGGACGAGGAGCAGCTGGGTCTTGCCGGCGTCGTTGGTGATGAAGCGGATGTCGAGGCGGCTGGCGAGAGCCTCCTCGGGCTCGGCGGTGCGATCGGGCCTGATCTGCCAGGCGATCACGATGTGGTTCGGTCGATCGAGGGCGAGCACCTTGCCCCACAGCGAGACCGCGCCGTCGGTCGTCCGCTCGAAGGCGCGCCCACCGTAGCGCGGCTCGATGCCGATCTGGGCCAGCCGGTCCTTCCCCCAGGTGAACTCGCGCGGCCACCAGGTGTTCAGCCGCTCGACGAAGACCGAAAACGCCTTGTCGGGGGCGGTCTCCAGCGTCCGCGACAGGCTGATCAGTTCGCGCGTCTCGCTGGCCGCGGCACTGCCTTCGTCACCCTTGCCGCCACCGAACAGCCACTTGAACATGCGAAGTCTCCGCGTGTCATTCCCGGGCGGAGCTTACAGGGCAATCGCCGTCCGCGTCAGCGGCGTGTCCGCTGGCTAGCGATACGCGTCGGGCAGGCGCGACTCGCTGCCGAGGTTCGAGAAGCGCGTCAGGTGGTCCTCGAAGAGCAACTGCACCGTGCCGGTCGGCCCGTGGCGCTGCTTGCCGATGATCACCTCGGCGACGCCGTGCACCTTGCCCATTTCATCCTGCCAGGCAAGGTGCTCCTGCGTCCCCGGCCGCGGCTCCTTGTTCTTCAGGTAGTACTCCTCGCGGAAGACGAACATGACCACGTCGGCATCCTGTTCGATCGAGCCGGATTCGCGCAGGTCCGAGAGCTGTGGCCGCTTGTCGTCGCGGTTCTCGACCTGACGCGAGAGCTGCGAGAGCGCCAGAATCGGAACATTAAGTTCCTTGCCGAGCGCCTTCAGCTGATTCGTGATTTCGGTCACTTCCTGGACGCGGTTGTCCGACCGCTTGCTCGATCCCTGGAGGAGCTGGATATAGTCCACCACCAGGAGGTCGAGGCCGCGCTGGCGCTTCAGGCGGCGGGCGCGCGCAGCGAGCTGGGCGATGGTGAGGCCGCCGGTCTGGTCGACATAGAGCGGCGCCTTCTGCATCTCGCGCGCGGCGGTGACGATCTTGGCGAACTGGTCCTCGGTGATGCGCCCGCGGCGAATGTCGGATGACGGCACGCCGGATTGCTCGGCGACGATACGGGTGGCGAGCTGCTCCGACGACATTTCGAGGGAGAAGAAGCCGACGATGCCGCCGTTGACCGTCTTCATCGAGCCGTCCGGCTGCACCTCGCCGCGCCAGACGCGGGCGACGTTGAAGGCGATGTTGGTGGCAAGCGCGGTCTTCCCCATGCCGGGGCGGCCGGCGAGAATGACCAGGTCGGATGGCTGCAGCCCGCCCATCAGGCGGTCGAGATCCTCCAGCCCCGTCGCCAGCCCGGAGAGATGGCCGTCGCGCTTGTAGGCGAGGCTCGCCATGTCGATGGCCGAGAGCAGCGCCGTCTCGAAGGCATGGAAGCCGCCGTCGTACTGCCCCTTCTCGGCGAGCTCGAACAGGCGTCGCTCGGCCTCCTCGATCTGGCTGTTGGGGGTGTCGGCGACGTCGGCGTCATAGGCGACGTTGACCATGTCCTCGCCGATGCCGATCAGCGCGCGGCGGATGGCGAGGTCATAGATCGTGCGGCCGTAGTCCTCCGCGTTGATGATAGTCGTCGCCTCGGCCGCGAGGCGGGCGAGGTATTGCGCGAGGTTGATGTCGCCGATGGCGAGCTCGGCGGGCAGGAACGTCTTGATGGTGACCGGGTTGGCGATCTTGTTGGCGCGAATGAGCTCGGCGGCCACCTGGAAGATGGTGCGGTGCACCGGCTCGAAGAAATGGATCGGCTCGAGGAAATCCGAGACGCGGAAGAACGCCTCGTTGTTGACGAGGATGGCGCCGAGCAGCGCCTGCTCCGCCTCGACGTTCTGCGGGGCGGCGCGGAAACGCTCGCTCCCCTCGGTCGCCACCAGTGCCCGCGCGGCGAATGCCATTTTCCGGCTGCCCCAGGTGATTCGGGAGTTCTCTTAACCGGTTCTTAACCAGCCGCATGCCGCCCGCAAAGTCCCGTCGCGGTTACGCACGCAGTCCACAAGGCGCCAAGAGAATCCGCTTGCCGCTTGCGCTCATGGCGCGCGTGTTTCCGTGATTCGCGACGCTACCGCCGGCAATGACCGGCCGGAGGACTACTCGCGCACGACGCGGAGCGGCGCCCGCGGCGACGCCGGGCTGTCCGCGGCCCGCAAGGCGTCCTCGGCCTCGATCATGTAGTTGCGGGTGAGAGGGAGGGCGTGCTGATTCTTCACGATCTGGATCTGGAAATTCATCATGCCCTGATAGCGGAACGCGGTCTCCGAGGCGGCAAGGTAGAACTCCCACATGCGGCAGAAGCGCTCGTCGTAGAGCGCCTTGACCGCGTCGCGGTTGGCGAGGAAGCGTTCGCGCCAAGCCTTCAGGGTCTCGGCATAGTGCAGGCGGAGGATCTCCGTGTCGGTGATCGTCAGCCGGCTGCGCTCGATCACCGGCACCACTTCCGAAAGCGCCGGGATATAGCCGCCCGGGAAGATGTACTTGTTGATCCAGGGGTTGGTGACGCCGGGGCCGTCCGAGCGCACGATCGAGTGCAGCACCATCACGCCGTCCGGCGCCAGCAGCTCGCGGCAGGTGCGGAAGAATTCGCGGTAGTGGCCGACGCCGACGTGCTCGAACATGCCGACCGAGACGATGCGGTCGAACGGGCCGCGGATATGGCGGTAGTCTTCGAGCAGGAAGCGCGCCCGTCCGGCAAGGCCGCGCTCTGCGGCGCGCTTGTTGGAGACGGCGAACTGCTCCTCGGAGAGGGTGACGCCGGTGACGTCCACACCGGCATGTTCGGCCAGGTAAAGGCCGAGGCCGCCCCAGCCCGAGCCGATGTCGAGGACGCGCTGACCCGGCTTCAGCGCCAGCTTTGCCGCGAGATGACGCTTCTTCGCCAGCTGCGCCGCCTCGAGGTCGTAGTCGCTCCGCTCGAAATAGGCGCAGGAGTATTGCAGGTCGCTGTCGAGGAAGAGCGCGTAGAGCCGGCCGTCGAGATCGTAGTGATGGTGGATGTTCCGGCGGGCGCGCAGCGGCGTGTTGATCTGCTGCAGCCGGCGCGTCAGGTAGCGGAAGAACGTACCGCCATACATCCACCACTTCGGCCCGAGGGCCTCGACGTTGGAGAGCGCCAGCGCGATGAAGTCGTAGAGCGAGCCCGCCTCCAGCGTGAACCCGCCATCCATGAACTGCTCGCCGAGCTTCATCTGGGTGTTGAGGATCACCGAGCGCTCGACCGCCGGGGAGGCAAAGCGGATACGCACCCGCGCTTCGCTGCCGTCGCCGAAGCGATGCAGCTTGCCGTGGCCGTCGATGACTTCCAGGGAACCGGTGCGGATGGTGTAATTGAGGAACGTGCGGAGCAGGATATTCATGACATTTACGCGGCAGTTGCTTCGGTACGCGAGGCGGCGAGCCAGCTTAGGCGTCAACCGGTTGATATTACTCCCTTAGCGGGAACGGGCTCAACCGTCGAATGCGTACAAAGCGGCTTGCCGTCCGGCACTCGCCAACTCAGGCCGGCACGGAAGCCCCGGAATACAGGTATTTCCGCGTCCGCGGCACCGTGTCGAGGTGCTTGGCGAGCTGGAACTGGAAGACGACGAGGTCGTCGTAGCGGAACGCGGCCTCGAACCCGGCCAGGTAAAATTCCCACATCCGGCAGAAGCGCTCGTCGTAGAGCGCCTTGGCCTCGTCGCGCCGGGCCATGAAACGCGTGCGCCACGCTTTCAGCGTCTCGGCATAGTGCAGCCGGAGCACTTCCAGGTCGGAAAGCACGAAGCCGGACTTTTCAATGACCGGCGCCGCCTCGGACAGGGAAGGGCTGGCACCCCCGGGGAAGATGTATTTCTCGACCCAGGAATTGGTATGCACCGGCCCGTGAATGCGCCCGACCGAGTGGAGAACCATGATCCCGTCGTCGCTGAGCAGGTCGAAGCAGTGCTTGAAGAAGGTCGGGTAGTTGTCGAGCCCGACATGCTCGAACATGCCGACCGAGACGATGCGGTCGAACCTGCCGCCGATCTCGCGGTAGTCCTCGAGGAGGAATTTCGCCCGGTCGGCGAGGCCGCGCTCCTTTGCCCGCTCGTTGGCGACGGCCAGCTGTTCGGTCGAGAGCGTGATCCCGGTGACCTCGACCCCGTGGGTCTCGGCAAGGTAAAGCCCGAGCCCGCCGTAGCCGCAGCCGATGTCGAGGACGCGCATCCCCGGCTCTAGCCGGAGCTTGGCGGCGAGGTGCCGCTTCTTCGCCGCCTGGGCCTCGTCTATGCCGATGTCGGGCGTCTCGAAATAGGCGCAGGAGTACTGCAGGTCCTTGTCGAGGAAGAGCGAATAGAGCCGGCGGTCGAGGTCGTAGTGGTGGGCGGCGTGCTGGCGCGCCCGTTTCCGCGTGTTGATCATGCGCAACCGGCGCGTCAGGTAGCGGAAGCGCGGCAGGAATGACGCCAGCCAGCTCGGCGCCGGGTTGGTGTCGTTGGCGAGGATCAGCGCCACGAAGTCGTAGATCGACCCTTGCTCGACGGTGAAGCCGCCGTCCATGAAGGCTTCGCCGAGCCGCATTTGCGGGTTGAGGACGACAGCGCGCTCGACGGCACTGGATGCAAAGCGGACGCGGACCGAAACCGGTCCGCCGTCGCCGAAGCGATGCACCTTGCCGGCGGGGTCGACGACCTCCAGCGCGCCTTTGCGCACCGTGTGGTCGAGAAACATGCGGAGCAGTCGGTTCATCGAACTAGCCCTCCGCTGCCCGGCTTCTGCCGGGGCTGCTGTCAGGCCTCGGTTTCGCCGTCGCCTTCGGCCGGTGCAGCGCCCTCGGACGCCGGCTCGCTTTCCGCGTCCTCGTCGGTCTCGGTCGCCGGAACGGTCAGGTCCTCGCCCTTGGCCTGGCGGGCCGCCTCGTCCTCGCTGCGGGCGACGTTCACGGTGATCTTCGCCTCGACCTCGGGGTGAAGCATGACCGTGACCAAGTGCAGGCCGATGGTCTTGATCGGCGTGAAAAGGGCGATCTGCCCGCGGCCGACGCTGAAGCCGCCGGTCTCGATGGCTTCCGAGAGGTCGCGCGTCGACACCGAACCGTAGAGATGACCGGTCTCGCCGGCCTGGCGGACGACGACGAACGACTTGCCGTCGAGCTTCT
>JBBQGL010000013.1:0-36171 GCA_038323025.1 Hyphomicrobiales bacterium
GTGATCGCCGCCGTCTTCCAACTCCTCCTGCGCTTCACCCTCTATGGACGCCGCACCTATGCGATCGGCTCGAACGAAGGCGCCGCCCGCGTCTCGGGCATCAACGTCGAGCGTCACCTGGTGCTGGTGTACGCGATTGCCGGGGTGCTGTCGGGGGTCGCCGCGATCGTCGTATCGTCGCGCAATCTCACCGCCCAGGCTGGCATGGGCTTCGGCTACGAGCTCGATGCGATCGCCATGACCGTGATCGGCGGCACATCTTTGTATGGCGGCCGCGGCTCGATTACCGGCACCGTTCTCGGCGCCCTGATCTTCGGCGTGATCATCTCGGGCTTTACGTTTCTGAGGATCGACGCGTTCTACCAGGAGATGATCAAGGGCATGATCATCGTTGGCGCCGTCGTCCTCGATGTCTATCGCCAGCGCCGGCGGGGACGGACGTGAGGAGACCGCGATGACCGATGGGCAGAATCTCATCCTGCGCACGGAAGGCCTGACCAAACACTACGGCGGCGTCCACGCCCTGGAGGATGCCGATTTCGAGCTGCGGCAAGGCGAGCACATTGCCATTGTCGGCGACAACGGTGCCGGCAAATCCACCTTCGTGCGGCAGATCACCGGGGTCGAGCAGCCGAGCGCCGGCAAGATCTTCTTCGAGGGTCGCGAGGTCGAGTTCAAGACCCCGATCGAGGCCCGCGACCTTGGCATCGAAACGGTCTTCCAGAACCTGGCGCTGGCCGACGACCTCGACGTGCCGGCAAACCTCTTCCTCGGACGTGAGAAACGCTACTTCAATCTCGGCCCGTTCAGCATTCTCAACGAGCGATGGATGCTCGGCCGCGCCCGCGAGGCGCTGCACGCCACCGGCATCCGGATTCCCGACCTTCGCAACAAGCTCCGCAACATGTCGGGCGGGCAGCGTCAGTGCGTCGCCATCAGCCGCGCCGCCTCTTTCGCCTCCAAACTGATTATCATGGACGAGCCGACCGCGGCGCTTGGCGTGCAGGAGACGGCCCAGGTCGAAAACATCATCCGGAATCTCAAGTCCCGCGGTGTGCCGCTGATCCTCATCAGCCACAATCTCCGGCAGGTTTTCGACTTGGTCGATCGCATCTGGGTATTCCGCCGCGGCCGTATTGCCGGGGTCGTCGACCGCGACAAGACCACCGGTAACGAGGTCGTCTCCCTCATCACGGGTGTCAAAGCCGGCGTCGAGGGAGAGTCGACCTTCGTCTAGGGGCTTTCGCTGCTTGCCACGCCATCGGCTGGACGGGCACGGAAGGCTTAAGAGACCGAGAGCAGCTTGCTCACCAATTCGGCGCGGTTATGCACGTCGAGCTTGTTGTAAATCCACCGACTGTGTTCGTTGGCCGTATGCCTGCTGATGCCCAGGCGTTCCGCGATAGTTTCGTTCGACGCGCCCGTTGCCATCCACACGCAAACCTCCGCCTGGCGGCGACTCAGTGGAAGGCTCCGCACGCTGCGCATCAGTTTGATCGGCAGAGGCAGCTTGCGGCTTATCGTAATCCCGATCAGGCCGGATCCCGGATCCTCTTGATGCAGCCATTGCGCCCGGAAAGTGAAACCGCCCCAGAGATTGGCATGGTGATAGGTCGGCGCGGCCGCGGATGCGTCGTTCGAAAAGATCCGGGTGAGATTCCGGCAAAGCTGCACGACCGGCGCCGGCAGCGCCGCGGATGGCTTGACGACGGTGCGCGGGCTGGCAGCAAGGAAAAGCAGCCTGCGTCCTTCCGCTGAAAAGTAAACGGGCTTGCCTGCGCTGGTCGCGATGATCAGGCCGTTCTCGCCGCCGTCGACCATCTCGGTTTCGCTAACGGGGCGCACCGTCAGGGCATGGATGAAGAAGGATTCCAGGGCGGCCAGACGCCGCTTGTCCTCGGGTGTCCAGCTCGTCGCGCTAGGCGCGCGCCAAAGGGTCAACCCACCGAGCACGCGTCCGTCCAGCCGAAAATAAACACGGAGGAAATTGCTGTCGTAGCCTACGGGTCTGGCGACGAGGTTGTAGTAGTCGCTCCGGTGGAAGGTATTGCTGTCGTGCGAGACCGCCTCCCGGAACTCATGGATTCCGAACTGCTTTCGGGATCCATCCGAAAACGCCAAGCCTTTGTATTCGCGTTCATGGCGTTCGAAAATCTTCTCCTGGTAGAGCGGCCACAACTTCACCAGGTCCGTGTTTTCGAAATAGATGTTGTTCACAACGCCGCTCTGGTCGGCGAAGTGGAAGGTATTGCTGAACGCTGGGACCAGCGCGTGGAGCTCCTTCAGGAGCTCGGGAATCACGGCTTCCTTGTCAATCCCGAAGCAGCTGAGCTGCTTGAACCGCGTCATGGCTCGGGCTGCCGTCGACTTCGCCATATGAAGCCTCCGTGAAACCGCGAAGCTCACAGTTGCCGCGCAAACCTAGCACAATCGTGGCATGTTCGGAAAACGCGGACCGGCTAGTTGGCGTGACTGTCCAAATCCAGAGGAGGCAGTCATGGCCATCTTGGCGAAACCAGTCCTCGCAGCGGCCGCTTGGGTATTGCTCAGCGTCTCAGCCGCGGTCGCTGATCCAATTGACGACCGAGTCAGGGAGCTTCTGCCCTGGGTCGCGGAAAAGACCGGGTACAAGGCAGAGCAAGTCAAGGTAACGGTCATCCGGGTCGAGCCGAAAACCATCAGCTCAATCGCCTACGGAATCGGAAAAGATGAAGGCCCTGAGCCTGAGGCTGTCACCGCCGGCGCCACGATCTTCCTGCCCACCGGGTTCCAGTTGGGCAAGAACGACGACATCCTTGTCCATGAACTGGTTCACGTCCTACAGTACGTGAACGACGCCCGGTTCCGATGCCGATCCGAGCAAGAGAAGCAGGCCTACGAGACGCAATCGGCCTTCGTCGAGGAAACCGGGATTGGCACGAAGCCTGATCCCTTCGCGGTGTTCCTGCTCCACTGCACCGCTTATCCCGTGCGTTATCCGAGCAGCCTGAAGCCGCCCGGGTGAGGCGGCACCCGTAGCCCGGATGGAGCGAAGCGTAATCCGGGACTACCAGCCCGAGATGGTAGGCCTCCCGCATTACGCTTCGCTCCATGCGGGCTACCTAACGGCTCGCCACTGCTATTTCGGCGGCCAGCCGGGCGTTGTTCTTGATGAGGGCGATGTTGGCGGTGAGGCTCCTGCCGCCCGTGTTCTTCAGGATGGCGTCGAGCAGGAACGGGGTCAGCGCCTTGCCGGTGATACCGGCTTCTCCCGCCGCCGCGACCGCCGCGTCGATGTGCGGGTTCATTTCGGCGGCGGGAACCTCAGCGTCCGCCGGGATCGGATTGGCGACCAGCACCCCGCCGCCGAGCCCGAGGCGCCGTCGCGCCCCGATGAATCCGGCGATGGCATCGGCGCTGTCGAGGCGCAGCGGCGCCGGCACGGCGCCCTGCCGGGACCAGAACGCCGGGAATGTGTCGGTGCGGTAGCAGACCACCGGCACGCCAAGCGTCTCGAGGACTTCCAGCGTCTTCGGCACGTCGAGGAGCGCCTTGGCGCCGGCGCAGACGACCACGACATCGGTGCGCGACAGCTCCTGCAGGTCGGCCGAGACGTCGAAGGTCTCGGACGCGCCGCGATGGACGCCGCCGATGCCGCCGGTGGCGAATACGCCGATGCCGGCGAGCCGGGCGGCGATCATCGTCGCCGCCACCGTGGTCGCGCCGGTGCGTCCTCCCGCCACCGCATAGGCGAGGTCGGCACGCGAGAGTTTTAGCACGTCCCGCGCCTGGGCCAGCTTTTCCAGCGTGTCCCGCTCCAGGCCGACACGGATCGTTCCGTCGATGACGGCGATGGTGGCCGGGATCGCGCCGGCCGCACGGATCACGCCCTCCACCGCCAGCGCCGTCTCGAGATTGTCGGGCCACGGCATGCCATGGGTGACGATGGTCGTTTCCAGGGCGACCAGCGGCCGCCGGCCGGCGAGCGCCTCGGCGACCTCCTCCGAGAGGAGGACATCTCCGTTCATGCCGGAGACCGCGCTCCCGGAGCGCCAATCCGTTCCGCGAGCATTGCCGGTGTCAGGTCAGCCATCATCGTCGCGTCGCTCTCCACGACCAGCGCCGCCGCGGCAAGGCCCGAGAGCACCGCCTCGAAGAGCCCGTGTCCCCCGGCGAGGCCATGGATTGTCCCCGCGACCAGCGCATCGCCGCCGCCGTTCACGCTCCGCAGTTTCACCTTCAGCGGGGCGAAAGCCCGGGTCTCGCCGCCGCTCGCCACCGCGATAGGCGCGGGGCCGTTGCTGATCACGGCGTGGGGAACGAGGGCGCCGCCGAGGGCGGTTGCGAGTTCGGTGACGCCGGGGTGATGGTCATCGGACTTGCGCTCGAGGATGGCGGCAGCCTCGCGACGGTTGGCGAAGAGCAGCGTCAGCCGGTCGAGGAGGGGGGTGAGACGCACGGCCTTTGCCGGCGAAACCGCCAGACCCGCCACCGGGCGGCCCTTCGCCTCCGCCTCGCCGACAAGGTAGTCGAGCGTCTCCGCCGGAAGGTTGGCGTCGACGATCCACAGGTCGTCGTCGGGCGCCGACGAAACCGCGGGCTCGACGGCGGCGATGGTGATCTCGTCGCAGATTTTCATCGCTGCGATTCCGATGATGAGGTTGCCCTGGTCGTCGATGGCCGCCAGGTAGGAGGCGGTCGGCGCCGACAATGAAACGCCGATGAATCGGGTGTCCAGGCCCGTTGCGGCGGCCGTCTCGGCGATTGTCTCGCCGTCCCGGTCGGCGCCCACGCGCGTCACCAGCCGTACCGGATGGCCGAGGCGGGCGAGGGCAGCGGCAACGTTCAGCCCGACGCCGCCCGGGAAGTTCCGCGTCGTGCCAGGGTTGGAAACGCCCGGAATCACAGGGCCGAGGCACACTCCGACGCGGTCGATATTGGCGCCGCCGAAGACGGTGATCGACCTGAACGGGGCGATATGCCCGCGCGCGGCCATGGTTCGATTCTGCATCGGCCATCATCGATGGGTCGCGGCCCGAGCGCAACCGCCCCGCGCGTGGTACGGGTAAGGCATGGAATCTGGCGGGCGGTGGCGGCCATCGATACGGTCCGGACCGCGCCGAGACAACAGGGAGACACCCCTTGAAACTATCGTTCCACGGCGCCGACCGGACCGTCACCGGCTCCTGTCACCTGATCGAATGCGCCGGCAAGCGCGTCCTCATCGATTGCGGCCTCTTCCAGGGCGGCCGGGAGCTCTCGGAGGAAAATGCCGAGCCCTTCGGCTTCGACGTTGCCGCCATCGACTACCTGCTCCTCACCCATGCCCACCTCGATCATTGCGGACGGATTCCGCTGCTGGCCAAGCGCGGCTTCCGCGGCGAGATCATCGCTACGGCCGCGACCCGCGAGCTCGCCCGCCTGGTCATGCTCGACTCGGCCCACCTGCAGGAGGAGGACGCCAAGCGCAGCAAGCGCGGCCATGACCGGCGGCACGGCGAGGATGATGGCGCCGCGCCGCTCTACACCACGCTCGACGCCATGAATGCCCTCGATTTCTTCGGGCGGAAGGCGGCCTACAACCAGCCCTTCGACGTCGCCCCCGGCATCCGCGCCACCTACATCGACGCCGGCCACATCCTCGGCTCGGCGAGCATCGTCCTCGACCTGCAGGAGGGCGGCAACCGCCGCCGGGTCACCATGTCGGGCGACATCGGCAATGCCGGGCGGCCGCTCCTCTCGCCGCCGACCCCGCCGCCCGAGTCCGACGTTGTGGTCATCGAGACCACCTACGGCGACCGCAACCACAAGCCCTACGGGCCTTCGGTCGAGGAGTTCTACCTCGCGATCGAGGACACGTTCCGGCGCGGCGGCAACGTCATTGTCCCGACTTTCGCCCTCGAACGCGCCCAGGAACTGCTCTTCGCGCTGCACGACGCGATGATGAACAAGACGCGGCTGCCGCGCGCCATCCAGGTCTTCCTCGATTCGCCGATGGCGATTTCCGCGACCGAGATTTTCCGGCGCCATTCGGACTGCCTATCGCCATCCGCGGTGGAGCTGTTCAGGAACGGCAACGACCCGCTCGCCGTCCCCGGGCTGCACCTGACCGGCGAGACCGCCGAGTCGATGCGGATCAACATGATCCGCGGCGGCGCCATCATCATGGCCGGGTCGGGCATGGCGACCGGCGGACGCATCCGCCATCACCTCCGGCACAACCTCTGGCGTGCCGATGCCGGCATCGTCTTCGTCGGTTTTGCCTCGCCGGGCACGCTGGCTCGCATCATCATCGACGGCGCCAAGTCGGTCAGGCTGTTCGGCGAGGATATTCCGGTGAAGGCCAAGATCTTCACCATCAACGGCTTCTCCGCCCACGCCGGCCAGGCCGAGCTACTCGCCTGGCACCAGGCCTCGAGGGCGAAGCGCACTTTCCTCGTCCACGGCGAAGAGCGAGTCATGCAGATGTTCGGGCCGATGCTTTCAGGCACCGACGTGGTGATGCCGAAAATGGACGAGAGCTTCGATCTCTGACTGTCATCGTTCGGCCGGTTTTTCGCCGTAGCCTGTCGGCATGGTTCAGGGCAATCCGATTGCGCCGGCGGGAAGCCGGCGCCGTGTGCATCGAGGCGTTGCGGCAACCATGCTGGCCGCGGGCGGATGTGCGCTCCTCCTGGCGGGTTCGCCCGAAGCCCGCGCCGACGAATGCGATGTCATCGCGGCCAGGATCGCCGCAGCAGTCAGCGCCGAAGTGAAGGAGCGGACGCCGGCGAATATCTTCCTGATGGATCACCCGCTGCTCGGCGGCCTTTCCCTCAGCTGCCCGTCGCGCGACGACAAGGGCAGGGTGGTGCTCCCCGCCGCGATCACTTTCGAGGAGGACACGGCCTATCCGGGCGGCGCGTTCTACGCGCTGGTCGGCCAGATCGGCGAGATCGTCACCGGCGTCCCGCACGGCCGCATCGATCGCGGCGCCATGCGGTGCCAGCAGGCGGCGCTCAATTCGTGGACCGACGGGGATGAACTGAAATACCGCCGCGTCAGCTTCGCCTGCCATGCCTCGGCGCGCACCGGCGCCACGACAATCACCTTGCACCGGTAGGAGCCGCTGGCTCAGGCGTTCCGCAGCGCGGCGAGGATCGCATCCGACGTTTCGAGGCCGGCGATCGCCTCGGCGAGCGTGACGACGGCGGGCTTCTTGCCCGAAGCGATGCAGGCGGCGAAGTAGTCGAGTTCCGCCCGGTGCGGCTGGTCCGCCTCAACCCGGCTGATATCGATGTGGCGGGGCGCGGGGCCGAAGGAGCGGATGGCGTTGCCGAATTCCAGCTCGACACTGCCGGCTTCCCCGATCACCTCGATCCGGTCGGGCGGGCAGGACGCGGCTGGGAATGTCCACGCCGTCGACAGCCGCCAGACCGCGCCACCGGCCCCGATGCCGGTCATCAGGGTCTCCGACCGGGAGGTGCCAACCGGCCGGCGCGACGCGACCACGTCGCTGGCTGCCGCGCCGGTGATCCAGATCGCGAGGTCGATGTCGTGGATCATGGTCATCAGCACCGGGTCTTCACGATAGCGCACGGCATGACTGTCGTCGCGATGCCGCCGCGCGGTGACCGAGAGGATGCGGCCGATCTCCGGCGATCGGGCGATCTCGACCAACTGGCGGTACGGCTCAGAAAAACGGAGGATATGTCCCGGCAGAACGAAGGCGCCGCTTTGCCGCTCCGCCTCGACCAGCAACCCGGCCTCCGCCGCGGTCAACGCAACCGGCTTCTCGACGAGGACGGGAATGCCGAGCCGGAGCGCGTGGCGGGCCAGCGGGACGTGGGTCGCGCCCGGCGTGGCGACGATCAGTCCGTCCGGCCGCTCGCGGGCGATCAGCGCCGCCGCATCGGTGTCGCGATCGCCGGCGCCATACCGATCCGCCGCGGCAGCCAGAGCCGACGCATCGAGATCGGCAATGCCGGCGATTTCCACCCCGGGAATCCCGGCGAGAATGCGTAGATGCTCGCGGCCAAAAGCTCCCGCGCCGGCGACGACGAAACGAAGGGGTGATTTCAAGCGGTCTTCTCGCGATGAACAGCCCCGCGATGATACGACGCCGGCCAGCGCCTGTCTTACCAACGCCGGTTGTTCCCGGAATCAGTCCGCACGCAAGGAAACGGAGCGGCGAGTCGCGAGAGCGTGATTGGTCGCCGCGGCTGACGGCGAAATGGGCTTTACGCTGCCTCGGTCCGGACGCTTGCGGCGCTGCCCGAGGCAAGCAGCCGGGTGATCGCTGCCGCTTCGGTGGGGCGAGCAAAATAGAAACCCTGGCCGCGATCGCAGTTCCAGGCCTGGAGGAGGGCGGATTGCGCGGCCGTCTCGACGCCTTCGGCCGTAACCTTCAGGTCGAGGGACCGCGCGAGGGTTATGATTGCCTGGACAATCGCCGTGTCCTCCTGCGCGTTCACGATTCCCTTGATGAAGGATTGGTCGATCTTCAAGGCATCGATGGGCAGGCGCTTCAGGTAGGCGAGGCTGGAATATCCCGTCCCGAAGTCGTCCACGGCAATCTGGATGCCCAGCTTTCTCAGCTTGCCCAGGGTGGCGATTGCCGCATCCACGTCGCGGATGATCGCGCTCTCGGTGATCTCGAGCTTCAGCGAACTCGGCGCCAGGCCGGATTCGCTGAGCGCCGTCTCGACGTCGGCTGACAGCGAAGGTTCCTGGAACTGGCGCGTCGACAGATTGACGCTGACCGTCATGTGCGCGCGATCGGCGAACCGGGTCTGCCAGGCCATCGTTTGCCGGCACGCCTCGTTCAGGACGAACAGGCCGAGCGACGCGATCAGCCCGGTTTCCTCGGCGATCGGAATGAACTCGGCCGGGAGGAGAAGCCCTCGCGTGGGGTGCTGCCAGCGCACCAGTGCCTCCAGCATTGCCCCCGTCTCGATGCGGACGATCGGCTGGTAGAAGACGCGCAGTTCGCCCTGCACTATGGCACGCCGCAGCTGGCTTTCGAGTTCAAGGCGGGCGAGGTCGTCAATGTGCATGCTGTCCTCGAAAAGGACGCGCCGCGCCTTGCCGGCCATCTTGGCGCGGTAAACCGCCGTGTCGGCATTGCGGAGCAGGGTATCCGCCGGGATGGCGTTGGCCCGGCCGACGGCAACGCCGACGCTCGCCGTGACGAAGACTTCGCGCTCCTTCAGCCGGAACGGGGCCTGGAACTGGAGAATGACGCGGTCGGCGATCTCCATCGCCTCGCGTTCACTGGAGAGATTGGCGAGCAGCAGGATGAACTCGTCGCCGCCGAGTCTGGCGACGGTATCGGTCGAACGCGCGCAGAGCTGGAGGCGGCGGGCCGCGTCGATCAAGACCTCGTCTCCCGCCCCGTGGCTGAGACTGTCGTTGACCAGCTTGAAATGATCGAGGTCGATGAAGAGCAGCCCGACCCGATCGTCCGTCTGCGCGGAGCGCGCGAGCGCCTGTTCGAGGCGATCGTGAAAGAGCGCCCGGTTGGGCAGCCCGGTCAGCGAATCGTAGAATGCCTGCCGGTTGAGCTGCTGCTCGAAAGCCCGGCGTGCGGTGATGTCCCGCGCGGTCACGACGATGCCATGAACGCCGGGCCGATCGAGGAGGTTGGCGAGGAGCAATTCGCAATATCGCCAGTCCTTCGCGCCGGGGGCCATTTCCAGCTCGATCTTCCGGGTCGATGCCGGGGCGCTTTCGACCTTGGCGAAGGTGTCGCGGAGCATCGCCTGGTCCTCCACCCGGAACGCAACGAACAGGGGCTGGCCGAGCAATCCGCCCGGGGCGAGGTTCCAGGCGCTTTCCGCCTGGGGACTCTGGTAGATCACGGCGCCCCCGGCCGAACAGACCAGAATGACATCGGACGCATTCTGCACCAGCGAACGGAACCGTTGCTCGCTCAGCCGGATGCCGGCGGCCTCGCGGGCGACCGCGCGTTGCGCCTGGCGGCGATAGGAGCGGAGCGCAAGTCCGAAGATGGCGATGAGACCGATGCCGAGCGCAAAAGCGATCGGCGTGGCAATGGCGACATTGCGGTCGGTCTCCTCAAGCCGGGCGAGGAGCTGCACAGCCGCCTGATGATGGTCGTTGGCGGCGGTCGAGACGGCCGTCGCGATGGCATCGAAAGACGGATCGACTTCGCCCCCGTCGATCTTGAGGACGAGCGCCGCATCGCCCGCATCGACGGCGGCGAACATGCGCCCGATGGCCTGGAGATAGGCGACGTGCAGCGCGAGGACCGAGTCCACGATGCGCGCGTCTTCTTCCGTGCCCTTGCTGCGCACGCGCTCGAGCGCGGCGACGAGCGCCGCCGCCGCCGCGAGATGGCGTGCGCGAATAGCGGGCGCCGGCTCCAGCCGGTATTTTCGCTCCAGCGACTCTTCGTCCACGACCGCGAGGTGCGCGTCGTTGAATCCGTCGCTGATTTCGTTTGCCGCGCGTGTCGCCGAGGCCGCCCGGTAGGTGGCTAAGGCCCCCGAGAAGGCGAAGGCAGCGAGGACAACAAGCACGCCGGCAAGGCCGAAGACCCCAAGACGGGCGCTGGCCGGTCCGATCTTATGCAGCAGCGGCGGCGACGCCTGGTCGCCTTCGTCGAAGCCCGGTTCCCGACGAGATAACATCGCTGCTGTCTGCTTTCCGCTGCCGCACAATGCTCCTGAGACGGCATACGCGGGCTGGGTTAAACTGCCGGTTGAGAATTTCAGCTAAAGCAGGGGGAGAAGTTCGCAGCCTGTTAAGGTTGATGCCCGGCGAGGGAAAGTGGCCGGAAGATGCGCCGGCCTGGGGCCTTATGCAGCCGTCGGCCTAGCCCTCCGCCGGTGCGCGCCTGGCGGCGGCGGTGCGACGTTCCGCGTCCTTCGGACCGAGGCCTTGCGGATCCGTCTGCGCGCCGGTCCGGGTGCCCTTCTTCATGCGCTCGGCCTCGCCATCGGCCGGGGTTACCGATCTGGGCGTGCCGCCACGCTGCAGCTTGTTGTCGTCGCTCGATTGGCCTTCGGCATCGCGTTTGCCGCCGCCGTGCGTCGCCTGATCGTTCTTGCGGGCATCCATTTGCGCCACTCCGTACGAGAAAGCATGATAGGTAACCCTCCTGTACCCGAGTTGTTCCGCCTGCCTCCGCCGTTCGACGTCCCCTTCAGCGCCGGCGAGGCTCCGCCTGGAGTGACGTCCCATGCTCGACCGGCTCTTCAAGAATGTGCTGAACAAGGACCTTGCCCTTCAGCGGCTGGGCTCGGCGCTGGTGCTGCAGTGGTCCACGCTTCCGGCCCCGGCCCAGGAGGCCATCGTTCAACAGGCTCTGGCGATGGCTGACCACGACGCGAGAGTTCATGAACAGATCAACGCCTTTGTCGGGCGCGATGCCGGGGGCAAGGAACCCGGTGCCTCGCGTTTCTGAGGATCGATGCCCGGCCGCGTCCGCGCAGGCATGCTTGCAAACGAGAACAAAACGTGTACAATGATTCCAACGCGACGGGGCAGCGATTCTCTCTGCCATCGTTTGATCGTTACCCGCGCCTGTGGAACAAGGAGCACTTCCGATGTCGGCGACGCCACTGCGTGTGATCGAGGGTCATTCCATGGACAAGACGAAGGCGCTCGACGCGGCGCTGAGCCAGATAGAGCGCGCCTTCGGCAAGGGTTCCATCATGCGGCTCGGCGCGAATGAGAGCGTCGTCGAGATCGAAACCGTGCCCACGGGCTCGCTTGGACTCGATATCGCGTTGGGCATTGGCGGCCTGCCGCGTGGCCGCATCGTCGAGATCTATGGCCCGGAATCGTCGGGCAAGACGACGCTTGCCCTGCACGCCGTCGCCGAAGCGCAGAAGGCCGGCGGCATCTGCGGGTTCATCGATGCCGAGCACGCGCTCGATTCGGGCTACGCCCGCAAACTCGGCGTCAAGCTGGACGACCTGCTGATTTCCCAGCCCGATACCGGCGAGCAGGCGCTGGAGATCGCCGATACGCTGGTCAGGTCCGGCGCCATCGACATCCTCGTCGTCGATTCGGTCGCGGCGCTGACGCCGCGGGCGGAAATCGAGGGCGAGATGGGCGACCAGCTTCCCGGCCTGCAGGCGCGCCTGATGAGCCAGGCGCTGCGCAAGCTCACCGGCTCTATCTCGCGCTCCAAGACAATGGTCATCTTCATCAACCAGATCCGCATGAAGATCGGGGTGATGTTCGGCAGCCCCGAGACGACCACCGGCGGCAACGCGCTGAAATTCTATGCCTCGGTCCGCCTCGACATCCGCCGCATCGGCGCGATCAAGGAGCGCGAGGAGGTGGTCGGCAACCAGACCCGCGTCAAGGTGGTCAAGAACAAGCTGGCGCCGCCGTTCAAGCAGGTCGAGTTCGATATCATGTACGGCGAGGGCATTTCCAAGACCGGCGAACTCGTCGACCTTGGCGTCAAGGCGGGAATCGTCGAGAAATCGGGTGCGTGGTTCTCCTTCGACAGCCAGCGCCTCGGGCAGGGTCGCGAGAACGCCAAGCTCTTCCTCAAGGAGAATCCGGCCGTCGCCGCCACGATCGAGAAGGCGATCCGCGCCAACGCCGGCATGATCGCCGAGAAATTCCTCGAGCGCGGCAGTCCTGAAGCCGAAGGCGACGACGCCCTCGAAGCCTAGCGAAATCGCCGGGTGGGAGGCGTGAAGTGCGCCAGCACGTCACCGCGATAACCCTGGGCGTGGCCGATCTCGACCGCGCCCGGGCCTTCTATGAGAGGCTTGGCTGGAAGCGCGGCAACGATCATCCGGACGTTGTCTTCTTCCAGATGCAGGGCGCCATCCTGTCCCTGTATGGGCGGGAGGCGCTGGCCAAAGACGCGCGTCTGTCATCGGAGGGCAGCGGCTTCGGCGGGGTCACGCTGGCGCAGAACGTCGGCTCGAAGGCGGATGTCGACGCGGTGCTTGCCGAGGCCAGGGCGGCCGGTGCCAGGATATTGAAGCCAGCCGAGGATGTTTTTTGGGGCGGGTACTCGGGCTATTTTGCCGATCCCGATGGCCACCCCTGGGAAGTCGCGTTCAATCCGTTCTGGAAGCTCGACGCGGAGGGGCGCGTGGGCCTCACCTAGCTTTTTGGAGGCCCGATCGCTTGCATCGTTTCGGGCGGGACGACACAGTACCGGCGTCAGAAACCGGATGCGCCCGACCATGAGCATGGCCAAGCGGAGCTGGCTGAGCGACAAGTTCTACAAGCTTGGCCGCAAATTCATCTGGAGCCTCGACGGCTATTTCGGTCGCGCGTCCAAAGTGGGCGATCATCATTTCTTCGACACGGCCGAGTTCCCTTGGGTGCCGGCGATCGAGGCCGACTGGCGAAAGGTGCGCGCCGAGCTCGATACGGTCATGCGCCGCTCGAACGACCTCCCCAACATCCAGGACATCGCCAAGGACCATCTGCACCTGACCCAGGACGATGGCTGGAAGTCGTTCTTCTTCTTTGCCTTCGGCCTGAAGATGCACGGCAACTGCCGCCGCTGCCCGGAGACGACGCGGCTGCTCAAGCGCATGCCCGGCATGAAGACCGCGATGTTCTCGATCCTGGCCCCGGGCAAGCACCTGCCGCCGCATCGCGGCCCCTACAAGGGCGTGCTGCGGCTTCATCTGGGCCTGCTGATCCCCGAGCCGACGGAGAAATGCGGGATTCGGGTGGGAGACGAGGTGCGCCACTGGCAGGAGGGCAAGATCATGATCCTCGACGACTGCTTCGAGCACGAGGCGTGGAACGACACCGACAAGTTCCGCGTCGTCCTCTTCGTCGACATCATGCGGCCCATGCGCTTCCCGGCGAACCTGCTCAATTCGATCCTGACCTGGGTGATCGCCATGTCCCCGTTCGTCCTCGGCGCCGCGGGCAGCTACCGGCGCTGGGAGAAGCGTTTCGAGGCGCTCGCCAACCAGGATGCCCCGGGCGCCTGACCATACGCGGGCGGACCTGGGCGCGGTTTTCTGGACTTCCGGCTCGCTCGGGCTGTAAAACCTCCGCGCGGCCCGTGCTCGGGCGGCCGCGTGCGCGGGCTGAAAAGACAAACCATGAGTTCCGTCAACGATATCCGGTCCCATTTCCTCGGCTATTTCGAGAAGAACGGGCATACCCCCGTCGCTTCGGGATCGCTGGTTCCGCGCAACGACCCGACGCTGATGTTCACCAATGCCGGGATGGTGCCGTTCAAGGACTACTTCACCGGCCGGGCGACGCCGCCCTTTCCGCGCGCCGCCTCGTCGCAGAAATGCGTGCGCGCGGGCGGCAAGCACAACGACCTCGACAATGTCGGGTACACCGCGCGCCACCACACCTTCTTCGAGATGCTCGGCAATTTCTCGTTCGGCGACTACTTCAAGGAACGCGCGATCGAGCTTGCCTGGACGCTGGTCACCAAGGAGTTCGGCCTCGCCAGGGACAAGCTGACGGTCACGGTCTATGCCGACGACGATCAGGCGTTTGACCTGTGGAAGAAGATCGCCGGTCTCCCCGAGAGCCGGATCATCCGCATCGCCACCAGCGACAATTTCTGGGCGATGGGCGACACCGGCCCGTGCGGGCCGTGCTCGGAAATCTTCTACGACCACGGCGACAAGATTCCGGGCGGGCCGCCGGGCTCGGCCAATGCCGACGGCGACCGCTTCATCGAGATCTGGAATCTCGTGTTCATGCAGTTCGAGCAGCAGCCGGGCCGGCGCATCGAATTGCCGAAGCCGTCGATCGACACCGGCATGGGGCTGGAGCGCATCGCCGCGGTGCTGCAGGGCGTCCACGACAACTACGACATCGATCTGTTCAAGGCGCTGATCCGCGCCTCGGTCGAGGTCATCGGCGTGCCGGCGGAAGGCGCGCAGCGCGCCAGCCATCGGGTCATCGCCGATCACCTGCGTGCCTCGAGCTTCCTCATCGCCGATGGCGTACTCCCGTCCAACGAGGGGCGCGGCTATGTGCTCCGCCGCATCATGCGGCGCGCCATGCGCCACGCGCATCTGCTTGGCGCCGCCGATCCGGTGATGTACCGCTTGGTGCCGACGCTGGTCGCGGAGATGGGCCGGGCCTTCCCGGAACTCGCCCGCGCCGAGTCGCTGATCGTCGAGACCCTCCGCCTCGAGGAGACCCGCTTCCGGCGCACGCTCGCCCGGGGGCTGACCTTGCTCGACGAGGCGACCTCAAGCCTCGCCAGCGGAGCAACGCTCGCCGGCGACGTCGCCTTCCGGCTGTACGACACGTTCGGCTTTCCCCTCGACCTTACCCAGGATGCGCTGAAGGCGCGCGGCATCGCGGTCGACACGGCCGGCTTCCAGCGCTCGATGGAGCGCCAGAAGGAGGAGGCAAGGGCGAGCTGGGCCGGGTCGGGCGAGGCGCAGACCGAACAGATATGGTTCCGCCTCAAGGAAAGCCTCGGCGCCACCGAGTTCCTCGGCTACGGCACCGAAGTCGCGGCCGGCCAGGTGCTGGCTCTGGTCAGGGGCGGCGAGGGTGTCGAGACGGCTAAGGCCGGCGAGGAAATCGCCGTCGTCGTCAACCAGACGCCGTTCTATGCCGAGTCCGGCGGCCAGGTGGCGGATGCCGGAACCATCGAGAGCGAGAAGGGGGCGCGGATCGCCATCACCGACGTGCAGAAGCGCGCCGACGGACTGTTCGTGCACTTCGGCACCGTGGAAACCGGAGAGGTCGCGGTCGGCGATCCCGTCCGGCTGGCCGTCGACCGCGCCCGCCGCCGCAAGATCCGGGGCAACCATTCGGCCACCCATCTTCTCCACGCAGCACTCCGCAACGTCCTCGGACATCACGTGGCGCAGAAGGGGTCGCTGGTCTCGCCCGACCGGCTGCGTTTTGACTTCTCCCATCCGAAGCCGATCGACGAGCACGAGCTGGAAGCCGTCGAGGCGCTGGCCAACGCGGTCGTCCTCGAGGATGCGCCGGTGGAGACGCGCCTGATGGATCGCGACGAGGCGATGACGTCGGGCGCGATGGCGCTGTTCGGCGAAAAATACGGCGACGAGGTGCGTGTCGTTTCGATGGGCACCGTGCCGGACGGACTGCCGGGCCGCGCCTATTCCGTGGAGCTTTGCGGCGGTACCCACGTCGGGCGCACCGGCGAGGTCGGGCTGATCCGCCTGGTCGGGGAGTCGGGCGTGGCGGCCGGCGTGCGCCGGGTCGAGGCGCTCACCGGCGTTGCGGCGCGCCAGTACATGGTCGAGCAGGAGCGCCGGCTGAAGGCGGTGGCCAATGCCCTGAAGTCGCGGCCCGAGGAGGCGGCCGAGCGGGTCGCCGGCCTGGTCGAGGAGCGCCGCAAGCTCGAACGCGACCTTGCCGACGCGCGCCGCAAGCTCGCAATGGGCGGCGGCGGGACCGTGAACGGTGCCGACAGCGGCGTGCGTGCCATCGGTTCGACGAAGTTCCTCGGCCGGGCCGTGTCCGGAATTGCGCCGAAGGACCTGAAGGGCCTTGCGGACGACGGCAAGAAGTCGGTCGGGTCCGGCGTGGTCGCCATTGTGGGCGTCGCCGAGGACGGGCGGGCCGGCATCGTCGTCGGCGTCACGGAAGACCTCACCGCCCGTTACAATGCCGTGGAACTGGTCAGGCTCGGCGCCGAGGCGCTCGGTGGCAAGGGCGGCGGCGGCCGACCCGACATGGCCCAGGCCGGAGGCCCGGACGGCGGCAAGGCGGAGCAAGCGCTGGCGGCCATCGCCGACGCCATCGCGGCGGCGCCCTGATCCGATGAACGGCGGCCCGATTTCCCTCCGCCGTCGCGTCTACGAGATCGTCGAACGCGTCGAAGGGCAGGGCGCGCTGTCGCGTACCTTCGCCGTCGGCCTCGTCCTGTTGATCGCCGTCAACGTCATCGCTGCCGTCCTCGATTCGATTCCCGAAATGACCCGCGGCTACCGCGTCGTCTTCCATGCCATCGAGAATGTTTCGCTGGTGGTGTTCGCGATCGAATACGGCGTCCGCGTCTGGGCATCGGTCGAGCATCCGCGCGCCCGCGGCAGGTCAGCCCTGCGGGCCCGGCTCGCGTACCTGGTCACCCCCGGCGCCATCATCGACCTTCTGGCGCTCGCACCATTCGTCGTCGCGCTGATCTTCGACGTCAATCTCCGCGTCATCCTTCTCCTGCGCCTCCTCCGCCTTTTCAAGCTGGCGCGCTATTCCGCCGGGTTCCAGTCGCTGTTCGAGGCGATCCGGCGCGAGCGCCACGCGCTTCTCGCCTGCGTGCTGATCCTGATTTCAGTAGTGCTGGTCTTCGCGGCGCTCATCTACACGGTCGAGCGCGACGGACAGCCGGCGGCTTTCGGCTCGATTCCGGCGGCGATGTGGTGGGCGATCGAGACGGTCACCACCGTCGGCTATGGCGACGTCATC
The DNA here is from genome assembly GCA_038323025.1 of Hyphomicrobiales bacterium. Classification (GTDB taxonomy): domain Bacteria; phylum Pseudomonadota; class Alphaproteobacteria; order Rhizobiales; family Kaistiaceae; genus JAFKKF01. The sequence goes on from JBBQGL010000013.1 coordinate 17,338, forward strand.
CCGCAGACCGCCTTCGGCCGGGTGATCGCCGGCCTCACCATGATGTCCGGCATCGCGATGATTGCCTTGCCGGTAGCCATCATCGCCACCTCTTTCGCCGAGGTCATCCGGCAGAAGGGTTTCGTCGTCACCTATTCGATGATCGCCCGCGTGCGGCTCTTCTCCGTGCTCGATCAGGACGACATCAACGAGCTACTGCCGTTGCTGCGGGCGCTCACCATCAATGCGGGCGGCCCGATCACCGGCGAGTGGAAGGACCACCACGCGCTCTACATCGTCGTCGACGGTCTCGTGCAGCTGGTGCATCCCGACGGGCAGCAGACGCTGGCGAGCGGCGACGCCTTCGGCGGGCTGCCCAGCCTCAAGCTGACCGAACCGGGCCATCCGACATTCGCGCTCACCACCGTCCGCCTGCTGGTCCTCGAAAGCGTCGACTTCGTCCACCTGATCGAACGCCGGCCGGGCATCGGCGAGCGCATGTACACCAAACCGGCGTAGGCCGGCGTTCCCTATCGCATCGCCGCGCGCAGGCCCTCGTCGACCTTGTCGAGGAAGCCGGTCGTGGTCAGCCACTTCTGGTCGGGGCCGACGAGCAGCGCCAGGTCCTTGGTCATGAAGCCGGCCTCGACGGTGTCGACCGAGACCTTCTCGAGGGTGGTCGCGAACTTCGCCAGCGCATCGTTGCCGTCGAGCTTGGCGCGGTGGGCAAGACCGCGCGTCCACGCGAAGATCGAGGCGATGGAATTGGTCGAGGTATCGCGCCCCTTCTGGTGCTCGCGATAGTGCCGGGTGACCGTGCCGTGCGCGGCCTCGGCCTCGACCGTCTTGCCGTCCGGGGTGAGCAGGACCGAGGTCATCAGGCCGAGCGAGCCGAAGCCTTGCGCCACCGTGTCCGACTGGACGTCGCCGTCGTAGTTCTTGCAGGCCCAAACGTAGCCGCCCGACCACTTCAGCGAGGAGGCCACCATGTCGTCGATCAGCCGGTGCTCGTAGGTGATGCCGGCGGCCTTGAACTTCGCCGCGAATTCCGCGTCGAAGACCTCCTGGAAGAGGTCCTTGAAGCGGCCGTCATAGACCTTGAGGATCGTGTTCTTGGTGGACAGGTAGACTGGGAATTTCCGCGCCAGCCCGTAGTTGAGCGAGGCGCGGGCGAAGTCGCGGATCGAGTCGTCGAGGTTGTACATGGCGAGCGCCACCCCGGACGAGGGCGCGTCGAAGACCTCGTGCTCGATGACCTTGCCGTCGGCGCCGACGAACCTGATCGACAGCTTGCCCTTGCCGGGAAAGCGGAAGTCGGTTGCGCGGTACTGATCGCCGTACGCATGGCGGCCGATCACGATCGGCTGGGTCCAGCCGGGCACGAGGCGCGGAACGTTCTTGCAGATGATCGGCTCGCGGAAGATGACGCCGCCGAGGATGTTGCGGATTGTGCCGTTGGGCGATTTCCACATCTTCTTGAGGTGGAATTCCTCGACCCGCGCCTCGTCGGGAGTGATCGTCGCGCACTTGACGCCGACGCCGACGCGCTTGATCGCCTCGGCCGCTTCGACCGTGACCTTGTCCTCGGTCTTGTCGCGATGCTCGACGCCGAGGTCGAAATAGAGGAGATCGAGGTCGAGGTACGGCCGGATCAGCTTGTCGCGGATGAGGTGCCAGATGATCCTCGTCATCTCGTCGCCGTCGATCTCGACGACAGGATTGGCGACCTTGATTTTCTGCATCTTGCGTCCTCGATCTCTCGGCTGTGCGGAAGGGCCGGCACCGCAGTCTGGCCGGCGCAAAAGGAAAGGCCCGGCCTATAGCATCGGAGGGACGGGACGCAAAGAGTGTGCCGCGAGACATTAGGTGGCACGACCTGTTTCGGTGATTGAGGATCGGAGGTGACTGCCTTCACGGGCCAGGTAGCCCGGAGCTTGTCGCTGTTAGACGCGCCGAAGCTGGTCTAGAATTGGATCATCGTTCGGATCAGAGGATTGGCGATGGTTGAGGTCCGAGTCACTGCTCGGGATCAGGCTGGAGGGCTGCTGCCTTCAACCGTCGTTCGGCAAGATATCAGCCCGGATCCCTGGCAGCCCTTGCTCGACCTGGTCGACGCTGAGATGCGCCTGCAAATGCATGAAGAGCGCACCCGGTTCAGGTCCGGCGGGGGATACAAGCTCTCGATCAAGCCGCGATCTTTCTGAATGAACATCGTTCGAAGGGCGGTTTGGCGCTCACTTCGGTTGATCCCAGACCGGGCGCTGGACCGGGTACTGGGAAATCCATCGCTTGCCGCGTCGGCGATTAGAGTGATCGACAGGCTCGTACCGCCTGCCTCTGATCTGGATGGATTGAGAATCGCTACCGGGTACCTCGCTGGCGCGAGATTCGCCTCGTCGCCGATCATGAGGGGGTTCTGGCTCGGCACGTTTGAATTTTGGGTCCAGCAAGAGATACGACTGCGCCACCGAGCCGGAATGCACCTCTGGGATGTGGGTGCCTTCAACGGCTTTCTTACGCTGTTGATGCGAAAGGCAGCCGGACGCGATGATGTTCTGGCCATCGAGCCCGATTCTGTGAACCGGGGTCAACTGCTCGCCAACCTTCATGCCAACGGCTTCGAAGACGTTGCCGTGCTCCCGGTTGCGATTGGAGCGCGGGCGGGACTGGGGCAAGTCCGTCGATCGGAAGAGCGGCCGTCTCAAACGACCGTCATCGAAAGTGATATCGGCGACTGTGAAATCGTCGCACTTGACGATTTGCTCATCCGGTTCCCGGCGCCTGGACTGATCAAGTTGGACGTTGAAGGGGCTGAACTGGATGCCCTCGCGGGCGCGTCGCGGCTTCTGCACGAACTGCGTCCCGTTTGGATATTGGAAACTCATGGTTCGGCCGGCGTGCAGGCACTCGACCGGCTGAAGGCGGCGAAATATAATATCGCACGTATTGGAAAATGGAATGCGGCTGCAGCACAGTTGATCGGAGGGGGCATTGACCATTTCGTCGCTACGCCAACATAAATGATTAGTCAGGAGGAGGCAAATCGGTTGTGATTTCTTCAATTCTCTCTGCCGAGATCGACAGAGTCGCCGTTGCCATCGCAGCGACACCGGAGTTATTGTTGTCGGGCCATGTATTAGGCAGCTACGCCGCTGAAGGCTTAGATGTCGTGGCCGATCCGTTTGACGCAAGGATCGCAGACGAAGTCATCGCCGCTCTTCGCTCGAGAAAGCCCTTTTCGGCAGTCAGAATAGGAGACGGCGAAGCCAACCTGCTTTCCGTAGGCGCCTACGGAACGCCCGAACTCGACCGGGCCTGCGTCGCCGAATTCATGGCGATGCAGCACGACAGGATCGTACCAACCGACATGTGGGCAATGGTGTTTCGTGAATTGATGCTGTCTTCCATTCTTCAGGCCGACATTGTGGGTGTCTTGGGCCTGTGGCGGGCAAAGCCCCTTTCAACCGAGGAACTCCTGGCCTTGCTCCGCGAAAATCCGCGCGGTGCTTCTGGCGCCTGGCGGGCCATTGACCTGATGATAAAGCTCGCACGACGGGGAATCCTGAAGGGCAAGCTGGTCACTTCTGCCCATCTGTATTTCGGCATTGTCCAGCGCCTTGAACCCATTCTTTCCGAGGTGCGCGAAGCGCTGCTCATAACCAACCGTTCGACCCTCCGGGAAAGGTTCGCCGCGCGTTTTCCCAAGACGCACTTCGATCTGATAACCATCGGCGACAGTCCAAATGCGGCCACTCCGGATTTTCTGCTCAGAACGGAGGGCAAATTGCCGGGCGACCTGACCGGACGTTGCTGCCTTATCGGGGCGGGACCGTGGGCTGAAGTCTATTGTGGCTGGGTCAAACAGCGGGGCGGGGTTGCCGTCGACATCGGCAGCGGCTTCGATCTTATGGATGGGGCGATTACGCGTCCCATCCATGTCGCTCTCGGTCTCGACAGGACCAACCCATTCGCCATGTAACCCTGTCGCCTTGAGGCAGCCGCCCCCGCCCTCCAGCAGGGGCGGTTTGCTCGCTGCTAGCCGGCCGACGACTCGAAGACCGCCTCGCCCGACACCGGGTCGGTGACACCGAGGCCGCCGCCGAGGTCTTCCAGCATGCCGCGCATCGAGTCCAGCCCGCCGATCATCGCCGGGCGCGCCGCCACGATCGCCGCGATGTCCTTCCACTCGCCAATGAAGCAGTAGGTCCGGTCGCCGGTCTTGATGAGGGCGCCCTTCCGGAAACCCTTCATCTCGCCGCTGCCGGTCATGGTCTTGTTTGCCTCGATGAATTCCTTCTCGCGGCCTGCCTTCACGCGAAACCGCACCACGTTGTAAGCCGACATTGACATCCTCCCTGAGCCTGGCGCCGCCGGCAGTCGCGCCGGCAGCGTCAAAACCGCATCGACTAGCCCCCAAGGTCCTTCTTGAACTGGGCGAAGTCGACCTGGAGGCCGTTGAACAGTGTACTCCAGTGCCGCGTCAGCGCCGACATGCCGACCGCCTCGGCGATCTCCTCGTCGCTGGCGCCGAGCTGCCTGGCGGTGTTGGTATCGGCCCAGACGCAGTAACTGCATGGAATCTGGGCCGCGACAGCGAGCGAGATCAGCGACTTGACCTTCGGCGACAGCGCCGTCTTGTCGCTGAGCTCGAGGTCCTTCTCCTCCTGCCACGCGCCGGCGAGCATCGCCTTGGGCAACTGTTTCACGAACGCCGGCACCGATCCCCAGGTCTTCTCCATGTCCTTGTAGACGTCATCGGCCGACGTCGGCATGGCGTCGGCCGAAAGGGCAGGGCGCGTGGGCATCAGCGTCGCGCCGCCGATGAAGGCGGCAAACATCGCGGCTGTCGCCAGCAGGACCGAGCGGTTGGGCTTGCGGATTGCGAACATGGACACTTCTCCCTCCTTGACTATGTCCTTGACCTCAGTCAGCCTTACGCTGTAAGGCGTTTCGGGAGAGTAACCGTACAGTGTAAGGTGTCAAGCCTTACGCTGTAAGAAATCGGTGATCGGAGTTTGAATGCCACGCACGAAGGCGCGAGCCCCACGCGAGCCGCTGTCCCGGGAGCGGATAGAGGAGGCGGCGCTGGCGCTGATCGAGCGCGAGGGCAACGAGGGCTTTTCGATGCGCAAGCTTGCCGAGGATCTCGGCTGCCGCGCCATGAGCCTCTACCACTACTTTCCGAGTCTGGCGCATTTGCGCGATGCACTTCTCGACCGGCTGGTCTCCGCGACGCGGCTGCCGCCCGCCAGCCTGCCCTGGCAGGAGCGGCTTCGCCAGGTTGCCTACGGCTACCGCGAGGCGGCTCTGCGCCACCCGCGCTTCTTTCAGTTCGTGGTGGTCCACCGCATGAACACCGCGGCGGGGCTCGCCTATCTCGAGTCGATTCTGGGCATTTTCCGCGACGCCGGTTTCGACGCCGAGACCAGCGCGCGGCTGTTTCGCGCGCTTGGCTACTACATTGCCGGCGCGGCCCTCGACGAAGCGGCGGGATATTCCAGGGGGCCCTCGGCGGCGGTGCCGGTCCCCGATGCGGTCGCTGCGCGCGACTATCCGCTCATCACCGCCGTCAATCCGTACTTCCGGCCTGCCGAACGCGAGCAGACCTTCGCCATGGGGCTGGAAATCATGCTCGCCGGTATTGCGCGTATCCACGGCGAGACAGCGGCCGCCGGCAGTTGGGAGCCGGCGTCAGCGAATTTTGTTCCGGCAGACACTAAACCCGCCGGGCGGCGGTCGCGATCATCACGTAGCCCCAGCCGCTGAAGATCAGCGAGATGCCGGCGAGGGTGCCGAGCAGGTACAGGGCCGAGAACGGCCACTGCAGGTAGATCAGGACGCCGGCGACGAGGGCGATGACCCCGGAGGTGATCACCCAGCCCGACCCTGTGTGGGGCCGCATCTGCAGCCCGAGGATCAACTGGAACACGCCCTTGGCGACGAACATGGCACCGACGAACAGGGTCAATGTCAGGGCGCCGACGAAGGGGTTCCACCAGATTGCGATGCCGCCGGCAAGCAAGGCCAGCCCGATCAGCAACTGCCAGAGGAAACCGCCCCACGAGCGCATCTGCCAGGCCTGGATGACCTGCATGATGCCGACGATGGCGAGCGCGGCACCGATGAAGGTAGTGACGAAGAGAGTCGCGATGAACGGCGACACGATCGCGAAGATGCCACCGATAATGAAGAGGATGCCGAGAAACAGGAACCAGCCGGAATTGCTTCGGATGTGATCCGAGCTGCCTTGCGGCGACATCATGGTGGTGGACATGGCGTATCTCCCCAGCCGGAATCGCTGAGCCGGTATACTACCACGGCGGAGTCGCCGACGCTCGTACCAACCCCGCGGCCGCCTCCACGAGGCCTCGGCGCTTGACCGGCCTTCGCGGATTGCCGTAGGTCGCAACAGCCCCAAGGAGAGGGCCCAGCGATGTCCTCCGCCCCCGTCATCGTGCTTTGCGAGCCGCAGCTCGGCGAGAACGTCGGCACCGCGGCGCGGGCCATGGCCAATTTCGGACTGGAGGAGTTGCGCATCGTCAATCCGCGCGAGGGCTGGCCCAACGACAAGGCCGTCGCGGCAGCGAGTGGCGCCTCCCGGGTCATCGAGAATGCGCGGGTCTTTCGAACGCTCGCCGAGGCGATCGGCGACCTCGCTTTCGTCTATGCCACCACGGCCCGCTCGCGCGAGGTGCCGAAGCCGGTAGCGGGGCCGCGCGAGGCGGCAACAAATCTGCGGGCAATTATCGGCTCGGGCAGGCCAGCCGGCGTGATCTTCGGGCGTGAGCGGACGGGCCTCAGCAACGACGAGGTCTCCCTCGCCGACGAGATCCTGACCCTCCCGGTCGACCCGCGATTCTCCTCGCTGAACATCGCCCAGGCGGTGCTGCTCGTCGCCTACGAATGGCGGATCGGCGGGGCGGTCGCCGAGGCGGCCAGTCTGCCCTTCTCCGGTCCGCTCGATCCGCCGGCGCCGAAGGAGGACCTGATGCGCCTGTTCGCCCATCTGGAAGAGGCGCTGGAAGCGGTCAACTTCTTCCGTCCGGTCGAGAAGCGACCGCATTTCGTCCAGGCCATCCGCACCATGCTGCAGAAGGCGAGGCTGACCGAGAAGGAGATTCACACCTTCCGCGGCGTCGTGGCGGCCCTGGAGCGGCGGCCGACGCGGCCGCGCACACTCCCCGACGGCACCGTCACCACCGACAGGGGCAAATTCGATTGACCCGGCTTCTGGTCTTTGATTCGGGCGTCGGCGGGCTCTCGGTGGCGCGCGAGATACGCGCCGCTTTACCGGGCGCCGAGATGATCTATGTCGCCGACGATGCCGGCTTTCCCTATGGCGACTGGGTCGACCGCGAGCTCTCCGACCATGTCGTCGCCCTGGTCGGGAGGCTGATCGCCCTCCATTCGCCCGACATCGTGGTGATCGCCTGCAACACCGCCTCGACGCTCGTCCTGCCGCCGCTCCGCCAGCGCTTCACGCTGCCGTTCGTCGGCACCGTCCCGGCGATCAAGCCGGCGGCGGAAAGGACGAAGTCCGGGCTGGTCAGCGTGCTTGCCACGTTCGGCACCATGCAGCGCGACTACACCCGGACGCTCATCCAGAGCTTCGCCCAGCGCTGCTACGTGCGGCTCGTCGGCTCGGCCAATCTCGCCCCTCTCGCCGAGGCCCACATGCGCGGGGAGCCGATCGACGATACGGCCGTCTTCCAGGAAATCGAGCCGGCCTTCGTCGAGCGCGAGGGCAGGCGCACGGACATGATCGTGCTCGGCTGCACGCACTATCCCTTCCTGCTCGGGCATTTCACGCGGCTGGCGCCGTGGCCGGTGGAGTGGATCGATCCTGCGCCGGCGATCGCGCGGCGCGTGCTCTCCATTGCCGAAGCCGCCGCCGGTTCCGGCCCGGGCGAAGGCGGTGGGGCGGCTTACCTGACCTCGGGAAAGGCCTGGCCGGCGGCTTTAACCGGCACGCTCGCGGGCATCGGCCTCCGGCCTCTGGTCGCCGATCCGATCTCGGCGTCCGGCCCCGGCGGCATGCCGGCGTGAGCGCTGCAGGTGGCACCGGGCCGGGTGACACGCGCCCCACTTTCCGTGAGGCATCCCGCGTCTGGGCGAGGATCGGCTTCCTTTCGTTTGGCGGTCCCGCCGGGCAGATCGCGCTCATGCACCGTGTCCTCGTCGAGGAGAAGCGGTGGATCCCGGAGAACCGGTTTCTGCATGCGTTGAACTTCTGCATGCTGCTGCCGGGCCCCGAGGCCCAGCAACTGGCGACCTATGTCGGGTGGCTGCTGCATGGTACCCGCGGTGGCATCGTCGCCGGGACGTTGTTCGTCATTCCCGGTCTCGTGGTCATCCTGACGCTGTCGACGCTCTACGCTCTCTTCCAGCGAACCGACTGGCTGCAGAACCTCTTCTTCGGCCTTAAGGCGGCGGTGCTCGCCATCGTCATCGAGGCGGTGCTCCGGATCGGCAGGCGGGCGCTCCGCAACCGGGCGGCGGAAGCGATCGCGGTACTGGCATTCCTCGCGATCTACGCCCTTCACGTCCCGTTCCCGGCGATCATCCTCGCTGCCGGTATTGTTGGGTTCGCCGGGACGCGCCTGCGGCCGGACTTGTTCGCAGTGCCTTTCCGGGATCCGGCAGGCGCTGCGGCGGACGAACTCGTCGACGCCGGCCTCCATCATGTCGAACCGACATCCGGCCGCGCCGCCCGTGTCGCGGCAGTCAGTGGAGGGTTGTGGGTGGCGCCGGTCCTGGCCCTTGGCTTTGCCTTCGGGTGGACGAGCATCTATCCGGCGCTGGCGCTGTTCTTCAGCAAGATGGCGGTGGTGACCTTCGGCGGCGCCTATGCGGTACTCGCTTATGTCGCCGATGCCGCGGTCGGCTCGTTCGGCTGGTTGCGGCCGGGCGAGATGCTGGACGGCCTCGCCATGGCGGAGACGACGCCGGGGCCGCTGATCCTGGTGCTTTCCTATGTCGGCTTCCTGGCGGCCTTCCGCGACGCCGGCGGGATCGACGCTCTCCTCGGCGGCCTGATCGGCGGTCTGCTCGTCGCTTGGGTCACCTTCGTTCCGTGCTTCCTCTGGATCTTCCTCGGGGCGCCCTACGTCGAAAAGCTCCGCGGCAACCGCGCCTTGTCCGGCGGCCTTGCCGCGATCACCGCCGCCGTCGTCGGCGTCATCGTCAATCTCGCCGTTTTCCTCGGGTTGCACGTCCTTTTCAGGGACGTCGGATCGTTGAGTTTCGGCCCGTTCAGCCTCGCCTGGCCCGTCTCGTCGAGCCTCGACCCCTGGGCCCTTGCGCTCATGGCGGTTGCGCTGGCGATGCTGTTCAGGCTGAAGCTGGGCATCCTGCCGACGCTGGCGGCCTGCGGAATCCTGGGGTCGTTGATCCGGACAATTGCCGCCTGAACGGCGAGCCCCGAACCACGCGCAACGAACCTGCCGGCGTAGCCCGGATGGAGCGGAGCGAAATCCGGGACGCGCTTGGGTGCCAAGATCAAGCCTTCGGCTTGTCTTGGCATGCCCACCTTAAGGGCGATGGGCGCCAATGCCTGTCGTTCCGGAGAGCGAAAGCGGGAGGCTCGAATAGCGCTACGGCGGGCGCCTCTGAAAGCGTCCCACTCGGACTACCCGGACTGGCGTTTTCAAGGCGCCCGCCACCCCCTTCGGGCTTCCGAGGGGCATGAACCGAGCATGCATATCACCCGCGCCGGATCGGTCGCGGGAAAGTGAAATCGTGACCAATTGGCTGATGAAATGGCCAACGGCTCATCGGCGATGTGGGGCGACCGTTGCGCTTCCGCCGGGCGACATCGGCGCAAGGGGGCGAGATGTAACCCGGAAGGCGTCCGGCGATGCCGGACCATCTCTGCGCGCCGTTCAACAATGCACATCGCCGTGAGTTCACCTTCGATAGCGCTATTTCGGCGGGCGGGATTGTCAGGCTGAAAGAGGAATCGTTCATGCCCAAGTCCCCGATAGCCGTCGGCGTCGAAAAATCCACGCCGGCTCCGAAACTTTCTTCCGTACGCAACCGTACCTCCGGCGAGGTGTGGGCCGCACAGGAAGGAACGTTCATGAAAAATGACAATATCGCTTCGGCCGCCGATGCCGGCCCGCTCTTGCAGCGGAATATGGAATCTCGCCGGACGGTTCTGAAATGGTCCGGTGCTGGCCTTGCGGCTGCCATCGCGATCGGCTTGAAGCTGCCGGGCTTCGGCATCACGGAAGCATTCGCAGCCGAAGGCGTCGACCTGGGTTCAGGCGACACGGCCGTTCTCAACTACGCCTACGCGCTCGAGCAGCTCGAAGCGGCCTTCTACACCCAGGTCGTCGCCAGTGCCTATTCGGGGATTACCAGCGATGAAACCACCATCCTCACGGAGATACGCGACCATGAGGTAGAACACCGCGAGTTCCTCAAGAAGGCGCTGGCGGCGGACGCAATTCCCGACCTCGAGGTCGATTTCTCGAAGATCGACTTCAGCAGCCGGAAGAGCGTCCTCGGCACCGCCAAGGTCTTCGAGGATCTCGGCGTGTCGGCCTATAACGGCGCCGGCAGGCTGATCAAGAACGGCGACTACCTCCTTGCCGCCGGCAAGATCGTCTCGGTTGAGGCCCGCCACGCGGCGGTGATCCGCGATCTGCTCCAGCCAAACAGTGCGGCGTTCGCCGGCGATGACGTCGTCGACAAGAAGGGCCTCGACGGTGCGCTGGCGCCGGCCAAGGTATTGCCCAAGGCAGGTCCCTTCGTGAAGACGAAGATCAACGCCCACGGCCTTGTCTAGGCTTGGCTCCGCACCCTCAAAGGAACAGAACGATGACCATTCAACCGAAGAATATCCTCGCCGGACTCGACCCTGAACTCACCGACCGCATGACCTCGCGACGGGGCCTGTTCAGTGCCGTTGCCAGCCGGCTCGGGGTTCTCGCTTCAACGCCGGTGATCCTCGCGGCGGCGTCGAGCGAGACGTTCGCCGCGGGTATCCCGCAGCAGATCGTCGATGTCCTCAACTTCGCTCTCACCCTCGAATATATCGAGGATGCGTTCTATGCGAAGGCCAACGCTTCCAAGGGGCTGATCCCCAGGAAGTACCAGGCCGTCTTCCACCAGATCGGGAAGCACGAAGCCGCCCACGTCGCGCTGCTCAAGGGCGCGCTGGGCGCGAAGGCGGTGAAGAAGCCGAAGGCCGATTTCACGGCCGGCGGCAAATATGCCGATGTCTTCTCGAATTTCGACACCTTCACCACCCTGTCGAAGACCTTCGAGGACCTTGGGGTCGCCGCCTACAAGGGCCAGGCCGGCAATCTGATCTCCAGCGGCGATATCCTGACTATCGCCCTGCAGATCCATTCGGTCGAAGCCAGGCACGCGGCCGAAGTCCGCCGTATCCGGGGCGAAAAGTCCTGGGATGGCGCCTTCGACGAACCGAAGAGCAAGGAAGAAGTCCTGGCGGCGGCCAAACCGTTCCTCGCCTGACCAGGGTTGCAACGGAGCGCCTCGGCGCTCCGTTGCAACCGGTCCGGGACCGCGGTAGTAAGACCCGGGCCTCATGCCTCTGCCGATCCCCTTGATTTGACAGGGGGAGGGCGGGGCAGTATCACCCACAGCCCGCGCGGTTCGGCAGGAATGCCGCCTGTGCGGGTTTTCACGCGACCCGCGGAAGGACCGGAGCTGCCGGTGCTTCCTGTCGGCCGGGCAACCGGCAAAGGAGGGCGCCTACCCTGAGTTTTGAAAGGTAAGCGATGACCAAGCGCATTGCGGCGAAGCACAAGCTCGACCGCCGTCAGGGGCAGAACATCTGGGGCCGCCCGAAGAGCCCCGTCAATCGCCGCGAATACGGACCCGGCCAGCACGGCCAGCGCCGCAAGGGCAAGCTCTCCGACTTCGGCGTGCAGCTGCGCGCCAAGCAGAAGCTCAAAGGCTATTACGGCAACATCTCGGAGCGCCAGTTCAAGAACATCTACTACGAGGCCATCCGCCGCGTCGGCGACACCTCGGAGCACCTGATCGGCCTGCTCGAGAGCCGGCTCGATGCGATCGTCTATCGCGCCAAGTTCGTGCCGACGGTTTTCGCCGCGCGCCAGTTCGTCAACCACGGCCACGTCCAGGTCAACGGCACGCGCGTGACCATCGCCAGCTATCGCTGCAAGCCCGGCGACGTGATCACGGTCAAGGAGAAGTCGCGCGAGATGGCGCTGGTTCTGGAGGCCACCCAGTCCGGCGAGCGTGACTTGCCCGATTTCCTCGAAGTCGACCACGGCAAGATGACCGCGACGTTCGTTCGCCGCCCGGCGCTCGCCGACGTGCCCTATCCGGTCCAGATGGAGCCGCACCTCGTCGTCGAGTTCTACTCGCGCTAGGAGCAGCCGGCCCGACCGTTCAAAAGGCCGCCTCCGGGCGGCCTTTTTCGTGGAGCCTTCCGGGCGACCGACCGAGCCGGCCTAGTCGCCGCGCCTGATCAGCTCGGCATTGAGCTCGAGGCCGGGGGCCGCCGTGCAGGTGCCCGGGCGGCGATAGACGCAGACGCCGGACCAGGCGCCCCCGGTACTCTGGAAGCACGTCGCCTCGGAAAACGCCGGGTCGGGGGAGACGCCGGCTCCGGTGCGCTCCTCGACCAGCACGTCGGCGGCTCCCTGCAGGCCGGCGTGCTTCAGCGAGTCCCAGAAATAGATCGGTACCGGACGGTGCAGGGCGGCGTAGCCCGGCATCGTGGTCCAGTCGTTGCTGACGAGCCCGATGCCGCAAAGGGAAGGGTCCATGCTCAACGCCGCGAAAGCGTCGCGCCAGTTCCGGCCCGCGGTGAGGCGCGCCTGTCCCTCGGTCGATCCGGCGACGGCAAGGCTCGCCAAGGCAAAGAGGACCAGCGCGCCAGGAAGGGCAAACCGCTTGAAGACGGGCGACTTCAGCCGCCGGTCAAGCGCGGCGACGCACTCGGCGAGGCCGAGGCCTGCCAGCACGATCAGGCAGGCGATCGCCGGGACGATGAAGCGGTATTCCTTATGGGTGATCAGGCTGTGGGTGAGGATGAGCACCGCCGCCGCGACCAGCAGGATCGGCTTCTTTGCCGCGCCCACGATGATCAGCGGGGCGATGAGCAGGATGGCGAAACCCCAGCGGATGATCATCATGGGGAGGTACCAGTTGAGCTGCATCGTCCCGTAGAGATCGGCGCGGCCGGCGAAGACGTTGACCTCGAAATTCGTGACGATCGAGGCGAAGGGATAGCCCCAGGTCAGCGTGTCGACCACCGCGAGGATCGCCAGGGGGATGGCAGCCCCGATGGCCATGGGGAGCCAGCGGCCACGCCATTCCAGTCGCGCCGCGGCGATGGCGACGATGGCCAGAGCCGGGGCGAGGTGAAAGCGGAATACGAAGGCCGCCCCGAGGGCTGCGCCGCCCAAAAAAATCCGGCGGCGCGAGACCCCTTCGACGCCGACAAGCGCGATCGCGACGAGGAGGAAGTTGGTCGCCAGCCCTTCGCTCAGCGGGCGGACACCGTAGTATGCGAGCTCGACCCAGACCGCGACGGCAAGACCGGCGGCGAGCGCATGGGCGCGGCCGAAGCGGCGGCCGATTTCATACGCCGCCCAGACCGACGAGAGCGAGAGGACACCGAGGGCGACGGCGAGCGCCCGCAGGTACTCGTCGGGCTTCTGCCAGATATGGGCGAGGGGATCGAGAAGACCGGCAACCAGACCCGGCAGCAGCCAGCTGCGCGCGCCGATGCGGAACTCCCAGGGCACGACGCCGTAGCCGAAGAGCAGGCGATGGGCCTGCTCGGTCGCCTGGTAATTCTCGTCCGGGTGATCGAAGCCGGGAAAGAAGATCGCGATCCACGTCCGGGCCGCAAGCCCGAGGATCAGGAGAAGAACGAGCAGCGCCGCGTCGGTGCGGTCATACGAGGCAGGCCGCAACGGTGGCGACAGATCACCTCCACTAGCCACTGCTGCCGCCATCCGCGCCCGTGCCCCGTTCTCCGTGGCGGATCATCGGCGCAAGTGATGAAAAGTTCGTGCTGACAGCGGCAGCGCCAGCCAAAAGCAAAAGGCCGCCCGGGGGCGGCCTTCGCAGTTCTGGTACCGGCTGGCGTTAGTTATAGCAGCGGTGATAGACGCCGTCGTAGCCGAGATACATCCCGGTACGCGGGTTGTAGGAATTGAAGCGCTCGGCGCAGCTGCCGTTGTTGTGATGGACGGCGTTGCTGAGGGCAAGGCCTGCGACGAAACCGACAATCCCCGGGACCAGATAGTCCGAGCCGCCGCGGCCGCGATTGTGCCAGTCGTTATGTTGCCAGTTGTTGTGGTGGTTGTGCATCATGCCGTAGGGCGCCGCCTCGGCGGCCGGGGCCCCGACGAGCATGCTTCCGGCAAGTACCGCGGCGGTGGCTACGCCGGTGATTGCAGTCTTTATCTTCGTCATCATGAGTTTATCTCCAGCGAGGCCGTCGTGCGTCTCGCCTGCTTAAATCGCTCCCCTGCAGCGTTAAACGGATATATGCGTGAATTCCCGTCGCGCAACGTCGGATAAACAACATTAAACTATTTTAATACGGGAACTATATGAGGTGGACGCCCAATACGTCCAAGATGAACGAGAGATGAATGAAACTACACTGCACAATAGTAGGCGAGTTGCTTTCAATCGGCGTCGATAAAACGAAAAAGGCCGCCCTGCGGGCGGCCTTTTCTGATTCGCGCGAATGACGACGTCAGGCGGTTTCGGCCGGGACGTCCGCCGTAGCGACGCCCTTCTGGGACAGATAATCCTTCAACTCGCCCTCCTGGAACATCTCGCGGACGATGTCGCAGCCGCCGACGAATTCGCCCTTGACGTAGAGCTGCGGGATCGTCGGCCAGTTGGAGAACGCCTTGATCCCCTGGCGGATGTCGGCATTCTCGAGGACGTTGATGCCTTTGTAGTCGACGCCGAGATAGTCGAGGATCTGCACGACCTGGCTGGAAAACCCGCACTGGGGAAAGGTCGGCGTGCCCTTCATGAAGAGCACCACGTCGTTGCTCTTTACCTCGTTTTCGATCCAGCCCTGAATCTCGCTCATTCTGGAATGCTCCGATCTGCGGGCGGAGAGGCGCCCAAAGTCACACTAAGCATAGGAACTGACGCCAGCATCCGCAATGGATTGCGTCAACAGAGCCTATTCGGGCGCGCTGGTTTGCAGTGCGAGGGCGTGCAGCGCGCCGCCCATGTTGCCGCGCAGCGCCGCGTAGACCATCTGGTGCTGCTGCACGCGGCTCTTGCCGCGGAACGATTCCGAGACGACCTCGGCGGCAAAGTGATCGCCGTCGCCGGCGAGGTCGCGGATGGTCACCTTGGCGTCGGGGAGAGCCGTCTTGATCAGCCCTTCGATGTCGTGCGCTTTCATCGGCATGGTCTAATCCTCGCCGCCCGGGGTCAGACGCCACCGGCCATATAGGCCGAGAACCAATTCTCATAGGCCGCGCTGAGCTTTGCAACCGGCAGCGCTATCACGTCGCCGAGCTTGAGCAGATCGCCTCCGGTGGTGCCGATCCACGGCATGGCCACGCCGGCGGCCTTGGCCATCCGCGTCAGCTCGTCGAAGTCCTCGCGACGGGCGGTCACAACGTAGCGGCCCTGGTCCTCGCCAAACAGGACGGCGAGCGGTGAATCGGCATCGGGCAGCGGTGTCGTCGCGCCGATTCCCGAGTCCATCGCCATTTCCGCGAGGGCAATCGCGAGGCCGCCGTCGGAGCAGTCGTGAACGGCGGTTACCCGTCGCGCGCGGATCAGGCCGCGGACAAAATCGCCAACGCGCTTCTCATGGGCGAGATCGACCGGCGGCGGCGGGCCTTCCTCGCGGCCGAGAATCTCGCGGAGGTAAATCGATTGGCCGAGATGGGTTCCCCATGACGGCGGCGCGCCGGCGAGGAGGATGACGTCGCCCTCGGCCTTGAAGGCGATCGTGGTATGCGCCGCCACATCGTCAAAAAGGCCGACACCGCCGATCGCGGGCGTCGGCGGGATCGCGGCGCCGTTGGTCTCGTTGTAAAGCGACACGTTCCCCGAAACGACCGGGAAATCGAGGGCACGCGAAGCCTCGCCGATGCCTTTGATCGCGCCGACCAGCTCGCCCATGATCTCGGGCCGTTCCGGGTTGCCGAAATTGAGGTTGTCGGTGAGTGCGATCGGTTCGGCGCCGGAAGCGGTGAGATTACGCCAGCATTCGGCAACTGCCTGCTTGCCGCCCTCGAACGGATCGGCGGAGCAATAGCGCGGCGTAACATCGACCGCAAAGGCGAGACCCTTGGCCGTGCCGTCGAGCCGGATCACACCGGCATCGCTGCCTGGCCGAACGATGGAGTTTCCGCCGATCAGCGTATCGTATTGCTCCCATACGAAGCGGCGGGACGCCATGTCGGGCGAGCCGACGATCCGAAGAAGCGCCTGATTGTAATCCTCGGGTTCCGGGACGGAGCCGGAAAGCGGGGCAGGGTGCCGGCGTTCCGTCCAAGGCCGGTCGTATTCGGGGGCCTTGTCGCCGAGGTCCTTGATCGGGAGGTCGGCTTCGACCTTGCCCTTGTGCAGGACACGGAAACGCAGGTCGTCGGTGGTCTTCCCGACGACGGCGAAATCGAGCCCCCATTTGCGGAAGACCGCCTCGGCCTCGCTCTCCTTCTCGGGACGGAGCACCATCAGCATGCGTTCCTGGCTCTCCGAGAGCATCATCTCGTACGCCGTCATGCCGGTCTCCCGGCAGGGCACGCGATCAAGGTCGAGCTCGATGCCGAGGTCGCCCTTTGCCCCCATCTCCACCGCGGAGCTGGTGAGGCCGGCGGCGCCCATGTCCTGGATCGCCACGACCGCGCCGGTCGCCATCAGCTCGAGGCACGCCTCGAGGAGCAGCTTCTCCGCGAACGGGTCGCCGACCTGGACCGTGGGACGCTTCTCTTCTGAGTCGGCGGCGAATTCCGCTGAGGCCATCGAGGCGCCGTGAATGCCGTCGCGGCCGGTCTTCGAGCCGAGATAGACCACAGGCAGCCCGACGCCCGAGGCTTTGGAATAGAAGATCGAATCGGCGCGCGCGATGCCGGCGGCGAAAGCGTTGACGAGGATGTTGCCGTTGTAGCCGCGATGGAAATTGACCTCGCCGCCGACGGTCGGCACGCCGAAGGAATTGCCATAGCCGCCGACGCCGGCGACTACGCCCGACACCAGATGCCGCGTCCGCGGATGATCCGGCGCGCCGAAGCGGAGCGCGTTCATTGCCGCCACCGGCCGCGCGCCCATGGTGAACACGTCGCGGAGGATTCCGCCGACCCCGGTCGCCGCGCCCTGGTACGGCTCGATGAACGACGGATGGTTGTGGCTTTCCATCTTGAAGATGACGGCGAGGTTGTCGCCGATATCGACCACGCCGGCGTTCTCGCCCGGCCCGCAGATGACGCGCGGTCCCGTCGTCGGCAGGGTGCGCAGCCATTTCTTCGAAGACTTGTACGAGCAATGCTCGTTCCACATCGCCGAGAAGATGCCGAGCTCGGTCAGCGACGGCGGGCGCCCGATCAGCGTCAGGATGCGCTCGTATTCGTCCGGCTTGAGCCCATGTGCGGCGATGACGGTCGGCGTGATGGCGACAGGGGCGTTCATGCTGCACACGCCGTCGCGCCGGTCTTCCACCGCGCCACGTCCGCGTTGATCCGCGATCCGCTCGCCGATTGCAGGAGCGGGCCATACATCTCGACCACGCCGCCACCCTTCGGCTCGATCACGAGGGCAGGGCGCCCGCCCGGTTCCTTCTTCGGCACGATCAGGATGCGCGGCTGGGCGATGTTGGCCTCCGGCGCGTAACTGAATTCGGCGAAGGCCGGATCGCCGGAGAACCAGCAGGTGCGGATCGTCTCGCTGAGCGCGGCGTTGGCGAGATGCGCGCCTTCGCCGGCCGGAGCGCGCGTCGTGGTCTGCGCCGATTGGCAGCCGGCAAGCGCGATCCCGGCGAGGGCGGCGAGCGCCACCCTCACGCCGCCGCTCCCAGCGCGGCGAGACTGGCGAACAGCGGCCGCCCATCGGTGCCGCCCTGCAGCGGCTCGATCAGGTTCTCCGGGTGCGGCATCATGCCGAGCACGTTCCGCTTCTCGTTGAGGATGCCGGCGATCGCGTCGATCGAGCCGTTGGGATTGGCGTCGTCGGCCGCGAGCCCTGCCGCGTTGACATAGCGGAACGCGATGCGGTTCTCGGCCTTGAGGCGGCGGAGCGTCTCCTCGTCGCAGCGGTAGTTGCCGTCGCCGTGCGCCACGGGCGTGCGAATGATCTGTCCGTCCGTGTAGGCGCGCGTGAACACCGTGTCGGTCGCCTCGACGCGGAGGTTCACTTCGCGGCAGACGAAGCGGAGGCTGGCGTTTCGCATCAGGACGCCGGGCAGCAGTCCCGCCTCGCAGAGAATCTGGAACCCGTTGCAGACGCCGAGGATCGGCACGCCGGCGGCCGCGCGCTCGGCAATCGTCCGCATCACCGGCGCCCGCGCCGCGATCGCGCCCGAGCGGAGGTAGTCGCCATAGGAGAAGCCGCCGGGCAGTACGATCAGGTCGACCGCGGGAATGTCGGCGTCCGCGTACCAGACCACCTCCGGCGCCTGTCCGCCGATCTTGCGGAGCGCCACGATCATGTCGTGGTCGCGATTCGAGCCGGGGAAGACGACGACGGCGGATTTCATCAGGCAGGGATATCCGATTCCGGCGGGAACGCCGCGGCCTTCTCGGATAAGGTTGTAAAGCTCGCCCTCGTAGTACCCGACGCCAGACGACATTTCCTGTTGCAGTTCCTTCATGGCGAGGATTTCCACACCCACGTCAATCACGTTGCCGATGTAGAAGGCCATGT
>JBBQGL010000014.1:0-35796 GCA_038323025.1 Hyphomicrobiales bacterium
ATCGTCTTCGGCAAGCCGCATCCGCCCATTTACGCTACGGCGCTGGCCCGCCTTGCCGAAATCACCGGCGCCCCGGCCGCGCCTGCTTCGATCCTCGCCATCGGCGACGGCGTTGCAACGGATGTCCGTGGCGCCAACCAGGCCGGCCTCGACGTGCTGTTCATTACCGCGGGGATCCACGCCGAGGCCTTCGGCCATCGCGACAACCCTGACGCCGCCGCCGTCCACGCCGTTCTTGCCGATGCCGGGCTTGGGGCGCGGGCGTTCGTCCCCCGGCTCGCCTGGTAGAGATGCTTGACGCGGCGGCGGGCGGCAGCCACGTTTCCGCGCCGCACCGGAAATGGCTCGCATGTCACGCGCTGCGCTGATTCCCTCTTCCCTCGATGCGGTTCCGCCGGAGCTGGCGGGCGGCGTCGTCACCATCGGCAATTTCGACGGGGTGCATCGCGGCCATGCCGCCTTGATCGGTGCGGCCGTCGCCGAAGCTCGCCGGCTGGACGTACCGGCGGTTGCCCTGACCTTCGAGCCGCACCCGCGCACGTTCTTCCGGCCCGATTTTCCGGTCTTCCGGTTGACCTCGGCGTCCGCCAAGGCTTCCCTGCTGGCGGCGCTCGGCATCAACGGCATGGTTGTCGCGAGGTTCGATGCGGCCTTCGCAACGCTTTCACCCGATGCCTTCGCCCGCGATGTCCTCGCCGGCGCGCTGAGGGCGAAGGCGGTCGTCGTCGGGCCTGGATTCCGCTACGGCAAGGCTCGCGCAGGTTCGTTGGCGTCCCTGGCGGACGAGGGAACCCGGCTCGGCTTCGACGTGAAAGTCATCGACGCGGTAAGCGGCGAAAGCAGCAGCCCGATTTCGTCCAGCGCCATACGTGAGGCCCTTGCCGCAGGCGAGATTGGCGCGGCCAATCGCCTGCTTGGCCACCGCTGGCTGGTCGATGGCAATGTCATCCAGGGCGACCGCCGCGGACGCGATCTGGGCTTTCCCACGGCCAACATCCGGCTCGGGCCCGACTGCCGGCTCCGCCACGGCATCTATGCCGTCAATGTCCAATGGAAGGACAGGACGCTCGGCGGGGTTGCGAGTTACGGTCGCCGGCCGACCTTCGACAACGGCGCGCCGCTCCTCGAGGTCTTCATCTTCGACTTCTCCGGCGACCTCTACGGCGCGGAACTTACCGTCAGCTTCCTCGACTGGATTCGCCCGGAACTGCGCTTTGACACGGTTTCCGCCCTGGTCGAGGCGATGAACCATGATGTCGAGGTCGCGCGCGCCATGGTGGCGAACGCCGGTCCGGGGTCCCCGCTGGACCGGGCCGTGGCGGCCGGCGAGGTTGTTCGGGCCGCCCCTATCGGTTAGACAAGGCTCGAATCGGCCGGAATTTCGCCTGTATTGTCACGCAAGCCCATTTCGGCCGCCACGAAGGATGCTGGAATGCTGCGTCGCCCTCTACTGCAGTCGATCGTCATCGCAGCGTCGGCAGGCATGGCCTTCGGCCTTTCGGGATGCATGTCGGGCGGCACGACTTACGGCACCGGCGTTCCCGTGGGCAAGCAAACCGTTTCGGATCTCTCCGGCCTGGTGTCGCTCAGCAAGCCGAAGCCGCACATCGACTACGCGCAGCGGCCGCCGCTCGTCGAGCCCCCCAAGACCGCCGCCCTGTCGCTGCCTCCGCCCGGACAGGACACGACCTCGCCCGATTGGCCGAACGATCCGGATGCCGCCGAGCGCGCCCGGAAGAAGGCCCTGGCGAAGGGAGGCGGCGAGGACGTCGTCATCGATATTCCGGTCGCGCCGAAGCGGATGCCGCCGCCAGCGCGCGTGGACTCGAGCTATCGCTTCGAGGACCCCAAGAAGGTTGCCGAGCGGGAGAGGCTCTTTGCGGAGGCGAAGGCAAACTCGACCGGCATCGGCAAGCGGGATGCCAACGGCAACCTCATCCGCCAGAGCCTGTACGAGCCCCCGACCACATACCTGGAGCCGGATCCATCGGCCCCGACCGTGATCGAGGACCCGAAGAAGAAGAAAAAGAAGCACTGGTTCTGGTCGAAATAGCCGCTAGCGCCGGGCGGCAAAGAATGTTTCGAGCAGATCGGCGGATTCGCTTTCGCTGAGGCCGCCATAGATCTCTGGCCGGTGGTGGCAGGTTGGCTGGCTGAAGAAGCGCACGCCGCTTTCTACGGCCCCGCCTTTGGCGTCAGCCGCCCCGAAATAGAGCCGCCGGATACGAGCGAACGCGATCGCCGCCGCGCACATTGTGCAGGGCTCGAGGGTGACATAGAGATCGGCTCCGACTAGGCGCTGCGAGCCGCCGGCGCTGGCCGCCGCGCGGATGACCAGCATCTCCGCGTGCGCCGTGGGATCGTCGCGCGCCAGCGTTTCGTTGCCGGCGCTCGCCAGTACCTCGCCGTCGCGCACGATCACCGCTCCGATGGGCACTTCGCCGCGCTCGCCTGCCTTGCGAGCCTCCGCGATTGCCAGCGCCATCGGGTCTCGGCTGCTTTTCATCCTGACGCGCCCGGAGGCCTCTGTTAAAGACGCTGCCATGAAACACACCGATCCGGAGGCGGCGCAAGCCGGCGGCGAGCGCATCGCTAAGGTGCTCGCCCGCGCCGGCCTGTGCTCGCGCCGTGACGCCGAGCGCTGGATCGGCGCCGGCCGGGTAAGCGTCAACGGCAAGGTGCTGACCTCGCCCGCCGTCAATGTCGGCGCCGGCGACCGCGTGAGCGTCGATGGCCAGCCGCTGCCGGAGCGCGAGCGGACGCGGCTCTGGCTCTATCATAAGCCGAGCGGGCTGGTGACCACCGCCCGTGATCCACAGGGCCGCAAGACCGTCTTCGCCGCCCTGCCCGAGGACATGCCCCGGGTGGTCGCCGTCGGGCGCCTCGATATCAACACCGAGGGGTTGCTGCTTCTCACCAATGACGGCGGCCTTGCCCGCATCCTGGAATTGCCCGCGACCGGGTGGCTCCGCCGCTACCGCGTCCGCGCCCACGGAACCGTCACCCAGGCGCAGCTCGACGAGCTGCAGCACGGCGTCGCCATCGATGGCGTCCTCTACGGCGCGGTCGAGGCGTCGATCGACCGGGTTCAGGGCACCAACGTCTGGCTGTTGCTGGGTCTGCGCGAAGGGAAGAACCGCGAGGTGAAGCGCGTCCTGGCCCATCTCGGGCTCTCCACCAACCGGTTGATCCGCGTCTCCTACGGTCCTTTCCAGCTGGGCGACCTGGAGCCGGGCGGCGTGCGCGAGATCCGCGGCAACGTGCTGCGCGATCAGTTGGGGAAGAAGCTGGCGCTGGCGGCAGGCGCCGATTTCGCCGCGCCCATCCGCGAGCCGGCCCCGCCTGCGAAGGCAAAGGCGCAGCCGAAGCCGCGCACCCCTCAGAAGCGCCGTGCGTCGCCGGGCCATGCGAATCGTCGGGGGTGACTTTCGCGGGCGCCCGCTGGCGACGCCATCCGGCAGCGAGATCCGCCCGAGTTCCGACCGGTTGCGCCAAACCCTCTTCGATATTCTGGTGCATTCCCACGCCGAGGCGTTGTCGGGGGCTCGCGTCCTCGACCTTTTCGCCGGCACTGGCGCGCTCGGTCTGGAGGCGCTGTCGCGCGGCGCCAGCCAGGCTCTCTTCGTCGAGGACGGTATCGGGGCACGCGGTCTGCTTCGCCAAAACATCGAGGCGCTGGGACTGACGGGGCGTGCCCGCGTTTTCCGGCGGGACGCTACACGGCTCGGTCCGGCAGGGACCGTCGGGCCGTTCGACCTGGTCTTCGCTGACCCGCCGTACCGCAAGGGGCTGGGAGAGGCGGCGCTCGCCAGCGCCGTGGCTGGAGGGTGGTTGAAGCCGGGTGCCTTGGTCATCCTCGAAGAGGACGCCAGGTCCGGGATCGCTCCGATCCATTCACTGGAAGAGCTTGATCGGCGCGTTGTCGGCGACTCGCAGCTGGTCTTCCTTCGGTCCGCCTGAGGCGGCGCGCCCGGTCCAGCCTTGCTTCCGCCGGTGATCACACCTAGATCAGCGGCATGAGCGATATCCTCGACCAGACCGATCTCACCCAACGCGCCGCCCGCCTTGTCGAAGCTGCCCGCAAGGCCGGCGCCGATGCCGCCGACACCGTCTGCGTGCGCGGCGTCTCCCTCGCCGTCGAGGTGCGCCTTGGCAAGATCGAGGAAACCCGGCGTGCCGAGGGTGACGATTTCACCCTGCGCGTCTTCGTCGGCAAAAGGTCGGCGACCGTTTCCGCCAACGTCGTGACCGATCCCGCCGAACTTGCCACGCGCGCCGTTGCCATGGCGCGCGTCGCCCCGGAGGACCGCTTCGCCGGGCTCGCCGATCCCGCCCGCCTGGCGCGGAAATTCCCCGACCTCGATCTCATCGACGACACGATCGCCTCCGCCGCCGAACTGACCGAAGTGGCTCTCGCCACCGAGGATGCGGCGCGCGCCGTGAAGGGCGTCTCCAATTCCGGCGGCGGTTCGGCCGGCTGGTCGCTGGGCGGGCTGGTTCTCGCCACGTCGGATGGCTTCGCCGGCTCGTATCTCGGCTCGCATTTCAGCCTCTCCGCCTCGGCCATCGCCGGGGAGGGGACTGGCATGGAGCGCGACTACGACTACGATGCCAAGAGCCACCGCAGCGACCTGCGCACGCCGGAAGACATCGGCAGGTCCGCCGGCGAGCGGGCGGTACGCCGCCTCAATCCCCAGAAGCTGTCCACCTTCCGCGGTACCGTGGTTTATGACCCGCGCGTCGCCACCAGCCTCGTCGGCCACCTCGCCGGTGCGATCAATGGGTCCGGCATCGCCCGCAACACCAGCTTCCTGCGCGACAAGCTCGGCCAGCGCATTTTCGCCGACACGATCCGCATCGACGACGATCCCACGCGCCGGCGCGGTCCGGCATCGCGCCCCTTCGACGGGGAGGGACTGGCGCAGGAGCCGCTCGACCTGATCCGCGACGGCATTCTGCAAACCTGGGTTCTCGATTCGTCGACCGGCCGCGAGCTCGGCTTGGCCAGCAACGGACGGGCGGCCCGCGGCGGCGGCAATCCGTCTCCCGGCACCACCAACCTGACGCTCCGTCCCGGCAAACGCACGCCCGAGGAACTGATCGGCGCCATTGAGAACGGCGTCTATGTGACCGAGTTGATCGGCCACGGCGTCAACGGCCTTACCGGCGACTACAGCCGCGGCGCCGCCGGTTTCGCCATCCGCAACGGCAAGCTCGCCGAGCCGGTGAGCGAGATCACCATCGCGGGGAATCTCACGGACATGTTCCTGCGCCTGGAGCCGGCCTCGGATCTCGTGTTCCGCTTCGCCACGAATGCGCCGACCGTCGCCGTCGAAGGCCTGACCATCGCGGGACGCTGAACGGATGGCGTCGGGGGACGTCGACCTTCTCATTGCTGCGGCCCGCGAGGCGGGTGAACTGGCCCTCAGGTATTACGGCCGCAATCCCCGAACCTGGCAGAAGGAGGGCGGCTCCGTCGTCAGCGAGGCCGACAAGGCCGTCGATCGCCTGCTTCACGAACGCCTGCGCTCGGCGCGCCCGCACTATGACTGGCGGTCCGAGGAAGACGACGAGCCGGTCCAGCCCGGCAGCGGGCTCGCCTTCATTGCCGATCCGATCGACGGAACGCGCGATTTTCTCGCCGGCGGCAGGGAATGGACTGTCGCCCTTGCCGTGGTCGACAAGGGGCGACCGACGGCGGGCGTCGTGTTCGCCCCGGTTCTCGGCGAACTATATGCCGCCACCGCCGGTGGCGGGGCCTTCTGGAACGCTGCTCCGGTGCGCGCATCCGTTGCATCGAGCCTTGTCGGCGCTCGCATAGCGGGACCGCGTCGTTTCGCCCGCGCCGCCCTTGATGCCGCCGGCGTGCCGGCGAGCGCGCTCCGCTTTGTCCCTTCGCTGGCCTATCGCCTGACTCTGGTGGCGGCCGGGGCCGTTGATGTCGCCATCGCTGGTCCCAACGCGCGGGATTGGGACCTTGCCGCAGCCGATCTTTTGGTGCACGAAGCCGGCGCCGTCCTCGTCGGTCTGGACGGCCGGACGCCCGTATACGCCACTGCCGGCAACACTCATCCGATATTGATCGCGGCGCGGGCGGGTATCGCCGGCGAGGTCCGCGCGCTGATCAGAGGCTACGAGACGAGGCTTCACGGGGAGACGCGATGAAGAAGCCGCCAAGCCCACCGCCCCCGGGCGACCGTCAGCTGCTTCATCTGGTGTTCGGCGGTGAGGTGACGGGAGTCGAGCATGTACGTTTTGCCGATCTCGCCCACCTCGATGTGGTAGGCATCTTCCCCAACTACCGCACCGCCTACGACGCCTGGAAAAGCAAGGCGCAGGCGACCGTGGACAATGCCCGCATGCGCTATTTCATCGTTCATCTCCATCGTCTTCTCGATCCTGACGACGTGTCGCAAGACAAAAACCCGGTCATCGGATGACGCCGGGCCGCACGGCAGTCTAAAAGGACCACGATGGACAAGCGCGTGGATGAACCTCAGGCGGGGGCCGCCGGGAAAACCGGGCCGGGCGAGGCGCCAGCAGGTGGACCGGGGGGGCGCAAGGTCGCGTCGGCCGGCGTCCGGCGCCGAGGAATTGGCACGCGCCTCCTGCGCACGCCGTTCGTCCAGGGCGCCGCCGCGCGCACGGTTGCCGGCTATCTCCGCTTCGTCCACAAGACCAGCCGGCTCACCTTCGATCCTCCCGACGCCTATTCCCGCTACATCCACCACGCGCCGGTCATCTTCACGATGTGGCACGGCCAGCATTTCATGCTGCCGTTCACGCGCCTTTTCGATTTCGACGTGCGCGTGCTCGTCTCCCGCCATCACGACGGCGAGATCAACGCGCAGGTGGCAAAGCGCCTCGGCATCGGGACCATTCGGGGCTCGAGTGCCGCCCGCGACAAATCGCAGGTGGTGGCGAAGGGCGGGATGGCCGGTTTCCTGGAGATGAAGGCCGCGCTCGCCGAGGGCGTTTGCGTCAGCATGACCGCGGATATCTCGAACCTTGCCGCACGGCGGGCCGGCCTCGGCATCGTAGCGCTCGCCAAGGCGAGCGGCCGCGCCATCATCCCGCTCGCCTACGCCTCGAGCCGGCGCATCGACGTCTCGAGCTGGGATCGCGCCACCATCAACCTCCCCTTCAGCCGGGCCGTCTGCGCCGTCGCCGAGCCCGTGCTGGTGCCTGCCGATGCTGACCAGGCCCTTCTCGAAGAAAAGCGCTCCGCCGTCGAGGCGGCCCTCAACGAGGCGACCGAGCGCGCCTATGCCCTTGTCGCCCGCCGCGCCGTCTGATCCCGCCACGGCGACGGCGGCGCTCGCCGTCTACCGTCTGGTCGGCTTCCTGTCGCGGCCCTTCATCCCGCTGTCGCTGGTTTATCGCGCCGTGCGGCGGAAGGAGAAGATCGGCCGCTGGCCGGAGCGTTTCGGCCGGGCCTCCGCGCCGCGCCCGCCCGGGCGGGTGGTCTGGGTTCATGCCGCAAGCGTCGGTGAAACCAACTCCGTCATGCCGCTGATCGATCGGATCGTCGCCGCCGGGATCTGCGTGGTCTTCACTTCTGTCACCATCACCGCCGCCGATATCGCCGCCAGGCGCCTGCCGCCGGGCGCCGTTCACCAGTTCGCGCCGGTCGACGTGCCCCGCCTCGTCAGCCGCTTCCTCGCGCACTGGCGGCCGGAATGCGCGCTCTTCGTTGAGTCGGAGCTTTGGCCGGCGACCATCATGAAGCTCGCCGAGCTGAACATCCCGCAGATCGTGGTCAACGGCCGCCTGTCGCAGCGCTCCTTCGACGGCTGGCACCGGTTCCCGGGCATCTCGCATATGCTGTTCTCGCGGATCGGGCTTTGCCTGGCGCAAACCGCCAAGGACGGCGAGCGCTACGCCGGCCTCGGAGCGCCGGCGGTGTCGGTCACCGGCAATCTCAAGTTCGATGCGCCGCCGCCTGCCGCCTCCGCGGCGGCGGTTGCCGCATTCAAGGGGGAGCTTGCCGGCCGCCCGGTGTGGGTGGCGGCGAGTACGCATCCGGGCGAGGATGAGATCGTCGCCGCCGCCCATCGGCTCTTGCGCGCCAGGCATCCGGGCCTGCTCACCATCCTCGTGCCGCGCCATTCAGCCCGCGGGGCCGACATCCGCGCGTCGCTAAGTGGCCTTGGCTTTTCCGTCGCGCAGCGGAGCCTTGGCGAGCAGATCGGTCCCGCGACCGACATCTATCTGGCCGACACTATGAACGAGCTTGGGCTTTTCTATCGCGCCGCGCCGGTGGCATTCCTGGGCGGATCGCTGATCAACCATGGTGGCCAGAACCCGATCGAGCCGGGCCAGCTCGATACCGCCATCCTGCACGGGCCACATGTCCACAACTTCGAGGAGGTCTACGAAGTTCTCGATCGTTGCGGCGCTGCCAGCACCGTTCACGATGCCGACGAGCTGGCGTCGAGGATCGCCGCGTTGCTCGACGACCCGGAGGCCCTCCGTCGCGCGGCGACTGCGGCCGGGCGGGCCCTGAAACCCCTTGCCGGTGCTCTGGAGCGGACCGTGGCTGCCCTCGCGCCCTATCTCGGCAATTCGGGTGCTCACGAGGGAGCGCGCCCGGCCCTTTCCGCATGAATGCGCCCGCCTTCTGGTGGCGACGCGATCGCGGCCTTGCGGCTTTTCTGCTAGCGCCGTTCGCGCGCATCTTCGGCGCTGCCGCCGGCCGGCGAATGGAGCGCCCGCACCGCTTTCGCCCGCCGGTGCCGGTGATTTGCGTCGGCAATTTCGTAGTCGGGGGCGCCGGCAAGACGCCGACCGCGCTGGCGGTCGCGAAGCTCGCGCGCGGGCGCGGACTCAGACCCGGCTTCGTTGCCTCCGGCTACCGCGGCGCCGCCGCGGACGCCCTCCGCGTTGGTCCGGCGACCACCGCCGCACAGGCGGGCGACGAGGCGCTGATCCTTGCCGCCGCGGCCCCGACCGCAGTGGGGCGCGATCGGGCCGCGGCCGCCCGCCTGCTGGCGGCGGAAGGCGACATCGACCTGATCATCATGGATGACGGTTTCCAGAACCCGGACGTCGCCAAGGACCTGTCGCTGATGGTGGTCGATGCCGGAGCCGGGCTCGGCAATGGCCTGACGATGCCCGCCGGGCCGCTCCGCGCGCCGTTCCTATCCCAACTCCGCCGCGCCGACGCGGTCCTGATCGTGGGGGAAGGAGATGCGGCCGAGCCGGTGATCCGCGCCGCGGCAAGCCTCCCCCGCCCGATTCTGCACGCAACGTTGCAGCCGAGCCGAATCAAGGAATGGCGGAAGGGACCGATCCTCGCCTTTGCCGGGATCGGCCGGCCGGCGAAGTTCTTCGCCTCGCTGGCAGCGGTCGGGGCCCCGGCGGCGGTGGAGCGGAGTTTTCCCGACCATCATCCGTATAGCGCCGCGGACGCGACCCGGCTGATGGCGGAAGCCGACGCCGGCGGCCTGCGGCTGATCACCACCGAAAAGGATCTCGCCCGCCTGACCGGGGCGACCGGCGCGCAAGCGCGCCTGCGCGCCCGTGCCGAGTCCTTTGGCGTCACGCTGGAATTCGAGAACCCCACCGCCGTGTCCGAACTGATCGGGGAAACCGTGCGGAAGTTCGCCCATCGCGGCGACACCGTCGCCTGAGCGCGGACGCCGCTACATCCGTCCGGTTTCCTCGTAGCGTTTCAGCGCTGCGGCGACGTCCACATAGGGCTCCTGCCGCGCGACGCTCCAGTATTTCAGCTCGTCGAGGGGGATGGTGGCGCCAGTAACCGAGCAGCGCACGAATCCGCCCGGCGCGACGACCTGGAACTCGCCGTCGAGATAGCGGAGCCGGGCCTCGCCGCCGCGCCCGAACTTGTCGATACGGTTCATGGGGCTCTTCTTAGCGCCGCCCGAAGAGCCGCTCAATGTCGGCGAGCTTGAGTTCGATGAATGTCGGCCGCCCGTGGTTGCATTCGCTGGCGTTCGGCGTCGCCTCGATTTCCCTGAGGAGCGCGTCCATTTCGGCCGGCTTCAGCCGCCGCCCGGCCCGCACCGACCCGTGACAGGCCATGGTCGAGGCGACGCGCTCGAGCCGGTCGCGCAGGCTGTCGCTCCGCTCCCACTCGGCCATCTCCGCGGCAAGATCACGCACCAGGGCGCCGGCGTCGATCGCGCCGAGCATTGACGGCGTCTCGCGTACCGCCACCGCCCCCGGGCCGAAGCGCTCGAGGACAAGGCCAAGCAGGGCCAGGTCTTCGCTGCGCTCGGCAACCCGGTCGACGTCCTCCTCCGGCAATTCGACAATTTCGGGAATGAGCAGGATCTGGCGTGCCAGGCCACGGCTTGCCATCGCCCGTTTCAGCCGTTCGAAGACCAGGCGCTCGTGGGCGGCATGCTGGTCCACGATGACAACGCCGTCGGCGGTTTGGGCGACGATATAGGTCTCATGTACCTGCGCAACCGCCGCGCCCAACGGCATGGAGAGACTCGCGGATTGCGCTTCCGGCATGGTCCAGGCATCCGCCGAAGGCGCGACCGCGAAGGCGGCCTGCGCCGCTTCGGCAAAGCCGGGGGCAAGCACCGTATTGCCCTGCCGTTCGCCGCTCCCCCAGCCGGCGGGTGCCTGCCAATGCGGTCGCGGCCCGGCGGGGCGGAAGGCGGCGATGGTGGCGCTTGCGGCTGTGGTCGACGAGCGCGGCCCCGACCGGCTGAATGCCTGGCGGATCGCGCCGACGACGAGGCCGCGCACCAGCCCTGGGTCGCGGAAGCGGATCTCGGCCTTGGTCGGATGGACGTTCACGTCGACTTCGCCGGGCGGCAGCGTGATGAAGAGCGCGGCCGCCGGGAAACGGTCGCGCTTCATCAGGTCGGAATAGGCGCCGCGCAAGGCGCCGAGGAGGAGCTTGTCGCGCACCGGCCGCCCGTTGACGAAAAGGTATTGCGCCAGGCTGTTGGCGCGCGAATAGGTCGGCAGTCCCGCGAAACCTTCAAGCCGCACGCCCTCGCGCTCCGCATCCACCGCGATGGCGTTGTCGCGGAAATCGGGTCCAAGGATCGCCGCCAGCCGCGCCAGCCGCGCGTCTTCGCCGGTGGCGGCGGCTAGTTCCAGGGTCGCCCGGTCGCTGCCGGCAAGGACGAAACGGATTTCGGGATGCGCCATGGCGAGGCGCTTGACCACCTCGCTCACCGCTGCCGCTTCGCTTCGCTCCGACTTCAGGAACTTGAGACGCGCCGGCGTGGCGAAGAAGAGGTCGCGCACCTCGACCTGGGTGCCCGCCGACAGGGCCACCGGCCGGATGGGGTCGATCCGTCCGCCGTCGACGGAAATCGCATAGGCCTCGCCGGCGTCCTTCCGGCGCGACGCGATCGACAGCCGTGCGGCGGCGCCAATAGCTGCCAGCGCCTCGCCGCGAAAGCCGAGGCTGCGGATGTCGTCGAGCGATTCGAGTTTCGACGTGCAGTGGCGCTCGACCGCCAGGGACAGGTCCTCGCGCGCCATGGCTGTGCCGTCGTCGGTGACCCGGATGAGCGCGATGCCGCCCGCGGCGGTGACCACCTCGATCCGGCGGGCGCCGGCGTCTATAGCGTTTTCGACCAGTTCCTTGACGACGCTCGCCGGCCGCTCCACCACCTCTCCGGCGGCGATGCGGTTGACCATGTCTTCACTGAGGCGGCGGATCGGCAAAGGACTCACTCCTTCGCCGACTCTGGCGGATTTGGTCCGCTCGCGAAAGCCCGGACGAAATTGGTCGCTAGGCCGGCGCGGTCAGAACCGAGGCGCAGTTCCGCGCTACGCCGTCAATCGGCGCGGCGCCGCCAGGCATGGTTGCCCAGCCGCCCTTCAGGATGTAGCCGCCCTGGTCGTAGGTCGGCACCTTCTTCAGCTCGTCGAGCTTCACCGCCGCGTCGGCGCCGGCCTTGAACTGCGTGACGCAGATCGGGCTGAGCGCGGCGATGACCGCCGAATCGGCATCGAGCCTTGCCTGCTTGTGCGCCGACGAGCCGGTCACCCAGCCGCCCCACGCAAAGCCGATGACCGCGACGGCCACCGCGCCGCAAACCGCGCCCCAAAGCGCCGGCTTCACTTCCGACCGCATCTTCATGGCTTTGCCTTTTGAACGGAGGAGGAAAACCGCAACCCTCGAAAGCGACGAGACCAGGCGATTCTCTTGTCAGTAACCCTGACTAGCCAGCATATAGGCCAATTCTCCGCGAACCGGCGGGCGGCTACTATTCAATAGCGCACAGACCGGTGCAGGTAGGCCTCAGCCTCGCTCCTAGTTCGGGCCAGCACGCGTCTCCCGCGCAAGGGCGCGGTCGCCGATGTCGCGGCGGCAGAAGCCATCGGCGAAGTCGATCCGCGCCACCGCGGCATAGGCCCCGGCCTGCGCCTCGGCGAGCGTGTTCCCGAGTGCGGTCACGTCGATTACACGGCCGCCGTTGGCGACGAGCCGGCCGTCCCGCAGGGCAGTTCCCGCGTGGAAAACAGTAACGTCTGGCATCGCCTCGGCGGATTCGATGCCTCCGACGGCGCCGCCCCTGGAGTAAGCGCCGGGATACCCCTTGGCGGCCATCACAACGGTCAAGGCCGCCCGGTCGCTCCATCGCGGCGAGACGCGCGCCAGGCGGCCCTCGCTGCTGGCGAGCATCAGGTCGAGGAGATCGCTTTCGAGTCGCGACATCAGCACCTGCGCCTCCGGATCACCGAAGCGGACATTGTACTCGATCAGCTTCGGCCCCTCGGCGGTGAGCATGAGGCCGGCGTAGAGAACGCCGCGGAACGGTGTCCCGCGCCGCGCCATGGCGGCCACCGTCGGCCCGATGATCTGCGACATGATCCGCTCGGCGACGGGAGGGGTGATGGCGCCCGACGGTGAAACGGCGCCCATGCCCCCGGTGTTAGGGCCGGTGTCGCCGTCGCCGACCCGCTTGTGGTCTTCGGCGGTCCCGAAGGGGATCACGTTAGTGCCGTCGGAGAGTGCGAAGAAGCTTGCCTCCTCGCCGACGAGAAGATCCTCGATCACCACCTCGGCTCCGGCGCCGCCATGCGCGCCGGCGAAGCAATCGGCCGCTGCCTCCACCGCCTCGTCCAGCGTTGTCGCGACGGTGACGCCCTTGCCGGCGGCAAGCCCGTCCGCCTTCACCACCACTGGCGCCCCGTGGGTCCGGATATAGGCCGCTGCGGCGGCCGCATCGGTGAAGCGCCGCCAGGCCGCGGTGGGAATATTGGCTTCGGCGCACAGTTCCTTTGTGAACGCCTTGGAGGCTTCCAGTCGCGCTGCGGCCCGGTTCGGTCCGAATGCGGCGATTCCGGCTTCGGCGAGGTCATCGACGATGCCGGCGACCAGCGGCACCTCCGGACCGATGACGACGAAGCGGACGTCGGCCTTGCGGCAGAACGCGATGACCGATTGATGGTCGGCGACGTCGAGTGCAATCAGCTCGGCCGATTGCGCGATCCCCGGATTGCCGGGCGCGGCGTAGAGCTTGGTCAGCCGGGGCGACCGCGCCAGCTTCCGTGCCAGAGCATGCTCGCGTCCGCCGGAACCGATGAGAAGGATGTTCATGCCGCGCCGCTTAGCAAGTGACCGACCGGGTGTCCATCCACGCACTTTGCGCTATCACCGGCGGCATGAGCCATGCCGCCACCCCCGACGCGCTGCCTGCCCACTGGGTCGAGCGTCTGCTCCCTGCGCGGGCACGGCCGTATGCGCGCCTGATGCGGCTCGATCGGCCGATCGGCTGGTGGCTCCTGCTCTGGCCGTGCTGGTGGTCTGCGGCGCTTGCCGCCGATGCCGCCGGGCGGAGTTACCCCGACCCCTGGCATCTTCTCCTCTTCCTTCTCGGCGCCATCGTCATGCGCGGCGCCGGCTGCACCTATAACGACATCGTCGACCGCGACATCGACGCGCTGGTGGCACGTACCCGTGCCCGCCCGATCCCGAGCGGGCAGGTGAGCGTACGCCAGGCCAAATTGTTTCTGGCCGCGCAAGCCCTGGTCGGGCTGGCGGTGCTGCTGGCGTTCAACCGGTTCACCATCCTCCTTGGCGCCGCATCGCTTGCCGTGGTCGCGCTCTATCCCTTCCTGAAGCGCGTCACCGACTGGCCGCAGATCGGACTGGGCGTCGCCTTCTCGTGGGGCGCGCTGATGGGCTGGGCGGCCGTCTTTGGCCGCCTGGAGTGGCCTCCCGTCGCCCTCTATGCCGGATGCATCCTGTGGACGATCGGCTACGACACGGTCTATGCCCACCAGGACAAGGAGGACGATGCTCTCGTCGGCGTCCGTTCCACCGCGCGACTGTTCGGTGACAACACCCGGCCCTGGCTGGCGTTCTTCTACACCGGTGCGACGGTCCTGTTCGGCGCGGCTTTCTTTGCAGCAGGTGTCGGTTCGCTCGCCTATGCCGGTCTCGCCTTTGCTGCGGCGCATCTGGTCTGGCAGGTCCAGACCCTCGACATCGCCAGCCCCGACAACTGCCTGAAGCTATTCCGCAGCAATCGCGACTACGGCTGGATCGTATTCATCGGCCTGGTGGCCGACGCCCTGCTGCGACTCTAGGGCAGGTGGCGTCGGTCACATCCGCCAACCCGTGGCTTGCTATAGTCACGTCCGACGCACCCACGCGGACAGCCGCGCCGGACGATCGAACAGAGGAGGTGAGAGATGGGCCGCTTGTATCAGAGCATTCTGGAGACCATCGGGCACACCCCGGTGGTGCGCATCAACCGGCTGGCGCCGGCCGGCATCGATCTGTTCGTCAAGATCGAGGCCTTCAACCCCCTCGGGTCGGTCAAGGACCGGCTGGCGCTCGGCGTCATCGAGGCGGCCGAGAAGTCCGGCGAGTTGAAGCCCGGCCAGACCGTCGTCGAGGCGACCTCCGGCAACACCGGCATCGGCCTCGCGATGGTCTGCGCGGCCAAGGGCTATCCGCTGGTAACCGTCATGGCCGACAGCTTCAGCATCGAACGCCGGAAGCTCATGCGCTTCCTCGGCGCCAGGGTGATTCTCACGCCCGCCAAGGAGCGCGCCGTCGGCATCGTCCGCAAGACCGTGGAACTCGCCGAAACCCACGGCTGGTTCTTCACCCGCCAGTTTGAGAATGAAGCCAATCCCGACATGCATTCGCGCACCACCGCGCGCGAGATCATCGACGACTTCGCCGGCAGGAAGCTCGATTACTGGGTCACCGGCTACGGCACCGGCGGCACTCTGAAGGGCGTCGGCCGCGTGCTGGCGAAAGAGCGGCCGGATACGAAGATCGTGGTCTGTGAGCCCGCCGAGGCGCCGCTCCTCGAAAGCGGCACCGCGCAGGCGCGCAATCCCGACGGCTCGGCCTCGGCCACCCATCCGGCGTGGAAGCCGCATCCGATGCAGGGCTGGACGCCGGACTTCATCCCGAAGATCACCGGCGAGGCGGTGGCGATGGGCTTCATCAACCGGGTGATCCCGATAGCCAACGCCGACGCGCTGCGCTGCAGCCGCGAGCTGGCGCAGAAGGAAGGCATTTTTGTCGGCATCACCGCCGGCGGCACCTTTGCCGGCGCGCTCAAGGTCGCGGCGGAAGCTCCGAAGGGCTCGACCATCCTCGCCATGCTTCCCGACACCGGCGAGCGGTACCTCAGCACGCCGCTCTTTGCCGACGTGCCGGTCGAAATGACCGAGGAAGAAATGAAGATCTTCGCCTCGACGCCGCTCTTCAAGCCGGCCACCTGAGGAAGAAGCCGCTCAGTTCCGCGCGATGATTTCGCGGCCGGCCAGAAGCTCGGCGGGGCCGATGGCGCCGGGCTTGCGGCGGCGCAGGAACCGCGAGCGGCGGCCCTTGAAGAACGAATGACGGCGGCGTGGCTTGGCCCGCGCCACCTTGAGCGGCCCGGTTTCTTCGAGCGGCGCGTCGATCCTGCCGTCGGCACCGACGATGAGGAGCGGCAGATTGAGGGCGTGCCCCCAGGCCTGCCAGTCCAACGCGACGTCTTCCGGATTGTCGGAGGAGAGGAGCGGCAGGCAGAAGCCTGCTTCCTGGTGCAGAAGTTCGAGCGTGACCCGGATTTCGCCGTCCGCGCCGACCGGCTCCATGCGCACGGCGACGCCGGAATAGGAACGCACCGGAATCGTGAAGGTGATCGGCGGCCCGGCACGCATCTGCCGGCGGACGAGCGCGGTGTCGCGATCGAGGACGATCGCCGCCTCGGGCGCTTTGCCGCCGATCTCGGCGGAAAAACGCGCGGGCAGGCTATGCGGGTCGAGCCGGAACGCCCGGCCCGACCCGGCGGTGGCTCCGCCGGTCATCTGTTTGCGCCTCAAAATCCCTTGGGACGGGTCCGGTTTGTCCCGGATCCTCGTCTTCACAGGCGTCAAGATGACACGCCGCGCTTCAGATCGGCTTAATCGGTTGAGTTAAATTTGAATGATCGGCCCGAGGGTTAGCGAGGCCTGACCAATCGCGGTTTAGAGAACCTTGCCGGGGTTCATGATGCCGTTCGGATCGAGCGTGGCCTTGAGCCTGCGCATCAGGTCCATCTCGACCGGGCTCTTCACGGTCGGCAGCAGATCGCGCTTCAATACGCCGATTCCGTGCTCGGCGGAGATGGTTCCGCCGAGTTCGGTTACCACGCCGTGAACGATCGCGTTGACCTCGCTCCAGCGCGCGAGGAACGCCGCCTTGTCGGCGCCGAACGGCTGGCTGATGTTGAGATGGATGTTGCCGTCGCCGAGATGGCCGAACGGGAAGGGCCGCGCGCCGGGGATGGCGGCGGTCACCGCCGCGCTCGCCCGGGCGAGCAGTTCCGGCACCGCCGAGACCGGCACTGCGACATCATGCTTGATCGAGCCGCCTTCGCCCTTCTGCACGTCGGAAAGCGCATGCCGCATCCGCCAGAGCTCGTTCGCCTGGCCGAGCGACTCGGCGCGGATGCCGTCCTCGACCAGTCCCTGGTCGAAGGCTTCGGCGAAGATGGCCTCGACCGTCGCGTCGGCTTCGGCCTGCGAGCGGCGCGAGGAAATCTCGAAGAGCACATACCAGGCATGCGGGCCGGCGAGCGGATCGCGGGCGCCGGCGAGGTGGCGGACGACCGCCTCCATGCCGAGGCGCGGGATCAGTTCGAAGGCGGTCAGCGCATGGCCCGCGTTGTCCTTCGCTAGCCGCAGGAGCTTGAGCGCTGCCGTCGGATCGGCGATGCCGACGAAGGCGACACTCGTCCCGCGCGGTTTCGGGAAGAGCTTCAGCACGGCGGCGGTGATGATGCCGAGCGTACCTTCTGCGCCGATGAAGAGGTCGCGGAGGTCGTAGCCGGTGTTGTCCTTGCGGAGCTTGCGCAGCCCCTCCCACACCTCGCCGGAAGGCAGGACGACCTCCAGGCCGAGCACCAGCTCGCGCATGTTGCCGTAGGCGAGCACCGCGGTGCCGCCGGCATTGGTGGCGAGGTTCCCGCCGATCTGGCACGAGCCTTCCGAGGCGAGCGAGAGCGGGAAGAGGCGGTCGGCGCGATCGGCCGCGGCCTGCGCCTCGGCCAGCGTCATTCCGGCTTCGACGGTCATCGTGTCGCTGTCGGTGTCGAGCGCCCGCAGCCGGTTGAGCCGCGCCAGCGCGACGACGATCTGGCTGCCGCTCTGGTCGGGTATCTGCCCGCCGACGAGACCGGTATCGCCGCCCTGCGGCACGATCGCGGTCCGTGTTTCGTTGGCGAGCCTGGCGATCGCAGCAACCTCGGCGACCGAGCCGGGACGGAGCACCATCGGCGTCCGGCCGAAGAATTTTTCCCGCTGCTCGGCGAGATAGGGCGCGATCTCGGCGGCGTCCCGGAGGGCGTGCTCCTTGCCGACGATCGCGGCAAAACGCTCGATGAGGTTGGTCGGCGGGAGGGGGGCGTTCATTGTCCCCTTATCCTAGGTCCCGGGGACGGGACCGTCGAGGTGTGCGCCGAACGAAAAGGCGGCGCCCGATGGCGCCGCCTGTATGACAGCCGGCAAGGATATCGCCGGAGCCCGCTCGGGCTACTCGGTGTCCTTGGCCACGTGCCAGACGCCGCCGACGCCATCGCCGGTCACGTCGCCGGGCTTGGTGTCCTTGAACCATGTGTAGAGCGGCATGCCGTCGTAGGC
The DNA here is from genome assembly GCA_038323025.1 of Hyphomicrobiales bacterium. Classification (GTDB taxonomy): domain Bacteria; phylum Pseudomonadota; class Alphaproteobacteria; order Rhizobiales; family Kaistiaceae; genus JAFKKF01. Next base: position 18,073 of record JBBQGL010000014.1, read on the forward strand.
CCACATCTTCTTCATCGCGCCGTCCTTGTCCTTGACGTCGATGATCGTCCAGTCGCCTTCGGCCTTGTCGCCCTCGGCGGCGAGGAACGGCGGCCAGGCGGTGATGCACTTGTCGGTGCAGGCCGACATCGTCTCACCCTTCTTGTCGTTGTCGAAGGTGTAGAGCGTCATTCCCTTCTGGTCCGTCCAGACCTTGCCGAGGGTGGTGTCCATGGTTTTCGCCGGATCGGCGGCATAGGCGGCGGTGGCCATGAGGATCGCGGCGAGGCCGAGTGCGAAGCGCTTCATTGGTCTTGCTCCCTGAAAATATTAGGTTGGTCGCTCGAAATCCGGCGCGGGGGGCGCCGGCAGTCCGGCGCGTTAACCCGCGAAGCGGGAGCTTTATTCTCCCGAGCGTCGATTTATTCCGCGTCGGCGCGCCGGTCCTTGATGCGCCGGATGGCCTGTGCAATGACCGACGCTTGTAAATGAAGGGGAATCGATGACCGTCCCGGGCGGATTGATGCAAGGCAAGCGCGGCCTGGTCATGGGCGTTGCCAACAACCGCTCGATTGCCTGGGGCATCGCCGAGGCGGTTCACGCGCAGGGCGGCGAGCTTGCCTTCACCTATCAGGGCGATGCGCTGAAGAAGCGCGTCGAGCCGCTGGCCGCCGGGCTCGGCGCCCATGTCGTCGGACACTGCGATGTGACCGATGCCACTTCCATGGATGCCGTCTTCGCGGAAGTGGGCAGGCTGTGGGGCGGCCTCGACTTTCTCGTCCACGCCATCGCCTTCTCCGACAAGGACCAGCTTACCGGCCGCTACATCGACACCACCGCCGACAATTTCTCGAAGACGCTGCTCATCTCCGCCTACTCGCTGACGGCCATCGCCCAGCGGGCCGAGAAGCTGATGACCAATGGCGGCGCCATCCTGACCCTCACCTATTACGGCGCCGAGAAGGTGATGCCGCATTACAACGTCATGGGCGTCGCCAAGGCAGCGCTCGAGGCGAGCGTGCGCTATCTCGCAGTCGACCTCGGTGCAAAGAACATCCGTGTCAACGCCATTTCGGCCGGCCCGATCAAGACGCTTGCCGCCTCCGGCATCGGCGACTTCCGCTACATCCTCAAGTGGAACGAGCTGAACGCGCCGCTGAAGCGCACTGTGACCATCGAGGAGGTGGGCGGCGCCGGCCTTTATCTGCTGTCCGACCTGTCGCGGGCCGTGACCGGGGAAGTGCACCACGTCGATTCCGGTTACCACATTGTCGGAATGAAGTCGGTCGATGCGCCCGACATCTCGACGGTGAAGGACTGAGTGGACGGCGCTTCGCGGGCCATGGTCCTCAAGGCTCCACCCCTCGTCTTCATCCGCCATGGCGAGACCGACTGGAACGTGGAAGCGCGCCTGCAGGGCCAGCGCGATATTCCGATCAATGAGAGGGGCCGCGAGCAGGCGCGGCGAAACGGCGCCGCGGCGAGGGCAATCCCCGGCGTCGCGTCCTACGATTTCGTGGCGAGCCCGCTCGGCCGTTCGCGCGAGACCATGGAGATCGTGCGCACCGTCATGGGCCTTGACCCTTCCGCTTACCGGCTCGACGACCGCCTGCGCGAGATCACGTTTGGCGCGTGGGAGGGGTTCACCCTCGACGAACTGAACGTGCGCGACAGCGCGCTCGTCGCCGCCCGCCAGAAGGACAAGTGGGGTTTTCTTCCACCGGGCGGCGAGAGCTATCACGCCCTGTCCGAACGCGTGGCGGCCTGGCTTGGCGATCTCGCTGGACCGACTCTTGCCGTGTCGCACGGTGGCGTCGGGCGCGTGCTCCTTGGGCTCCTCATCGGTGTCGATTCGCAGGCTCTGGTCAGCATGGATTTTCACCAGGACCGGATTCTGCTGATCGAGGACAACAAGGCCGACTGGGTCTGACGGCCGGGCAGGTGCCCGGCCGTCGACTTGGCCTCGGGCGGCCTATTTCACGAGGATGCGGTCGGCAACGCCGCCGCTGCCAACCAACGTCACGCGCTCGCCGACGCGGAGGTTGGGCCCGCCCGAACTGGAACCGGACGCGCAGGAAAAGAAAGGCGTGTCCGCCAGCAGGTTGGCGCCGTTGGTCCCCTGGCACCAGGCCGCTTCGGCTTCGCCGGTGAGCTTGTAGGAGCCGCCGTTGGAGAGGGTGATCTGAGGAACCGCCGGGCTTATCGCTTCGATCTTGCCGGAGATTTCGCGGGCCGAGGCGGCGCCGATGCCGAGCGAGAGGGCGAGGGTCAAGGCGCTTGCCCCGATGACGATATTCCGCATGGAAGTCACTCCTGTGGTTGAAGGTTCCGCGCCGCCGTCGCCCGCGATACGACGCCACGGCTGACGTAGTATCGTCCTTGACTCGGGCAATACTGATATTGTACACAAAAAGTGAAGTATAATGTGATAACAGAAGTAATAATGTCAAAAGTATACAGTATAGTTATTGAGGGTATTTCAGAAAGCAAATATATGCCGTAACGGCTTGGCAGGGCCGCCGACGTCTGTTTCCCGCCAGGGGCTGTGCCCGCAGGGAGGGCCAGTTTGTTCCGTGGCGTTTCTTCATCCCTTGGGCTGCCGAGCTTCCGGCCAGCGGTTGCCCGCGAACTATCGTCGGAGCCGTGAAGGGCAAGCGCGGCAAAATGGACGCCGGTCCGGGCGGCCCGGCCTGGCGCATCTGAAAAAGCGCGGACTCGCTTGACCGTCCGCACTCGTGACCGGCACTGCGGTCCCGTGTCGCACCGGGCGGCCGCGGATATCGCATCAAGCCGGCGGCAGGTTTGACGCCCGCCACCCGCTTCCATAGAACCGGCCCGGCGAAAGCAGGGCAGACGATGTCGCACAATACCTTCGGGCATCTTTTCCGGGTCACCACCTGGGGCGAAAGCCACGGGCCGGCGATCGGCTGCGTCGTCGACGGCTGCCCGCCGCGCATCCCGATCTCCGAGGCCGAGATCCAGGCCTTCCTCGACAAGCGCCGCCCCGGGCAGTCGCGCTTCACCACCCAGCGTCGCGAACCGGATGCCGTGAAGATCCTGTCCGGCGTCTTCGCCGACGAGGCGACGGGCCAACTGCTCACCACCGGTACGCCGATCTCGCTGATGATCGACAACGTCGACGCGCGCTCCAAGGACTACGGGGAGATCAAGGAGCAATACCGGCCCGGCCATGCCGACTACACCTACGAGCAGAAATACGGCATCCGCGACTGGCGCGGGTCCGGCCGCGCCTCCGCGCGCGAGACCGCTTCGCGCGTCGCCGCCGGCGCAATCGCGCGGAAAGTGGTGCCGGGCGTGTCCGTCCGCGGTGCACTGGTCCAGATTGGCAAGCTCGCGATCGACCGCTCGCGCTGGGACTGGGCCGAGGTCGAGCGCAACCCGTTCTTCTGCCCGGACGCCGAGGCGGCCAAGACGTGGGAGGGGTACCTCGACGGCATCCGCAAGCAGGGCTCCTCGATCGGCGCGGTCATCGAGGTGGTCGCCGAGAATGTTCCGGCCGGCCTCGGTGCGCCGATCTACGCCAAGCTCGACCAGGACATCGCCTCGGCAATGATGTCGATCAATGCCGTGAAAGGCGTCGAGATCGGCGCCGGCTTCGAGGCCGCCACGCTGACCGGAGAGGAGAACGCCGACGAGATGCGCATGGGCAAGGATGGCAAGCCGCAATTCCTTGCCAACCATGCCGGCGGGATTCTCGGCGGCATCTCCACCGGCCAGCCGATTGTTGTCCGCTTTGCCGTCAAGCCGACCTCGTCGATCCTCAATCCGCGCCGCTCGGTCGACCGTTCCGGCGCCGAGGTCGAGGTCTCGACCCGGGGGCGGCATGACCCCTGCGTGGGTATCCGCGCCGTGCCGATCGGGGAGGCCATGCTGGCGATCGTGCTTGCGGATCACTATCTGCGTCACCGCGGCCAGGTCGGCTGAACCGGATTTCGGAATGAACGCTGAGAATGCCCGCGTCGCGGAAGCCATCCGCGCTTTCAAGGATGGCGAGATTGTCGTCGTCACCGATGACGACGACCGCGAAAACGAGGGCGACCTGATCCTCGCCGCCAGCCATGCCACGCCGGAGAAACTGGCGCTCCTCGTTCGCCACACCAGCGGCATCGTCTGCGCGCCGATGCCGCGCGAGGAGGCGCGCCGGCTGCGCCTCGATCCGATGGTGGCGGACAACGATTCGCCGCACACCACCGCGTTCACCGTCTCGGTCGATTTCCGTCATGGGCTGACCACCGGCATCTCGGCCGAGGAGCGCTGTAATACCGTGCGCGCGCTTGCCAACCCGAACGCCGGCGCCGCCGATTTCGTTCGCCCGGGCCATGTGTTTCCGCTGATCGCGCGCGAAGGCGGCGTGTTGATGCGCTCCGGCCATACCGAGGCCGCCGTCGATCTCTGCCGCCTGGCCGGCCTTCCCCCTGTCGGCGTGCTGGCCGAACTGGTCAACGACGACGGCACCGTCATGCGCGGGCCGCAGGTGAGCGCCTTCGCCGATGAGCACCGGCTGAAGCGCGTTTCGGTCGCCGAGCTGATCGCGCACCGCCAGCGCAGCGAGAAGCTCGTCCAGCGGGTCGGTGAATCGACGATCGCGACGCCCACCGGGCCCGCCCTTGCCATCGCCTACCGTACCGAATGGGACCCGACCGAACACCTTGCCGTCGTCTTCGGCTATATCGGCGACGGGCGCGGCGTACCGGTCCGTCTCCATCGCGAGTCCGTCCTTGACGATGTCTTCGCCGCGCGCAGCAGTCTCGACCGCATCATCGCGCGCCTGTCGGCCGCCGGCCGCGGCGTCGTCGTCTACCTGCGCGAGGGCTCGGTGGGGGTTGCCTCCCAGGGCGGGCGTACCCGCGACGGCATCCACGCCGGCGTTATCGCCGACGCCCATGCGACCGCCGTCCAGCGCCAGGCCGAATGGCGCGAAATCGGCCTCGGTGCGCAGATCCTGAAGGATCTCGGGGTGGTCTCTATCCGCCTGATCGCAACCCGCGAGCGGCGCTACGTCGGCCTCGCCGGGTTCGGCATCGCCATCGACGGGACGGAGATCGTCGAGGGCTAGCTCAGCGCTCCAACGTCGCCACCGCCTCGACTTCGGCCGAGAACAGGAACTGGTCGACCGGGAGGACGCGGGTGAGGCGGTAGCCGCCGTCGATGAGGATGCGGGCGTCGCGGGCGAGCGTCGCCGGGTTGCAGGATACCGCCACCACCTTTTGAACCTTCGACGCCGCCAGCGCCTCGGCCTGGGCCTTGGCGCCGGCCGCCGGCGGGTCAAAGACCACCGCCTTGAATGCATTGAGTTCGATCGGGGCCAGCGGATTCTGGAAGAGGTCGCGCTTCCTCGCCGTTACTGCCTTGATGCCGGTCGAGCGCCGGACGGCCTCGTCCAGCGCCGCGATCAGCGATGCCTCGCCTTCGACCGCAGTGACCGGCGAGCGCGCCGCCAGGCGAAGCGTGAACGTGCCGATGCCGGCGAAGAGGTCGGCGACCGGCGCCGCCGTGCCGACATGGGCGAGCACCTCCGCGGCGAGGGCATCCTCAGCCGCGGCCGCCGCCTGGAGGAACCCGCCGGGCACCGGGAAGAGGGTCGCCGCGCCGGCGGTCAGCTCTGGCCGCCGGTTGAGGAACACCTCGGCGCCGTCGACGATCAGGCGCGCGATCGTCCCGTCGACGGCGAAACGGCTGAGCGCTTCCAGCGCCGGGCGATCGAGCTTGCGGCCGCCTTCCACCGTGACGTCGAGGCCGTTGCTGGCGGCGACGACGAAGACCCGCCCGGGCTTGCCCGGCCGCAGCACGATGCGGGCGATGTCGCGGAACGCGGGCAGCTTCGCCACGATCTGCGGCAGCAGCACCGCGCACTCCTCGATGCCGACGATCTCGTGGCCGCCGCGGCGATGGAAGCCGAGGACGGCGCCGCGGGTTCCCTTGACCGCCGAGAAGATGGCGCGCCGGCGGCTGCCGAGGCCGATGGGAACGACCGGTTCGACATCCGCCGCGATGCCGCGCTGCGCGAACGCGGTGACGACGAGGCTCCGTTTCCACGCGAGGTAGGCCGAGCGTTCCATGTGCTCGACGGCGCAGGTGCCGCACGCGCCGAAATGCCGGCAGGCCGGCGGAACCCGATCCGGGCTCGGCTTGAGGATGCGGCCGAGACGGCCGCGATTGCCCACCCGCTCGATCTCGACCTCCTCGCCGGGGAGTGTCAGCGGGACGTAGATCGGCCCGTCGGCGGTGACGGCAATGCCGTCGCCGGAATGGCCGAGCTCGCCGATAGTAACGATCTCACCCACGCCGGACGCCGATCAGGAATTCACGGTTGCCGTCTCCGCCGACGATCGGCGAATCGATGATCCCGTCGACGGTCCAGCCGGCCGCTCCGAGCCATGCGGCGATGTCGTCCGCCGCCGCGCGGGCGACGTCAGGATCGCGCACGATGCCGCCTTTGCCGATGTGCTTCGGGCCGACCTCGAATTGCGGCTTGATCAGGAAGAGGCCCCAGGCCGGTAAAGCGGCCAGCGCCAGAGCCGGTGGCAGCGCCAGTTTTAGAGAAATGAAGCTGACATCTGCTACGATGAAGTCGATTGCCGTTCCGATATCGCCCGCTTTCAGGTCGCGGGCGTTGAGGCCCTCGCGCACAGTCACGCGCGGATCGTCCGCCAGGGTTCTGTCGAATTGCCCGTGCCCGACGTCGATCGCGAAGACCTTTGCCGCGCCCCGCTCGAGAAGGACCTGGGTGAACCCCCCGGTCGAGGCTCCGATATCGAGCGTCACACGGCCGGCGGGGTCATAGCCGAAATGATTTAACGCCCCGGCCAGCTTGAGGGCGCTCCGCGAGACATAGCCGCCGGCCGGGTCGTCCACGGCGATGCGGCTTGCCGCCGAGACGGTCAATGCCGGCCGGTCGACACGGCTGCCGTCCACCGTAACATGGCCGCGAAGGATGGTGTCGCGCGCCCGCGCCCGGCTGGGCGCAAGGCCGCGCTCGACCAGCGCCAGGTCGATGCGGGTCTTGCCCTGATTGATTGGATCCATGCCCGCAGATAGCACGATCCCGGTACTGCTCGCGATCAGGCGACCGCCATGCCGGGCTCGCGGTTCCGGTTCCGGCCGCGGATGAGCAGAGACATCAGCGCGGCGATGACCGCCGTGCCGCCGGCGATCATGAAGGCGTCGGCGTAGGTCCCTTCGGCGGTGCGCATCAAGCCGGCGAAGTAGGCGGCGCTCGCCGCGCCGAGCTGATGCGCAGCTGCGATCCAGCCGAAGACTACCGGGGCATCGCGCTCGCCGAAGACCTCGTTTGCCAGCCTGAGGGTCGGCGGTACCGTGGCGATCCAGTCGAGCCCGTAGAACACGGCGAAGATCGACAGGCTATAGAACGAGAATCCCGAGAAGGGCAGGTAGATGAGAGCGAGGCCGCGGAGGCCGTAGTACATGAACAGGAGCTTCCGCGGATCGAAGCGGTCGGTGAGCCAGCCCGAGAAGGTGGTTCCGAAGAGATCGAACACCCCCATGGTCGCCACCAGCCCGGCCGCGGCGACTTCGGGAATGCCGAAATCCCCGCAATAGGAGATCAGGTGCGTGCCGACGAGCCCGTTGGTGGTGAAGCCGCAGATGAAGAATCCGCCGGCGAGCAGCCAGAAGTCGCCGAATCCGGTCGCATGGACCAGCCCGCGGATCGCCCGGATGAACGGGTTGCCCACCGGAGGCGGCGGCTGGACCACGTCGGCTTTGGCGCCATAGGGCACCAGACCGGCGGCTTGCGGACGCTCGGGCAGCAGCCAGAGAACCAGCGGCACCAGCGCGGCGCAGGCGATCGCCACCGTAACAACTATCGGCCGCCAGCCGCCGCTGGAGCCGAGCGCCGCGAGCCCGGGCAGGAACAGGAGCGCGCCGGTGGCTGTGCTGGCGGTGAGAATGCCCATCACCAGGCCGCGATTCGTCACGAACCAGCGGTTGACGATGGTGGCGCCAAGCACGATCGCGACGCAGCCCGAACCAAGTCCGGACAGCAGGCCCCAGGTGAGGACGAACTGCCAGGGCGCCGTCATGAACGCGCTCGCGGCGGTGGAAAGCGCCATCAGGCAGAGGGCCCCGACAAGCGTCCGCTTGATGCCGAAGCTCTGCATCACGGCGGCCGCGAACGGGCCGACAAGGCCATAGAGGAAAATGCCGGCCGCCGCGGCGAATGAAATTGCCTCTCGGCTCCAGCCGAAGGAGGCCTCCAATGGCTGCATGAGGACGCTCGGTGCGCCGCGCAGCCCTGCCGCGACCACAAGGCAGAGAAAGACTACGCCGACGACGACGAAGGCGTAGCGCTGGCCAAACGGCCGCGGCCGGATCGTTGACATGGAAGCCACCGTAAACTACTTGGAGCGGCGCTGTATACGTACCGGTCCGTATCACCGTCAAGAGTGAACACCGGTCAGGGGATTTGGATGAGCCACACCGTAGGTGAAGGTGGCGGGGGGCGTTCGGAAGCCCCCCGGAAAGCCGCGGACCGCATCCGCGACACCGCCGGCGAGCTCTTCTATCGCCAGGGAATACGGGCGGTCGGCGTGGATGAGATCGTGGCCCGGGCGGGTGTTACCAAGCCGAGCCTTTACCGCGCTTTTGCCTCGAAGGACGAACTCGCCGCCGCCTATCTCCGCGATTTCGAGAAAGCCTTCTGGGCGCGCTTCGACGCAGCCGTCGCCGCCCACCCGGGCGATCCGCGGGCGCAGATCGCTGCCTTCCTCGGCGGGCTTGCCGGCCGCGCCGTGGCGCCGGGCTATCGCGGCTGCGGGTTGACCAACGCCGCGGTGGAATACCCGCTCCGGGGGCATCCGGCGCGGCTTGTGGCCGAGGCCAACAAGCGCGAGCTCCGCCGCCGGTTGACCGAAATGGCGGCCGCGATGGGCGCCGCCGACCCGGCATCGCTCGGCGACGGCCTCCTTCTCCTGATCGAGGGCGCCTACGCCACCGGCCAGCTCTTCGGACGGGATGGCCCAGCCCGGTCGGTGGCCATCGCCGCCGACCGGTTGGTTGAATCGAGCCTCGCGTCCCGGACGGGCTAGACTCTCAGCTCGCCGCGACCAGGCGCTTCAGCTTTTCAAGCGAGACGGCCGCGTCGTCCTTGTAGTCGAGCGTTCCGGTGAACACGGCATGCTTGTCGAGCAGATAGACCGAGGCGCTATGGTCCATCAGGTAGGTCCCGCCCTCCTGCGGCACTTTCCTCGAAAAGACGCGGTAGCCCTTGAGTATCTGGTCGATGGCCGGCCGTGACCCGGTGAGCCCGGTGATGCGCGGATCGAACGCCCCGAGATAGGCGGCGAGCTGGTCTTTGGTGTCGCGCTCGGGGTCGACGGTGACGAAATAGACCTTGAGCTTGTCGGCGTCGGGACCGAGCTGCTGCAGCCACTGCGTCAGGTCGTAGAGCGTCGTCGGGCAGACGTCCGGACAGTACGTGTAGCCGAAGAACAGCGCCGAGGGGTGGCCCTGCAGCGCTGCCTCGGTGACTGTCCCGCCCCGCTGGTCGGTGAGCGTGAACGGCCCACCGATGGTCGCCGCGGCGAAGCCGGACGAGCCGCTCTCCCGCCAGTAGAAGATCAGACCCGTGCCGATGGCGATCAGCACGACCGCCGCCCAGATCGCGATACGGATTCCGCGGAGCGCTTTCATGGTCACATCTTCATGTTGGTCATGGGCTTGTCGCTCGGCCCCTTGGCGCCGATGGCGAGGATATGCAGGAACGTGTCGATCTTGCCCGCCTTTTCGAAGGTGAGGGTCACCGGCAGCTTGCCGCCTTCCTTCAGTGTCTCGGTCGGCGCGATGAACATGATGTGGAGGCCATCCGGCTCAAGCGTCACCTTGCCGCCGGCGGGGATCTCGATGCCCCCCTCGAGCGGGCGCATCGTCATCACGCCATCCTTCATCGCCATGATGTGCAGCTGGGCCGACGCGGAAAGCGGCGAACTTGCCGCGATCAGCTTGTCGGGCTCCTTGCCGGAGTTGGCGATGGTGAGGTAGCCGCCGGCGGTGGGCGCCTGCGGCGGCGTCGCCCGCGTCCACAGGTCGGTGAGCAGGAGGTCGCCGAGCTTGACCTCGTGGGCGGATACGGGGGCGACAGTAAGGGCGGCGACGGCGAGCGCCGCGAACAGGATGCGCAACATGGAAAAATCCTCTCGGGAATTGAGTAACGGGCGGCCGATCGGCCGCGCTGCAGGCGAATAGTCCGCAGTCCGTTAGACGAGAGGCGGTCCGCGCGGTTCCCGCGCCAGCCACGGGGTGTTGTCGACAAGCAGCCTCGCGGGCGCCGCGAAGGCGGGCGCGTGTGCCGCAACGGGAATGCCGGCGATCGCCGGCGGCGTCGCGACCTGAGCGGCGGCAAAGGCCGGGACGCAGCAGTCGTGATCGTGCCTGGCCTGGTCTGCCGGTGCGCCCGGTTCCCCCGATCCGCCGTGACCGCAGAACACGGCGGCGGAGGGGGCGGCGACCCCGGCCGTCAGCCCGGCGAAGAGGGCGTTGACGACCAGGAGGACCGCCAGTGCCAGCCCGATAGAGCGGGCGTCGCGCTGCTTGCGGAATACAGCGAGAGACATGCTACGCCCGCCGGAAAGCTGTCGGCTCGGTGACCCGGCCGAGGGCGGCGACGGCGGTGCGCACGATCCCGGCGGCGTCGAGGCCGGCGGCGGCGTACATCGCTTCCGGCTTGTCCTGGTCGACGAAGCGGTCAGGCAGCGCCAGGCAGCGCACCTTGAGGCCGCGGTCGAGCGTACCCGCGGTAGCGAGATGGGCGAGAACATGCGAGCCGAAGCCGCCCACGGCGCCTTCCTCGACCGCCACCAGCACCTCGTGCTCGCGCGCCAGCCGGTCGATCAGATCGGTGTCGAGGGGCTTGGCGAAGCGCGCGTCGGCGACCGTCGTCGAAAGACCGCGCCCATCCAGCTCTTCCTTAGCCTTCAGGCACTCGGCCAGCCGCGCGCCGAAGGAAAGGATGGCGACCTTGCTGCCCTCGGCGAGGATGCGCCCGCGTCCGATCTCGAGCGGCGTCCCGGTCGCTGGCAATTCGACGCCCATTCCGTCGCCGCGCGGGTAGCGGAGCGACGACGGCCGGTCGTCGATGGCGACGGCGGTCGCCACCATATGGCGAAGCTCGGCTTCGTCGCCCGCCGCCATCACCACGAAGTTGGGGAGGCACGCGAGATAGACCACATCGAACGAGCCGGCATGGGTCGGCCCGTCGGCACCGACATAACCGGCGCGGTCGATGGCGAAGCGGACCGGCAGGCTCTGGATCGCCACGTCGTGGACCACCTGGTCGTAGGCGCGCTGCAGGAAAGTCGAGTAGATCGCGGCGAACGGCTTGAAGCCCTCGGTCGCGAGCCCGGCGGCGAAGGTCACCGCGTGCTGCTCGGCGATGCCGACGTCGAAGAAGCGGGACGGGAATTCCCTCGCGAAGAGGTCGAGGCCGGTCCCTGCCGGCATCGCCGCGGTGATCGCGACGATGCGCTCGTCCTTTCGCGCCTCGGCAAGCAGGCTATCGGCAAAGACACGCGTATAGGCGGGCGTATTCGCGGTGCTCTTCGCCTGGGTGCCGGTGACCACGTCGAACTTCGCGACGCCGTGATACTTGTCCTCGGACGCTTCCGCCGGGGCATAGCCCTTGCCCTTCTTGGTGCGCACGTGGACGAGGATGGGACCGTTGCGCATGTCGCGCACGTTCTTCAGCACCGGCAGAAGATGCGCGAAATTGTGCCCGTCGATCGGCCCGACGTAATAGAAGCCCATCTCCTCGAAGAGCGTGCCGCCGGTCCAGAACCCGCGCGCGTATTCCTCGGTGAGCTTGATCTTGTCGCGGAGGAACCGCGGCAGCCAGCCGGCGACCTTCTTGCCGAAGGAGCGGAAGCGGCGATAGGCCGGGCCCGAGACCAGCCTGGCGAGATAGGCCGACATGGCGCCGACCGGCTGCGCGATCGACATGTCGTTGTCGTTGAGGATGACGATCAGCCGCGACTTCAGGTGCCCGGCGTTGTTCATGGCCTCGTAGGCCATGCCCGCCGACATGGCGCCGTCTCCGATCACGCAGACGACGGCGTTGTCGCCGCCCTGGAGATCACGGGCGACCGCCATGCCGAGGCCGGCGGAGATCGAGGTCGAGGAGTGCGCCGCGCCGAAGGCGTCGAACTCGCTCTCGGCCCGCTTGGTGAAGCCGGAGAGGCCGCCGGGCTGGCGCAGTGTCCGAATGCGCGCGCGCCGGCCGGTGAGGATCTTGTGCGGATAGGCCTGATGGCCGACGTCGAAGATCAGCCGGTCGCGTGGCGTGTCGAAGACGTAGTGGAGCGCCACGGTCAGCTCGATCACGCCGAGCCCGGCGCCGAGATGCCCGCCGGTGACCGACACCGCCGAAATGGTCTCCTGGCGCAGTTCGTCGGCGACCTGGCGCAAGTCGGACTCGGGCACGCGCCGCAGGTCTTCCGGCGTGTCGACGCGGTCGAGGAGCGGCGTTCTGGAGGGATTCATCGACTAGGTTGATCCGGGCTTTGCGACCCGAGACTTACAGGAGGGGAGGGAGAGCGGCAATGCGAACCCTTCGTAAGGGGGCGTCACCTGAAATTGGCGCGAACCGTGTCGAAAGCAAGGCCCGGCCCGTCGCGCGGCGCGGTCACGCCGGTAGAGGAATGAATTCCTCCTCGTCGCCGAAAACCTTGTCGAAGCGGCCGAGGCGCCAGTCGTTCTTGGCTTCCTCGATGCGCTCCTTCGAGGATGAGACGAAATTCCACCAGATATGGCGAGGTCCATCCATCGGCTCGCCGCCGAGCAGCATCAGCCGCGCCGGGGTCACCGCGGTGACGGCAAGTTCGTCGCCCGGGCGGAAGACCACGAGACGGCCGGCCTCGAAGCGGTCCCCGGCGATCTCGATCTCGCCTTCGACGATGTAGGCGGCGCGCTCCTCGTGGGTGGCGTCGATCGGCAGCTTCGCGCCCGCCGCGAGGACCGCATCGGCGTAGAACATTTCGCTGAAAGTCTCGGCGGGGGCGCGCTCGCCGTAAAGCGAACCGACCGCGAGGCGGACGGTGACGCTGTCGCCGCCGATCATCGGCAGGGCATCCCGCTGGTGGTGGAAAAACGTCGGCGAGGCTTCCTCGTGGCGCTTGGGCAATGCTACCCAGGTCTGGAAGCCGGAAATCCGTCGGGTCTGCTGGCGGTCCTCGCGCCGCGCCCGCTCGGAATGGGCAATGCCGCGGCCGGCGGTCATCCAGTTCACGTCGCCGGGAAGGATGGTCTGCTCGCTGCCGAGGCTGTCGCGGTGAACGATGGCGCCGTCATGGATGTAGGTAACCGTGGCGAGCCCGATATGCGGGTGCGGACGGACGTCGAAGTGCTCGTTCATCAGGACTTCGCCCGGGCCCGCCTGGTCGAACAGGATGAACGGCCCGACCATCTGGCGCTCGACCGTGGGCAGCGCGCGCCGCACCGAAAAGCCGCCGAGGTCGCGGAGCCGCGGAACGATGATCGTCTCGATCAGGTCGGCGGCGCGCTTGTCGCCAAAATCGGGGTCGAGTAGGGGAAGCGGTCGCATGGGCGGTTCCCGTCGGGAGGAATTTGCCCTTTTAGGTAGGACCGCGGCGTGTGGCGTGCAAGCAGCCTTACACCGGGTCGAGCGGCTCGACCCCGTCCGGACGCCCGCCCGGGCCGAGGCGGATCTTCTCGACCCGCGCGTCGGCTTCGCCGAGCAACTGCTCGCAATGCTTCTTCAATGCCTCGCCGCGCTCGTATATCGTGATCGCCTCGGCAAGCGGCACGTCGCCGCGCTCAAGGCGGCCGACGATCTGCTCCAGTTCGGCGAGGGCCTTCTCGAAGCTCAGCGTCTCGATCGGCGGCAGGTCGGGCATGTCTTCTCTCAGGCGGTCATGAGGGCGGCAACGTGGGTTGCGGCCGAGTCGGCGAGCGCGGTGAGATCATAACCACCTTCGAGGACGCTGACGATCCTGCCCTGGCAATGCTCCGCGGCAACCTCCATGAGCGCGCCGGTGGCGAAGGCGAAATCCTCCTCGCTCAGTTCGATCGCCGCGAGCGGATCGCGCCAGTGGGCGTCGAAACCGGCCGAGATGATGATGAGATCGGGCGCGAAGGCCTCGACCGCCGGCACGATCCGGTTGGTGAAGGCTTCGTAGAACTCGGGTCCGCCGGCGCCGGGCGAAAGCGGCACGTTGAGGATATTGCCGGCGCCGGTTTCGGACGGAGCGCCGGTACCGGGATAAAGCGGCATCTGGTGGGTCGAGGCGTAGAACACCGAAGGGTCGGACCAGAAGATCGCCTGTGTGCCGTTGCCGTGGTGCACGTCCCAGTCGACGATGGCGACGCGCTGGATGCCGTGGTTTCGTTGCGCATGGCGGGCGGCGATGGCCACGTTGTTGAACAGGCAGAAGCCCATGGCCCGGTCACCCTCGGCGTGGTGCCCGGGCGGGCGCACGGCGCAGAAAGCGTTCGCCGCCGCGCCAGTCATCACCTCATCGACGGCGAGGCACGCGGCGCCGGCGCCATGAATGGCGGCGAGGTAGCTCTTCGGCGACAGGGTCGTGTCGGGATCGAGCCGCGCGAAGCCTTCCGCGGGCACGCTGTCGCGGATGAGGGCGATGTAGGCCGCATCGTGGGCCAAGGCGATCGTCGCCTCGCTCGCCGGCACCGCGCCCTTCCGGATAAGGCGGGCGAAGCGCGGATCGGCGAGCGCCTTCTCGATCGCCCGCATGCGTTCCGGCCGCTCGGGGTGTCCGGCGGGAACGAGGTGTTCGAGAAAGATGGGATCGCTGACGAGGAGCGTCGCCAAGGCAGCCGCCTCGCGCTAGCGGTCGAGGAAGGCCTGCAGCGCGTCGCGCGCCGCGGGCGAGCGGAGGAGCTCGGTAAAACCGGCGGCCTCCTGGTCGATGCGCTGGAGGAGGGGACGCGAGTCGCCGCGGAGCAGGCGGCGGGCCATGCGCACGGCCTCGGGCGGCTTGGCCGACAGGGACCGTGCCGCGGCCATGCCCTCGCTCTCGACCTCGCCCGCGGGGACGACGCGGTTGACGATTCCCGCCTGGTAGGCGCGGGCGGCGTCAAAGGTCTCTCCCATGACCAGCAGCTCGAAGGCGCGGTGGTAGCCGAGCAAGCGCGGCGCGAGCAGGCTCGAACCGGCTTCCGGGGAGAGGCCGAGGTCGACGAAGGGCGCGGAAAACACCGACCACTCGCTGGCGACGACGTAGTCGCAATGGAGAAGCAGCGTGGTTCCGATGCCGACGGCGAGCCCGTCGACCGCCGCAATCACCGGCTTGTCGACCGTGGCGAGCGTCTTCAGGAAGCGGATCGGCGCCTTGCCGAAATTACCTTCATTGGCATAGGTGCTGAGTTCGCCGATGTCATGCCCGGCAGTGAACACCCCCGGCATGCCAGTGAGCAGCACGACGCGCACGCGCGAATCGCGCTCGCCGTTGGAGATCGCGTCGGCCGCCAGCTCGTACATGTCGGAGGTGAGCGCGTTGTTCTTCTCCGGGCGGTCGAAGCGGATCCTCATCACCCCATCGGCGGAGTCGACGGCTACGTGATCGTTCATGCCTTCTCCCGATCCTGAATATTGCGACCGCGCGCCGGGGCCTTCTCTTGGAACGCCGGGCTGGGCAAGACTATAGGCCTCCGGGGCCTGCGGTCGAGAAGAGTGCGGCTGCAGTGTCGAAGAGCGCTTCCGCGCCGGTGGTGACCGTAGCCCGCAAGGCCCCGGTTTCCCCGAGGATTCTTTCGGCGAAGAAGCGCGCCAGCGCGGCAAAGTCCGTGTCGCCGCCTTCGGCTCCAAGCGCGCCCCGGGTGAGCAGCGCGCCGCCCGCGCAAAGGGCGAACAGGCGGAGGTAAGCGGTGGCGCCCGCAAGGGCTTCGCGCTGGCGGCCATCCGCCAGCGCCGCCGACAGGAATTGGGTCGCGGCGCCGAGATCGGCCAGCGATGCCTCGAGCCGCGCCCCGGTCTCGCCGAGGTCAGGCCGGTTGGAGCGGCGGGCCTCGGCCGCGATCCCCGCCAGTTCGGCGATCAGTTTTTCGACCGCGGCGCCGTCGGCGAGCCTGAGCTTTCGCGTCACCAGGTCGATCGCCTGGATGCCGTTGGTGCCCTCGTAGATGGCGAAGATGCGCGCGTCCCGATAGCGCTGGGTCGCCCCGGTCGCCTCCATGTAGCCGGTGCCGCCGTGAACCTGGATGCCGAGGTTGGCGACCTCGATGGCCGCGTCGGTCGAGAAGGCCTTGGCGAGCGGCGTGAGCAGGCTCGCGCGGTCGAGCCAGTGGCGGCGCTCGGCCTCCGGTCCGTGTCGGCTCATGTCGATGGCGAAGGCGCAGCTGTAGGCGATGGAGCGCGAGGCCGCGACCAGCGCCTTCATCGAGGCGAGCATGGCCTGGACGTCCGGGTGTTCGATGATCGGGACCATGCCGCCGCCCTTCTCGGGGCCGCGTCCCTGCTTGCGCTCCCGGGCATAGCCAAGCGCTTCCTGGTAGGCGCGCTCGGCCACGCCGATGCCCTGGATGCCGACCGTCAGGCGGGCGAGGTTCATCATCGTGAACATCGCGGCAAGCCCGCGATTCTCCTCGCCGACCAGCCATCCGGTCGCGCCGTTGCCGCCGCCGCCATAGACCATTGCGCAGGTGGGCGAGCCGTGCAGGCCGAGCTTCTCCTCGATCCGGCTGGGGCCGAGGTCGTTGGCCGCGCCCGGGCTGCCGTCTGGCGCGGGCAGGAATTTCGGCACGAGGAAGAGCGACAGGCCGGCGGTGCCCGCCGGCGCGCCGGCCAGCCGAGCCAGCACCAGGTGGACGATATTCGGGGTGATGTCGTGGTCACCGTAGGTGATGAAGATCTTCTCGCCGAACAGGCGATAGCTGCCGTCGCCGCTCCGCTCGGCGCGCGTGCGGATGGCGCCGAGGTCCGAGCCGGCGTCGGGCTCGGTGAGGTTCATCGTCGCCATCCACTCGCCGGACACCAGCTTCGGCAGATAGCGCGCCTGCAGGTCGGGGCTGGCATGCGCGGCGATGGTGTCGATGGCACCGCCGGTCAGCATCGGGCCGGTGGCGAACGAAGCGCAGCCGGCGTTCCAGAATTCCTGCACCGCCACGGCGAGCATGATCGGAAGCCCCTGGCCGCCGAATTCCTCGGGCGCGCTGATGCCGTTCCAGCCGGCGGCGCGCCAACGGTGATAAGCCTCCGTGAAGCCCGGGGCGGCGGTCACCTTGCCGTCGGCGAAGCGCGCACCGATACGGTCGCCGGGGGCATCGATCGCGACCAGATCCGCCGAGGCGAAGCGTCCGGCCTCTTCCAGGATCGCATACACGGTTTCGCGCGTGAGATCGCCGAAGGTGCCGGCCGCTATCGCCGCATCGAGACCGGCGATCTTGCCCAAGGTGAAGGCGACTTCGGCGATCGGCGCGCGAAAAGCCATGAATCCTCCCGGCCGCAACGCTTGACGCGTTCTTCCGCCTCGGCCACACAACCCGACCCTATCGCACGGAGCGTGCGGATTTGTCCTTGATTTTCGACATGGCGAAAGCCCGCGACGACGGCCTTGCCGCGGCGGTCGCGGCGCTCCGCGCCGGCAAAATCGTCGCCATGCCGACCGAGACGGTGTACGGCCTTGCAGCCGATGCGACCAATGCCGCGGCGGTTGCCGGCATCTTCCTCGCCAAGGGCAGGCCGAGGTTCAATCCGCTGATCGTCCACATCCCTACGCTGGCCGATGCCGAACGGCT
>JBBQGL010000015.1:0-35334 GCA_038323025.1 Hyphomicrobiales bacterium
TTACAAGAAGGTCGCCGACGCGCTGCGCCCGTGGACCTATGACTTTCACGTCGCCCAGAACGACGGGTCGACCTTCGGCTCGGGCGACCACGCCAAGACCGGACGCCACGTCCAGGTGACCGACCCCAACGGCCGGCTCGAAATCACCAAGCACGCCGGCTACTGGCTGCGCGACGAAAAGGGCAACCTCACCAAAAAGATGCGCCATCTGTCATGGGACGGGTGCATGTTCCCGAACGCGGTGATGGAAAAGCAGGACACCTGGAACCAGGTGCTCGGCGCGATGCTGAAGGTCCGCGACGCTCATGGCTGGGTGGAGTAACCACAATGGCAACCAAGGCACTTAACGTCGGCATGGTCGGCTACGGCTTCATGGGCCGGGCCCATTCCAACGCCTATCGCAAGGTCGGCAACTTCTTCGACCTCGAATACCAGCCGGTCCTGAAGGCGGTCGCGGCACGCAGCCGCGACAAGGCGCAGGCCTTCGCCGACCGCTGGGGCTACGAGGGCGTGGAGACCGACTGGCGCAAGCTGGTCGAGCGTAAGGACATCGACGCCATCGACATCTGCGTCCCCAACGACCTGCACATGGAGATCGCCGTGGCCGCGGCGAAGGCCGGCAAGATGGTGCTCTGCGAGAAGCCCCTCGCCCGCAACGCCAAGGAAGGCGAGAAGATGGTCGCCGCGGTCGAGAAGGCCGGCGTGCCCAACACCGTCTGGTACAACTACCGCCGCGTGCCCGCCGTCACCCTCATCCACGACGTCGTCGCCTCGGGCCGGCTGGGCAAGATCTACCACTACCGTTCCATGTTCCTGCAGGACTGGACGATCTCGCCCGACGTCCCCCAGGGCGGCGCCGGCACCTGGCGCCTCGATGTCGATGCGGCCGGATCCGGCGTCACCGGCGACCTGCTTGCGCACTGCATCGACGCCGCGATCTGGATCAACGGCTCGATCAGCGACCTTTCCGCGATGACTGAGACGTTCGTGAAGAAGCGGAAGCACGCGGTCACCGGCAAGGTTCAGGACGTCGGCATCGACGACGCCGCCGCGGTCATGTGCCACTTCGCCAATGGCTCGCTCGGCACCTTCGAATCGACCCGCTATGCCCGCGGCCACAAGGCGCTGATGACGCTGGAGATCAACGGCCAGCACGGCTCGCTCGCCTGGGACCTGCACGACCTCAACCGCGTGCAGTTCTTCGACCATCGCACCGAGGGCCAGATGCGCGGCTGGACCAACATCCTCGTCACCGACGGCGACCATCCCTATCTCGGCAAGTGGTGGGTGCCGGGCCTCTCGCTCGGCTACGAGCACTCCTTCATCCACCAGCTCGCCGATTTCATCGAAGGCCTGTCCACCGGCAAGCCGGCCTCGCCGACCTTCCGCGAGGCGCTGGAGACGACGCGGGTCTGCGACGCGATCATCGCTTCGGCGAAGAAGGGGCGGTGGACGGATATCGCCGCCGGCCGGTAGCGTCTGACGAACCGACCGGGCGGACATGAAACGCAAGATCATCATCGACACCGACCCGGGGCAGGACGACGCGGTCGCGATCCTGCTTGCCCTTGCCTCGCCCGACGAGCTGGACGTCCTCGGCATCGTGGCGGTCGCCGGCAACGTTCCGCTCGCGCATACCGAGCGGAACGCGCGCCGCATCGTCGAGCTCGCCGGCCGCCCGAATATTCCCGTCCATGCCGGTTGCGTACGCCCGCTGGTCCGCAAGCTCGTCACCGCCGAGCATGTCCACGGCGAGACCGGCCTCGACGGCTTCCCCATCCCCGACCCGAAGACGCCGCTCGCCGCAAAGCACGGCGTCGACTTCATCATCGACACGCTGCGCGCGGCGAAACTCGGCGAGATCACCCTCTGCACCCTCGGACCGCTCACTGACGTCGCCATGGCGCTGGTCAAGGCTCCGGATATCGCCGGCCACATCCGCGAGATCGTGATGATGGGCGGCGCCTATTTCGAGGTCGGCAACATCACGCCGACCGCCGAGTTCAACATCTACGTCGATCCGGAGGCCGCCGACGTGGTCATGCGGAGCGGCATCCCCCTCGTCATGGCGCCGCTCGACCTCACCCACACGGTGCTGAGCTTACGTGCCCGCATCGAGGCGATCCGCGCGATCGGCAACCGCGCCGGCGCGGCGGTGGCCGGGCTGCTCTCGTTCTCCGAGCGCTTCGACCTGACGAAATACGGCTCGCTCGGCGCACCGCTGCACGACCCTTGCGTGATCGCCTACCTGCTGAAGCCGGAACTGTTCAAGGGCCGCCTGATCAATGTCAGCATCGAGACGGGGAGCGCCCTCACCCTCGGCATGACCGTCGCCGACTGGTGGCAGATCACCGACCGGCCGCGGAACGTGCATTACCTGCGCGAGGCCGACGCCGACGGGTTTTACGCGCTGCTCACCGAGCGCCTCGCGCGTCTGCCGTAGGCGCATCCCTCAGATCAGCGGCCGGATCGGGTCGGCGACTTCGTCCCATTTGGCGATGTCGGCCAGCACCTTCATGTCGAGGAGTTCGAGGTAGCGCCCCTTCCAGCGGATGGCCTTCCGCTCGGAAAGGCGGCGGAGCGTCTTGTTGGTGTGGACGATCGAAAGGCCAAGCGTGTCGGCGACGTGCTGCTGGGTGACCGGCGGCGAGAACGCCTTGCCGTCGACCATGCCGAGGTCGCGGGCGCGCGTGTAGAGATGGAGGATCAGGTAGGCCGTGCGCTCGATGGCGTTACGGCGGCCGATCGTCAAGAGGTTCTGGTCGAGCATCTGCTCCTGGCGCGACGCCAGCCAGGTCACGTCAAACGAAAGCGTCGGATGGTTCTTGAAGAGGTCCCAAAGCCGCTCGCGCGGAAAGGCGCAGAGCATCACGTCGGTCAGCGCCTCGACCGAGTGGCTCATCTCGGTCAGCATCGTCGCCTGCAGCCCGAGGAATTCACCCGGCAAGGCGTAGTTCAGGATCTGGCGCCGGCCGTCGGGGAGCATCCTGTAGCGAAAGGCCCAGCCGAGCAGGACCGTGTAGAGGTGCGGGCTGCTGGTCCCCTCGACAAGGATCGTGGAGCGCGGTTCCACTGTGAGCTCGCCCGCCTTGAACGTGTCGACGAAGGCAAGCTCCTCGGGGCTGAACTGGCGAAAGATCGGGAGTTTGCGAATCGGGCAGTTCACGCACGGATATTTGCGCGCAAGACCAACACTCCGGGCCGCCGCCATGCCGAACCGCTCCTATGTCATTCTTTAATGACCCTTTCCCGCCGAAGTTCCATAAGGCTCGCGAAGGGACTTCTCCATGACGGACCCGAGCCAATCGACGATTCTGGTTGTGGAGGATGAACCCCTGATCGGGCTGGACGTCGAATCGATCCTCCTGGAGATCGGCGCAAGCATCGTCGTCGTGGAAACGATTCGGCGCGCGACGGACTATCTTGCCGCCGGAGCGCTTCCCGCACTCGCCCTTCTCGACATTGTCCTCCCCGATGGTACCAGCTTCGCGCTCGCCCGCTCGCTTTCAGCCAGAGGCGTGCGTATCGCCTTCCTCACCGGCTACCTCGCAAAACTGCCCGACGATCTGAAGCATCTCCCGCTGATCGAAAAGCCTTTCGCGGAAGACGATCTGAGACAAACGGTACGCGGTCTTCTCGCCACAGGAAGCGCCGGCGGGCCGAACCTCGGCGCCGAAGGACGTTCCCTAGCCGGATGACGGGCTCGCCGGGGACGGGACGGCCGCGGTTACGGCCTCCGTCGCCTGCGGATCGGCCACCGGTTCGGCCGAGAGGAAATCGCCGAAGGTCGCGAGCTTCGGCAAGTGGTCGCAGAACGCCTTCACCACCACCAGCAGAGGCACCGCGATCAGGGCGCCGACAATTCCCCACATCCAGCTGGCGAAGGCCAGCGCAACCAGAATGGCGACCGCATTCAGTTCGAGGCGGCGCCCGAGGGTGAGCGGGGTCACGATCCAGCTCTCGAGAAGATGGAAGCCGAGGTAGACCAAAGGCGGCAAAAGCGCCTGTCCAATATCCGGGAAGGTGATCAGCGCCACGGCGGCAGCAAGTGCTATTCCGACGATTGCCCCGATGAACGGAATGAAATTGAGGAGAGCCACGGCAACTCCCCAGACGACCGGGTCTGGCATCCCGAGGAGCGCCATGGCGGTGCCGACGAGCACGCCGAGGCAGATGTTGATTCCGGTGATGGTGATCAGGTAGCGCGACACCTCGAACTCGACGTCATGCACGATACGCAGCGAGCGCTTCTTGTCGCTGAGCGTCGAGACCGCGCGGACCAGCTTTTGCAGAAACAGGTCACCGGATGCCAGCAGGAAAAGCGAGAGAAGCAGCGTCGCGCCGAGCGTCGTCCCGATTCCAGTGATGGTATCGGCGGCCCAGGCGAATATCCCCGGCTGGGTGACGACCACCTTCTGGGTGCCCGCCTGTGCCGCGGGCTCGGCTATCTTCTGGATCTGCTCGCCGGCCGCCATCAGCATGGCAACCGGACGCTGAAGAAAGCTGAAGCGCTCCCGCAGCTGCTCGCCCAGCTGCGGCGCCTTCGCCACCATCTGCGCAATCGGATCCGCGAGGAGCAGGGAAGCGCCAAAGGCGACGCCCGCCACTACCAGCACAAACAGCAAGGCCGAGAAGCCGGGAGGAATCCCGCGGCGGGCGAAATAGCGAACCGCCGGCATCAGCGTCAGGGTGAGGAGGAGCGCCAGGATAAGCGGCAGGAAGAGGGTGCGCGCATAGTAGAGGGCGCCGATCAAGGCCAGCAGAAACGTGCCGATGATGGCGACGGCTACCGAGCGCGGCAGCAACACGCGCCCGAGGCTCACCGCCCCGAGGCTTTCTTCCGGCACTGAAACGTTCATGACCCTCTCCGCCGCTTCAACGCGGTCGGCGGAACATCTGACGCGCGAGGAGAAATCCGGCGACGGCGACGACCGCTACCGACCCTAACGCCGAACCGGGGGGAGGTTGTTCCGGGTCCTGCGCTGTTTCTTCTTCCGGCTCCCGTGGTGCCGGCCGCCGCGGCGGCGGTGCGTCGGCTGGACGCGGGCGGCGACGGGGCGAACCGGCCCGAGCCACTATTTGCAGGATCGCAGCGATGAGCAGCAGGCCTCCCGCAACCGCCAGAAGCGCCCAGATCGTGCCGATCAAGCCGGCCAGCCACACCGTCAGCGCGGCCAGCGCCAGGCCCAGTGCAGTGAGGACAAGCAGTCCGGTAGCGACCCCCAGCGCGGCCTGCCTGGCAACGCGCCGCGCAATCGCTCGCGCCTCGATCTTCAGAGCCGCGAGCCCGATTGCCGAAAGAACGCTACCCAACACGCGCAAGCATCACTTGCGGGTGAACATGCCAACCACGAGCCCGAAGCCGAGGGCAATCAGGACAGCCGTGAGAGGATTGTGCTCGATCTTCGATTCGACGCCGCGAACGGCGGCGTTGGCGCTCCGGGTGGCGGCGTGCAGAGCCTCCCCCGCAACGTGTTCGGCCTCGTGCAGGGCTTCCTCGCCAAAGGCGGTCGCCTGGCGTGCGGCGTTGCTGACCTTCCGCTTCAGCGACTGCTTGATCCCGGCGGTGTCGGAAACCAGGTCCGCGACCGTGTCGGTCAGCGCCGCGATGTCCGCGCGCAGGGTCTGGAGGTGCTCGGCGATGTCTTTTTCAGAGCTGGCCATTGGGATTACTCCTGTGGGAACTGGAACTTGTCTGTGGATTTTGAAGTGAAATAGCTTCGATCTCAACAAAGCGCACAAGTATTTGTTCCGTCAAGGTTGACGAGAACAGGGTTAACCAAAATCGATGGTGAACGACTATTTGCGCAGGTCTGCCGGCTGGCCGATCACCGCCTCCACCGCGGCGTCGGGACCAAACTCCGCGTCGCCGATGCTGAGGATTTCGGCAAGGCGGGTACGGGCCCGGTTCACCCGGCTCTTGATGGTTCCCATGGCAACTTCGCAGATCGCGGCGGCCTCCTCGTAGGAAAACCCGGAAGCCGCCACCAGCAGGAGCGCCTCGCGCTGGTCGGCGGGAAGTTGCGACAGCGCCCGGCGCATGTCGGCCATATCGAGATGGCCGTGCTGTTCCGGATGGATGCCGAGGTTGCGGGAATAAGCGCCGTCGACGTCCTCGACCTCGCGGCCCTTCTTGCGCATTTGCGAATAGAACTCGTTGCGCAGGATCGTGTACAGCCAGGCCCGCTGATTGGTCCCGGGCTGAAAGCTGCTGTGATGCGCCCACGCCTTGGTCAGGGTTTCCTGAACCAGATCGTCGGCGCGGTCGGATCTGCCGATCAGCGAAAACGCAAAGGCACGCAGGCTGGGAATCGCAGCCAGCAGCCCATCGCGAAATTCTTTCGTAACCGTCATGACCCCAATCCACCCGCAACGCGGGCTAACCTGAACACGTCAGCCCTTGCTGCCGTCCTGTTCGTCCAGACGCCGCAACAAATCGACAAAACGGTCGGGAACAGGCTCCTTCGCTACTTCGTCATAGAAGGCGCGAAGGCGGTTCCCGATGGCTTTCTCGACCGAAGCATCGGCGCCTTGGGGTCTGGCCCGGTCAACGGATTGCCCGCGGGAGTTCGGCTTGTCGTCCCGCCACTTGTCTTTGCTCATGGTATGAATCGCAATCCCGATGCAGCCGGAGAGAAGCAACCAGTGTAGGACCAGACTCCGACAATAGACCAAATGTCGTGAGCCGGGAAAGGTTCCCCGGGGAACCAATTCGCCGGCGTTTGCGTTAAACTCGGCTTTGAGACTGGGCGCGTGGCTCAAGAGACCGGGGCGAATGGCGCCCATGCGCGTCCGGCGAGGGAGTTTAAATTATGGCATTGGCCGAGCTGGTTAGCCCGCATCTTCCCTATTTGCGGCGGTTTTCGCGCGCCCTGACCGGCAGCCAGGAGAGCGGCGATGCCTATGTCGAGGCGCTGCTCGAGGCAATCGTCGCCGACCCGGCCAGTGCCCGTAAAGGCCCGGATATCAAGGTCGCTCTGTATGGGCTGCTCTGTCGGCTCTGGGAATCGATCACCGTCAACCTGCGGGGCGAGGAGCCGAGCCCGGCCTGGGAGCGCGCCGCCCAGTTGAAGCTTTCCAGCATCACTCCACGGGCCCGTCAGGCTTTCCTCCTGACGGCGGTTGAAGGTTTCAACCCGGAAGATGCGGCCACCATCATGCAAACCGACAGCGACGGACTCGCCGCGCTTCTCGATGAGGCCGGGCGCGAGATCGGCGAGGCCATGGCGACCGACGTGCTTATCATCGAGGACGAGCCGCTCATTGCCATGGATCTCGAGGATATTGTTACCCGCCTCGGCCATCGTGTTTCCGGGATCACCCGCACGCGCAAGGAGGCTGTCCGCGCCGCCAAGGGCGGCAAGCCCGGAATTATCCTGGCCGACATCCAGCTTGCCGACGGCAGTTCCGGCATCGATGCGGTCAACGACCTGCTCTCCGAGTTCGAAGTGCCGGTCATTTTCATCACCGCCTACCCGGAGCGCCTGCTGACCGGCAAGCGGCCGGAGCCGGCGTTTCTGATCACCAAGCCGTTCGCACCCGAAATGGTGAAAGCGATGGTCAGCCAGGCGCTCTTCTTCAACACGCGTTCAAGCGGCCACCGGGAGACGGCCGGATAGGGTTGGGGTAAGCGCGCCGCGCCCGGTCAATCGTCCGTGGGCCGGTCCGGAGAAAGACGCCGCCTCGAAAAGCCGATCCGAATCGGCCGGGCACAGTTGGTCAAATGACGGATACGAAGCAGTCGAGCGTTTGGAACCTGGCGTCGGAGGATGAAGTCGCCACGGCTTTGCGCGGGCTCGGCGTCGCAGTCTCGACCCAGGACGCCGAACTGAAATACACCGGCGGGATCAACGTCCCGCTGTCCGCGGAAGCGCGCGAGGTTGTCGGCCTCTCCGACGAGGAGCTTTATCCCGAGGGGCGGCGGGAACTGCAGGAATGCAAGGAACGCGTCCGCGCCAGCGGCAAGGCCGAGAGCGTCGATATTCCCCTCCGCCGCGGAAGCGACACGGACTGGCATCGCGTCTGGGTCGAACCGATGCGCTACAACGGCAGCGCGGGCGGCCTGTTCTGCGCCTCCGTCGCAATCACCGAACTGAAGTCGACCGAGGAACTGCTTCGTCTCGCGCTCCTCGAACTGGCGCATCGGTCGAAGAACCTGCTGGCGGTGGTCCTCAGCATTGCCCGGCAATCGGCCGATGAAAGCCGGACCCTTCCCGACTTCAGCCAGCGCTTCGTCGGCCGGGTCCGCTCGCTCTCCCTCGCCCACGACGTCCTGACCGACGAGAGCTGGCGCGGGGCCACGGTCTTCAGCCTCGTGCGTTCGCAGCTATCCGCATTCAGCGAAACCGCGACCGGCCAGTCGACGATCGACGGTCACAACGTCTACCTGAAGCCGAATGCGGTGCAGTATGTCGGGCTCGCGTTGCACGAACTGATCGCCATGTCGCTGATCTCGGGCGCGCTTTCGCTGCCGGAAGGCAGACTGGTGGTGAGCAGTGATCTCGCTCCCGGCGCCGACGGCAGCAGCGGTGACCTCGTGCTCAGCTGGCACGAGAGCGGCATGCTGCCGGGGCGAAAGCTCGAGAAATCGAGGTTCGGCGACGCGCTTCTCGACCAGATCGTTCCCGCGGCGCTGGGCGGAAAGACGGAATTCGAAGCGCCTGACGACGGCGCCCTGACCTATCGCCTGACGATCCCGGCCTCGCAGTTCTTCTAACGCGAGGAAAGCGAAAGGGCCGCCCCTTTACGGACGGCCCTTCCAGAATCCTGCGTCTGTGCCAGCCTGGTTCAGGCCGCCTTCTCCTCGATCGCCTCGCAATGGCAAAGCAGGTCGATCGCGGCGCGCACATCGGCGAAGCGGGACGATTCGCCGCCACCCATATTCTCGGCCAGCGCGACTTCGAGATCGCGGGCCTCGGCCTCCCAGCGCTTCAGCACCTCGAGCTTCTGCTGCGTGGTCATCGAGTCGGTTGCGACCACATCCATCGGACGTTCAAACACGCCCGTCGGCGACAGCAGCGCACGGTCGTAGTCCTTGGCTGTGTACAGGGCTTCCCTCGCTGCGGCATGGATGCACGGTTGCGCATCCCCTCATGAGAAGAACGGCCGAAAGGCGGAGTTGGTTCCGGAGGAGGCGCGAGAGAGAGCAATCACTACGCCCCATCCAGGTTGGCGAGGGGGGCGGGGGACATACCACCGGGACGGGGCGTAGCGATCGTTCAGAAGCCCGACAATTGATCAGGCTCAAAAGAGAACCCGGTGCTTTCGCAAGCTCGAGCTCCGGTCGTTTTGGCGCGCGGCCGAGGCTCAGGCTCTCCAGGTTTTCCGCTTCGTCAACGACCGTGGCCGGTGTTGGTTCCCGTGTGCGAGGCCGTTTTTCAATCGCCCCCCCCGCGGAACCGTTTGGAAAGCAATCCGTTTGGTTCGGTAAGCCGGACGTGCGCGGTTCAGCGCCCCCGGCCCAGAGGAGCGAAGAATGAGTCAGAACGACCCCGCCAGGAATCAGGACCACGACATGCATCGCGGCGCGCAAAAGACGGAGCCCCGCGACGCCACCGACGCCGGCCGCAAGACCAGGCCGAAGTCGCCTGCCGACACCGCGGACAAGCATCAGGACGACGGTCGCGCGACCGGTCCGAAGCCAGCTGGCGGCAATTCCGGACGCTAAACCCGTCCCCGGCGCGCCAGTAATGACAAAGCCCGCCGCGGGCGATCCCGCGACGGGCTGAGCCGTACCTAATCGAGCGAGGCCGACTAGGCCTTGCAGGCGGCTTCGGTCTTCTCGGCGGCCGTCGCCAGCACCTTGGTGGCAAACGTCTTGGCCGGGCCGGGGGTGGCCGTCACGTCCGTGAACTTCTTGCCGTCGGGCTTGGTCGTCGTGACCGAGCACTTCATCGTCTTGGCGCTCTGAACGACGTACCACACCGGCTTCATGGTGTTCTTCGGAGCGGTGGTGGTCGCGGCGAAGGCCGGCGCGACGAACGAGGCGAGAAGCGCGGCGGAGAGGAGATACTTGAAAGTCATCGAATTCATCCTTGCTTGGTTGGTTCGGTGGAATCTCCGGGCGTTAGGCCCGGCATCGTTGCCTCAGAACTCATCGGCCTCGGCCTCGGGAAGAGGATCGGAGGGCGTCAGCGAACGACGCGGATATGAACGCCCGTGCGTAACCCCAGTGTTGCGAGCGGAGTTTCGTTTTGTAACGGTTCGTTTCGGTGGATCCGCACCCGCCGTCCCGGCTAGTTGCCGTCGACGATATCCACGCCGAGGTCGGTCAGCGCCTCCGCCAGGGCCAGCGCGCCAGCGGCATGCTTGGCGTGATCGCAGAGCTTTTCACCCTGGGCACGCAGCTTCTTGGCCGCGGTCAGGGCCTTGGCATCCTGGTGCTTCGGCAGGGCCTTGTCGAATTGCCTTTCCAGCGAATCGCAGCGCTCGGCCGGAGTCATGACGGTAGCCGCCGGCTTCTTCGGTGGCGACGCGGCGAGGGTGCCGCCGGCCAGCGGCGCGAAGAGGCAAAGGCCGGCGATGGCCAACCTCGACCCGACGTTCAGCCCTTGCCTCATGCGAGCCAGCATTGCCTTACCTGACGCGAAAAAGCCGCCTTTCGGCGCGAGGACCGACGTCCGCCCGACCGGGACCGGCTTCGCACTTCACCACCGGGCAGTAACCGCACTGTTTCGGCGCAGCGTGAATTTGAAACAGATCGTGTCAGCCTCTCGCCAGGGATACACTGGCCCGCGGGGACCGTCGGCGATGTTCGCCGCGGATCCGGCGCCGCAAAGGGCGATTCGGCAGATGAGCGAACGCATTCTCCTGGTCGACGACGACAGCGAAATCCGCCATCTCGTCTCCCAGTTCCTGACCCAGCACGGCTACGAGGTGCTGCTCGCCCGCGACGGCAACGAGATGCAGGCGGTGCTCGACAAGGGCAAGGTGGATCTTCTCCTTCTCGACATCATGCTCCCCGGCAAGAACGGCCTTGAGCTCTGTCGCCGGGTGCGCGAGCAGTCGCATATCCCGGTGATGATGCTGACCGCCATGGGCGACGAAGCCGACCGGGTGGTCGGGCTCGAGATCGGCGCCGACGACTACCTCACCAAACCGTTCAGCCCGCGCGAGCTGCTTGCCCGTGTCCGCGCCATCCTCCGGCGCGCTGCCTTCCTGTCGGAGCAGGCGGAGGCCAAGGGATCGAGCCGCGTCCTCCAGTTCTCCGGCTGGAAGCTCGACCTTGCCCGCCGCCGGCTGGAAGCGCCCGACGGCATGCTCGTCGGCCTCACCACCGGCGAATACGAGATGCTCGTCGTCTTCGCCGAGCGTGCCAACCGGGTGCTCAGCCGCGATCAGCTCCTCGACCTTACCCGCGGCGAGGAGGCCTCGCCCTTCGACCGCAGCATCGACGTTCAGGTGAGCCGGCTGCGCCGCAAGATCGAGCCCGATCCCAAGTCGCCCTCGATGATCGTCACCGTGCGCGGCGGCGGCTACGTCTTCACGCCAACGGTCGAAGCCCTGTGAGACGCATCTTCCCGGACAGCCTGCCGGCATGGTCGCTGATCATCCTGATCGTCGGCCTTGTGGTGACCCAGGTCTCAACCCTCATCGTCGTCGCCCACGGTCGCGAGAACACGGCTCGCATGCTGGAATTCTTCCGCCTGGCGCAACGCGTTTCCTCGGTCACGCGGGCGCTCGCCACGGCCGATCCGGACAGCCGCGCCGACCTCGCCAGGGCGCTCAGCGACTCGACACTTTCCGTCGCGGTAGGACCCGTCCGGCTGGCTACCGCCTCAATTCCGGACAACGAGGAGATGGCCGAGTTGCAGGACATACTCGAGGCCCGGCTCGCCGACGTCGGCATCTCGGACGTGCATGTCGAACGCCGCAACGAGCTGACCCGCGAGACGCCCGAGGCCGCCAGCCCGCCGACCAGCGACCCGGGGCCGATCGAGACGGTGCTCTCCGATCTCGAACTGGAGGTCGACAAGACCGGTGCCTATGTAGCCTCCATCGCGCTCAGCGACGGCCAGTGGCTGAACTTCACCGTCTGGCTGGCCCCGCGCGGCCTCCTGTGGACGCCGACAACCATAGCCTTTGCGGCGCTGATCATCCTCGTAGTCCTTGCCGCCTGCCTCTTCATCGTCCGCTACCTGTCGGCGCCGTTTCGCATGCTGGGCGAGGCGGCGGAGCGCATCGGCAACGACCTCAACGCGCCCGGCCTTCCCGAACGCGGGCCGCGCGAACTGCGCGCCGCCGCCCACGCCCTGAATGCCATGCAGAACCGGCTGCAGCGGGTCGTTGCCGATCGCGACCAGCTGGTCGCGGCGATCGCGCATGATCTGCGCACGCCGATCACGCGCCTCAAGCTGCGCGCCGACATGATCGCCGACGGGGCGCAGCGCGAGCGCCTGATCGCCGACGTCGACGAGATCGCCGGCATGACCCAATCGATCCTCGCCTTCGCCAGCAACGCCGCCAGGCCGGAAAAGCGCGAGACGCTCGACCTCATCTCGATGCTGGAGACGCTGTCCTCCGACCTGCCCGCCGCCACACTGACCCTGCCCCCCGACTGCCCGCCGCGCATCGCCTATTTCGGCGAGCCGATCGGGTTGCGCCGTTGCGTCGGCAATCTCATCGAGAACGCCATCAAGTACGGCGGGGTCGCGCGCATCACCCTCAGCATCGACGCGAAGTCGGTGGTGATCCGGGTTGAAGACGACGGTCCGGGCATCCCCGAAGCCGAACTCGACGCCGTCTTCGCGCCTTTCCGCCGGCTGGAGACCTCGCGCAGCCGCGAGACCGGCGGAACCGGCCTCGGACTGACGATCGCGCGCACGATCGCCCGCGCCCATGGCGGCGATATCCGCCTGACCAATCTGCCCAAGGGCCTGCGGGCCGAATTGATCCTGCCGGTCGCGGCGGCGCGCTCGGCACCGCGGGCGGCTTGACCCTCAGGCTGCGCCGGTGGCGGGGGAAGGCGGCGGCGGCAGATCCGATGCAAGGGCGGTAGCGGCGGCGATGGTGGCGACGCGGATCTTCTCCATGTGCGAAGCGGACGCGCCTGCCAGGAATGGGACGCTGAGGGCCGCGACGACCTTGCCGGTCCGATCCGGGATCGGCGCAGCGAACGCCCAGATGCTCGGCGCGTATTCGCCCTTGTCCCGCGCCCAGCCCTGACGCTTGATGCGCGCCAGCAGGCGGAAGGCCTGAGGCTGACGTTCTTGCGGTTCAGCGGGCGAGCGCCGGCCGGGCGATCGCGGTGAGCCGCGTCGCCCGCGCCAGATGCGAGGCGAGCGACGGCAGCAGCCGCGCCGCACTCACGGCGAGGCGGCGAGTCGGCCTGGCGCGGATGAGCCCGCCGACG
The DNA here is from genome assembly GCA_038323025.1 of Hyphomicrobiales bacterium. Lineage (GTDB taxonomy): Bacteria > Pseudomonadota > Alphaproteobacteria > Rhizobiales > Kaistiaceae > JAFKKF01. The sequence goes on from JBBQGL010000015.1 coordinate 13,352, forward strand.
ACGCCGGCCAGCCGGAATTGCCACCGCAGGTCGCGCGTGAACATCGCCTGGAAGACACCGCCGGTTTCGCCATCGAGGACGGCCCGCGCCGCGCGGATGCCGGAGGCGAGCGCCAGCGAGGTCCCGTCCCCGGTGAACGCCGGGATGACGGCGAGCTGATCCCCGATCGGATAGACGCTCGCCGCAATCGGCGCGCGGCGGATATAGCCGAAGGGCAGGTCCGAGACTGCGGCGGGGCGCGGCTGCACCGGCCTGGCATCCTGAAGCAGGTCGCCGAATATCGGCGAGACGCGGAATGCCTCCATCTGGACCCGCCAGTCGGCGCCGACCCGCTTCAGGTGCGCCGTATCGACCTGCCAGCAGAGGGTGGCGAGGTCGCCCTCGACCAGGCATGCCCCGACATAGCCTCCATCGAAGAGCGCCAGCTGGACACGGCCGCTCAGTTCGCGGCGCGCCGCGGCGCCAAGCGACAGCTGGATCTTGAAGCCGGTGGCGGTTCCGCGATCGCGCGGCAGGCCGCGGAGATTGTGCTTGCCCGTCGCCAGGGCGACGCTGCGGGCCGCGAAACGGGCCGCTTCCGTGTGCACGGTCGCGCCGCGGTCATCCGCTTCGATGCGCGTGACGTGGGCGCCACGCACCACCTCCGCGCCGGCATGGGCAGCAGCGGCGAGCAAGTGCTCGTCGAGAGAAAGCCGCGACAGGCCCGAGGCGGCGAAAGGCAGGGCTGCATCGGCCACGGACTTGTCCGCCGCCAGGGTCAGCCTGCCTATCCGGCTGGCGCCGAGTCTTGCCGCATCGATGCCGAGATAGGCGAGCAGGTCGATGGCCTCGGCGCTGAGGAAATCGCCGCACACCTTCATCGCCGGCGTGCGCGAGCGCTCCAGGAGCGTGACCCTGGCGCCGCTGCGGGCCAGTTCGAGGGCGAAAGCGGCGCCGGCCAGTCCCCCTCCGACAACGACCGCGTCGCTCATTGCGGCGGCAGCGCGCGACGCGCGGCTATGGCGCGATCCTCGAGGCGGCCCTTATAGCCGATCACGACGATCTGGATCGCGCCCATGACGATCGCCAGCCGCCACGCGCCGAACGCCAGCGGCCCAAGGATCACTTCAAGCGTCGTCTCCAGGTAGTTGGGATGATTCAGGAACCGGTACGGCCCGGTCTTCACCAGCGGCAGGCTGTCGAGCGTGATGATGCGATGGGTCCAGTACCGGCCGAGCGAGGCAAGCAGCCAGTAGCGGACAGGCTGGAGCAGCAGGTAGAGCACCGCCGCCGGCCAGAAGATGGGCGCGTCCGACGGGATCAGCAGGAAGAGCGCGGCGATCCAGGCCAGATGCATGACGGCGACGACCGGGTAGTAGTCGGCGCCGGCTTCATGCGCGCCCGCGGCAAGCAGGGCGCGAGTATTCCGCCGCGAGAACATTTCCTCGAGGCCGCGTTGCGCCAGGATCACCAGCGCGGCGACCTGCGGCGGTCCGATGAGATCTCCCCCCATGGCGGAATTCATAGCTGCCCAGGAGGCGGCGGGACAGGCCTTTCTACCGGCAACCGGCTCGGTGCTTCCCGCAATTGAATCGGAATTTTCGATATGCTAGGCATGATGTCTGCTATTGAATCGTGCAGTTCTGATGTCTGAGACATGATAACCGCAGGTCAGCTACGCGCCGCCCGCGCCCTTCTCGGCTTCGGTCAGCAGGAGCTCGCCGATCTCGCCGGCCTGTCGGTCCCGACCATCCAGCGCATGGAGGCGAGCGACGGCGTCGTCCGCGGCAACGTCGATTCGCTGATGAAGCTGGTCGGGGCGCTCAGCGCCGCCGGCATCGACCTCATCGGCGAAGGCGCCGCCAGCGAGCGGGGCGGACGCGGCGTCCGGCTGAAGACATGAGTTCGCGCACCGATCAGCGGGGAAGCGTCGCGAGCCCGCGCGCCCCTCGCGGGGCAAACGGACCGGTGACGCGCTGATGTCGCCGACCTTCGCCCTCGCCTGCGTCGCCGTTCTCCTTGCCACCGGCTTCCTCGGCATCGCCTCGACCGGTCGGCCGCGCGCGACCGCGCTGGTCTATGGCCTCTGCCTCGCCGTGACGCTGGTCCTGCTCGCCGGTGCGTTGACCGCCCTCATCGGCGGCACCGGCGGCGAAACGGTCACTCTCCCGCTCGGCCTGCCCTGGGTCGGCTCCCGCTTCCGCATCGATACCCTGGCGGCGTTCTTCCTCGTCGTCGTCAATCTTGGCGGCGCCGGCGCCTCGCTCTATGGCATCGGCTATGGCCGCCATGAGGCGGCACCCTCGCGGGTCTTGCCGTTCTTCCCCGCCTTCCTCGCCGCGATGAACCTGGTGGTGCTCGCCGACGATGCCTTCACGTTCCTGGTCAGCTGGGAATCGATGTCCCTCGCCTCATGGGCGCTGGTGATGGCCCACCATCGCGTGCCCGAAAACGCCCGCGCCGGTTTCATCTACCTGCTCATGGCGAGCTTCGGCACGCTCGCCCTCCTCCTCGCCTTCGGCGTGCTCGCCGGTAGCGACGGGCACTATGCCTTCGCCGCCATGCGCGCCGCCACTATGACGCCGGCTTCGGCGACGCTGGTGCTGATCCTTATCCTGATCGGGACCGGTTCGAAGGCGGGCCTCGTCCCGCTCCACGTCTGGCTGCCCCTCGCCCATCCGGCGGCGCCGAGCCACGTCTCCGCGCTGATGAGCGGCGTGATGACCAAGGTCGCCGTCTACGGTTTCATCCGCGTCGTCTTCGACCTGATCGGCGCCCCCGCGTGGTGGTGGAGCCTGCCGGTGCTGGTGCTCGGCGGCGTCACCGCCGTCATGGGCATCCTCTATGCGATGTGGCAGAGCGACCTGAAGCGCCTGCTCGCCTGCAGCACGGTCGAGAACGTCGGCGTCATCTTCGTCGGCCTCGGCCTCGCGCTGGCGTTTCGCACGGCCGCCATGCCGACGGCTGCCGCGCTCGCCATGACGGCGGCGCTTCTGCACGTATTCAACCACTCGCTCTTCAAGAGCCTGCTCTTCTTCGTCGCCGGCGCCGTGCTCACCGCCACCGGCGCGCGCGACATGGAGAAGCTCGGCGGCCTCATCCACCGCATGCCGAAGACGGCGGTGGTCTTTCTCGTCGGCGCGGTGGCGATCTCCGCCCTGCCTCCGCTGAACGGCTTCGTCTCCGAATGGCTGACCTTCCAGGCGATCCTGCTCAGTCCCGACCTGCCGGCATGGGCGCTGAAGATCGCCGTGCCGGCGACCGGCGGGTTGCTGGCGCTTGCCGCCGCGCTCGCCGCCGCCTGCTTCGTGCGCGCCTACGGCGTGACCTTCCTCGGCCGGCCGCGCTCCCCGGCCCCGGCCAATGCCGGCGAGGTCGACCGCTTTTCGCTGGCTGCGATGGGTATCCTTGCGGGGCTCTGCCTGCTCGCCGGTATTCTCCCCGGGTTCCTGATCGACGCGCTGGCGCCGGTGGTGAAGGGCCTCGTCGGCGAGACCATGCCGGCGCAGATCGCGACCCCGTGGCTGTCCATCGTGCCGATCGCCGCGGGCCGGAGCTCCTACAACGGCCTTCTCGTGCTCGTATTCAGCACCATCGCTGCATCGCTGGCGGCCTGGACCGTGCACCGATTTTCATCGCGGGCGCTGCGGCGGGCGCCGGCCTGGGACTGCGGCTACCCCGATCCGCGGACGGAGACGCAGTACACGGCGGCGAGCTTCGCCGAGCCCATCCGGCGCGTCTTCGGCGCAACGCTGTTCGGCGCCCGCACCCGCGTCGACATGCCGGCACCGGGCAGCCTGGGGCCGGCGCGCTTCCGCCTCGACCTGAACGACATCGTCTGGGACTCGCTCTATGCGCCGATCGGCGCCGGCGTCCGCTTCGCCGCCGACCGCCTCAACCGCTTCCAGTTCCTGACTATCCGCCGCTACCTCAGCCTCGTCTTCGGCGCGCTGGTCGCCCTGCTTGTGGTGCTCGCGATATGGACCTGATCCGCGACATCCTCATCCAGGGTTTCCAGATGCTCGTGGTGCTGGGACTGGCACCGCTGCTGACCGGCGTGGTCCGGAAGATCAAGGCCCGGCTGCTCCGCCGCCGCGGCGCCTCTGTCATCCAGCCCTACCTCGACCTGCTTCGCCTCTACCGGAAAGAAGTCGTTCTCGCCGACAACGCCTCGTGGCTGTTCCGGGCGACGCCCTACCTCGTCTTCGCCGCGACCTGGGTCGCCGCCGCGCTGGTCCCGACCTTCGCCACCGGACTCTATTTCAGCTGGTCGGCCGATCTGATCGCCATCATCGCGCTCCTCGGCAGCGCCCGCTTCTTCCTCGCGCTCGCCGGCATGGATGTCGGCACCGCCTTCGGCGGCATCGGCTCCAGCCGCGAGGTGATGATTGCATCGCTCGCCGAACCGGCCATGATCCTCATCGTCTTCACCCTGGCGCTGATCGCCGGGTCGACCCAGCTCTCCACCATCGCCTCGGTTTTCGCCGCCGGCGTCGGGCTGCGCGTCTCCCTCGGCCTGTCGCTGGTCGCTCTGGTCATGGTGGCAATCGCGGAAAACGGGCGCGTACCCGTCGACAATCCCGCCACCCATCTCGAGCTCACCATGATCCACGAGGCCATGGTGCTCGAATACTCGGGCCGCCACCTCGCCATGATCGAGCTGGCGGGAGCGCTGCGGCTGCTCCTCTACATGTCGCTGATCGCCGGCGTCTTCGTGCCGTGGAGCCTGTGGCCGCTCGCCGATGGGCTCGCGGCGCTCGGCCTCGGCCTGCTGACCTGGCTCATCAAGCTCGGCGTCGGCGCGGTCCTCCTCGCCTTCTTCGAGACGTCCGTCGCCAAGATGCGGATCTTCCGCGTGCCGAACTTCCTCGGCGCCAGCCTCATGCTCGGCCTGCTCGCCGCCCTCCTTCTCTTCGTGACGAGGACGCTCTGATGGGCGGCCATCTCGCTTTCGACATCTCCCACCTGCTCGCCGGCGGCCTCGTGCTGGTCAGCCTGATGCTCCTCTACCAGGACCGCCTCTACGCGCTCCTCAACGTCTTCGCCCTCCATTCGCTGATCCTGGCGCTCTCGGTGGCGTGGCAGGCGAATATCCAGAACGCGCCGCACCTCTACGTCACCGCCGCCATTGCCCTCGGCCTGAAGGCCATCGTCATCCCGCTCGCCCTTCACCGCATCATCCAGCGCCTCGGCATTCACCGCCAGATCGAGAACGTCGTCGGCATCGGCATGACCATGCTCGCCGGAATGGGCCTCGTCGCCCTTTCGCTGGTCCTGATGATGCGCGTCGCCGCCGCCGCCGATGCCCTGGCGCGCGAGGACCTCGCCTTCGCGCTCGCCGTGGTGCTTCTCGGTCTCCTCATCATGGTCACGCGGCGAAACGCCGTCGGCCAGATCGTCGGTTTCATGTCGCTGGAAAACGGGCTGGTGCTCGCCGCCACCGGCGCCAAGGGCATGCCGCTGGTGGTCGAGATCAGCGTCGCCTTCTCGATCCTCATCGCCTTCATCGTCATCGGCATCTTCCTCTTCCGCATCCGCGAGCGCTTCGACACGGTCGACCTGCACGCTCTCGACAGCTTCCGCGGAGAGCAGCAATGAACCTCGCCGCATTCGACATGGTCGTTGCCGCGCTGGTCATCCCGCTGGTCGCCGCGGCAATCCTGGCGCTGTTGCCGAACTACCGCCTGGCGGCGGGAGTGAACATGCTCGCCGCGCTTGCGACGCTGGTGGCGGCGGCGACGCTCTACTTCCTGCCGCGCATGGAGCCCGGCCAGTACCTGTTCATCGACGACCTCAACATCGTCTTCGTCGTGCTCTCGACCTTCGTCGGCTTCACCACCAGCGTGTTCAGCGCCAGCTACATCGCCCACGAACTGGAAACCGGGAAGCTGACGCCGACCTACCTCCGCTTCTATCACGCGATGTACCAGCTCCTGATGTTCGCCATGAACCTCGCGCTGCTCGCCAACAACATCGGCCTGATGTGGGTGGCGATCGAGCTGGCGACCCTGACCACGGTGCTGATGGTCGGCATCTACCGCACCGCCGCCGCCCTCGAAGCCGCCTGGAAGTACTTCATCCTCGGCAGCGTCGGCATTGCGCTGGCGCTCTTCGGCACGATCCTCATCTACATGGCAGCACAGCCGGTGGTCGGCGCCGGCATCCAGGCGATGGTCTGGACCGTGCTGATGACCCGGGTCGCGGGCTTCGATCCGGCACTCCTCAACGTCGCTTTCGTCTTTCTCCTTCTCGGCTACGGCACCAAGGTCGGCCTTGCGCCGCTGCACGCCTGGCTGCCCGACGCCCACGCCGAGGGTCCGACGCCGATCTCGGCCGTGCTTTCCGGCCTTCTCCTCAACGTCGCGCTCTACGCCGTGCTCCGCTTCAAGCTGCTGCTCGCCGCCAACACGGGCGCGCTGGCGCCCGGGCCGCTGATGATCGCCATGGGCCTCGGCTCGCTCGTCTTCGCCGGCTTCATGCTTTACCGGCGCGGCGACATCAAACGGCTGTTCGCCTATTCCTCCATCGAGCACATGGGCATCATCACCTTCGCCTTCGGCATCGGCGGGCCGCTCGCCAATTTCGCCGGGCTGCTCCACATGGTCATGCACAGCCTGACCAAGTCGGCGATCTTCTTCGCCGTCGGCCACATCGCCCAGGCCAAGGGAACCCAGAAGATCGCGGAGATCCGGGGGCTGACCGAGAGCCACCCGGTGCTCGGCTGGGGCCTCGTCCTCGGCGTCGTCGCCATCGCGGGCCTTCCCCCGCTCGGCATCTTCATGAGCGAGTTCCTTGTCGTCAGTTCCACCTTTGAGCGCGAGCCGCTCCTCGCCGTCATCCTCGTCGGCGGCCTGCTCATCGCCCTCGGCGCACTGGTGCTGCGCCTGAATGGCGTCGCCTTTGGCGAGCCGACCGGGAGCCTCGCGCCCGTCAAGGCCTCCTATGTCCCGATGTTCGCCCAGCTCGGCCTCGTGCTCGCCGCCGGCATCTACCTGCCGCCGCCGCTGGTCGCCTGGTTCCAGCACATCGCCGGGCTGCTCGGATGAGCGCGATGGCCGACTTCGATCCCCTCGTCGCCAACGGCCGCATCGTCGGCGATCACCGGCCGTGGCCGCGGGCCATCGTCACCGCCGATGGCTGGCGCGACGCCATCGTGATGCTGGCGGCCGGCGAGCGCACGCTCCTCGGACTCTGGGGCGAACCGCAAACGGTTCACATGGCTGTCCTGGACGAGACGCGAAACGGCGTCAGCGTCCTCAGCCTGGCTTGCCCCGACGGCCGCTTTCCTTCGGTCGGCGAAGCCCATCCGCCCGCCATCCGGCCCGAGCGCGCCATCCGCGACCTTTACGGACTCGAACCGGTGGGGCTCCCCGACGGTCGGCCGTGGCTGGACCATGGACGCTGGGGCGTCCGCCACCCGCTCGGCCATGCCGAGCCGGCCGGCGAGGCGCCTGCCGTCTATGCCTTCCTCCCGGTCGAGGGCGAGAACCTGCACCAGATCCCGGTCGGACCGGTGCATGCGGGAATCATCGAGCCCGGGCACTTCCGCTTCACCGCCAGCGGCGAGACGATCGTCCGGCTGGAAGAGCGGCTCGGCTATGTTCACAAGGGCATCGACGGACTGATGCGCGGCGCCGACATCGAGCGCGCCGCCAAACTCGCCGGCCGGGTATCCGGCGACTCGACGGTCGCCTATGCCCTCGCCTTCGCCCGCGCGGTCGAGGCGGCGACCGGAACCGAGGCGCCGCCCCGCGCGGTCCGCCTCCGCGCCCTGATGGCCGAGCTCGAGCGGATCGCCAACCACCTCGGCGACATCGGCGCGATCTGCAACGACGCCTCGTTCGCGCTCATGCAGGCGCATTGCGCCATCCTCCGCGAGCGCGTGCTCCGCTTCGCCAAGGGCGCCTTCGGCCACCGCCTGATGATGGACGCGGTGGTCCCGGGCGGCGTCGCGGTCGACCTTCGCCGCCCATCGGCCGCGGCGCTTGGCGCTCTCCTCGCCGAGCTGACCCGTGTCTTCCCGACGCTGGTCGATCTCTACGACAACACCGCCTCGCTGCAGGACCGCACCGTCGGCACCGGCGTGCTCACCGCCGCGCTTGCCCGCCAGTACGGCGCCGGCGGCTTTGTCGGCCGCGCCTCGGGGCGGACCTTCGATGCCCGCCGCGCCCTCTCCTACGCGCCTTACGAGGCGCTCCGTTTCGAGGTGCCGAGCGTGGAAGAGGGCGACGTCAACGCGCGTGTCTGGATACGCATCCGCGAGGTCGAGCAGTCTCTGGCGCTGATCGCCGCGCTCGCCGACCTGCCCGACGGGCCAGTCCGGGCCGAGGTGCCGCGGCGCGCCGGCGAAGGCATGGCGCTGGTCGAGGGCTTCCGCGGCGACGTGCTCGCCTGGCTACGCCTCGGCGGGGACGGCCGCATCGCCGCCAGCCATCTCCGCGATCCATCGTGGTTCCAGTGGCCGCTGCTCGAAGCGGTGATCGAGGACAACATCGTCGCCGACTTCCCGCTCTGCAACAAATCGTTCAACTGCTCCTACTCCGGGCACGACCTCTAGGCCTTCGATGCGGAAAATCCTCTTCCAGGGACTGGTCCACCGCCCGCTTACCGAGCCGGCACCCGTGATCGAAGACGCCGAGATCGCCGAACTTGCGGCGCGCCTCGACAAGACCGCGCGCCGGCGCCTCGGCCGCAGCCTCTCCATCCGCCACGTCGATGCCGGCTCCTGCAACGGCTGCGAGCTGGAGATTCATGCCCTCGGCAACGCCTTCAACGACCTCGAGCGTTTTGGCCTGCGCTTCGTCGCCTCGCCGCGCCACGCCGACGTGCTCTTCGTCACCGGCCCGGTGACCAGGAACATGCGCGAGGCGCTGGAGCGCACCTATGCCGCGACACCCGCGCCGAAATGGGTGGTCGCCGTCGGCGCCTGCGCCCTCGACGGGGGCATCTTCGCCGGCTCCTATGCGGTCGCGGGCGGTGTCTCCGCGATCGTGCCGGTGGACCTCCACATTCCCGGCTGCCCGCCCGATCCGGCGGCGCTGCTCCACGGGCTGCTGCAGTTGCTCGAACAGGCCGACACCGCCACCCCGGGCCGGACAGCCTCCACCCCCTAGCCGCCCGCGCCCCGGACTCGACCGGCGCCGGCCCTCCGGGCATGCTGGCGGAACACCACCTGCCCTCCCCGCCTCCCCGAGGAATTCCCGATGGACTGGCATTTTCCCTACCCTTCGACGCGCGTCCCCGTGCTTGCCGCGAACTGCGTCGCCACCAGCCAGCCGCTTGCCACCCAGGCCGGGCTCGCGATGCTCGCGCGCGGCGGCAGCGCGGTTGACGCGATCCTCGCGGCGGCGATCACGCTCACCGTGGTCGAGCCCGCCATGAACGGGATCGGCGGCGACGCGTTTGCGATCCTCGCCGACGGCAAGGGCGGCCTGCACGGCCTGAACGCATCGGGACGCTCGCCGGCGGGCTGGACGCCGGAGCGTTTCGCCGGCCGGACCACGATGCCGATGACCGGTTGGGACTGCGTCACCGTGCCCGGCGCGGTCTCGGCGTGGGTGGCGCTCCACGGCCGCTTCGGCCGGCTGCCGTTCGCGGCACTGTTCGAGCCGGCGATCCGCTACGCCCGCGACGGCTTCCTCGTCACCCCCGCGATCGCGGAGATGTGGCAGGATCAGGTCGAGACCCTCGGCGGCTTTGTGGACTGGTCGCGGACCTTCCTTGTCGACGGCCGCGCGCCACGGCCGGGCGAGCGGTTCAAATGCCCGGATCAGGCCGTCACCCTCGCCCTCATCGCCGAGACCAGGGGCGAGGCGTTCTATCGCGGCGCGCTTGCCGAGAAGATCGCCGCGGCCGCCGGGCGCGACGGCGGCGCCATGACGCTATCCGACCTCGCCGAACACAAGCCGGAATGGGTGACGCCCATCGCCGTCGACTACAAGGGCGTGCGCATCCACGAAATCCCGCCGAATGGCCAGGGCCTGGCGGCGCTGATTGCGCTCGGCGTCCTCGACCGCCTCGACACCGATGGGCTCGACATCGACGGGCCTGAGTTCCAGCATCTCGCCATCGAGGCGATCAAGCTCGGCCTTGCCGATGCCCGAGCCCACGTCGCCGATCCGGCGGCGCTCCGCTTCCCGATCGAGGAGCTGCTGACGCCGGCCTATCTCGACAGCCGCGCCCGCCTCGTCAACCGCAAACGCGCCAGCGCACCCGCGCCGGGAAGGCCGCGCGAGCAGGGCACGGTCTACCTTGCCGCCGCCGACGAGAACGGGATGATGATCTCTTACATCCAGTCGAACTTCCGCGGCTTCGGCTCGGGCATCGTTGTCCCCGGCACCGGCATTGCCCTGCACAATCGCGGCAGCGGATTCGTCCTCGAGGCCGGCCATCCCAACCAGGTCGGCCCGCGGAAACGCCCGCTCCACACCATCCTTCCGGCGTTCGCTACAAGTGACGGCGCGCCGCTCGCCGCCTTCGGCGTCATGGGCGGCATGATGCAGCCGCAGGGCCACGTCCAGGTGGCGACGCGCTTGTTCGGCCGCGGCATGAATCCGCAGGCGGCCATCGACGCGCCGCGCTGGCGCGTCGAGAAGGACGACGTGATGGTCGAGGCGGCGTGGCCACCGGCCTGGAGGGAGAGCCTGGCCGGGCGCGGCCACCGCCTTGTCGACGCTGGCCCTCTCGACGTTGGCGCCTCGCAGATAATCTGGCGCCTTGCCGACGGCGGCTACGTCGCCGCCTCGGAGAGCCGGCGCGACGGCCAGGCGGCGGGGTTCTGACCTAAACCTTGGCGAAGTTGAAGAAGCCCTTCCGCCAACGCGTGATGGTCACCGTCCCGAAGAAACCGGCCTTCGAGAACGGATCCTCGGCGATAAAGGCTTCGGCGGCCTTGCGGTCGTCGGTGTCGACGATATAGACGCTGCCCCAGGCGGTCTCGCCGTCGTCGCGCAGCTTGGCGCCCGCGGCGAGCAGCTTGGGCAGGCTCTTCTCGAGGAAGGCCATGTGCACCGGGCGCGTGCTCTTGCGGAGTTCCGCGCTGTCCGGCTTGTCGGTGGCATCGATCAGGTACGGCATGGATACGGTTCCTTTGGGTTGAACGGGATCAGGGACGGGCGCGGCGGTCGCGCGCGCCCCCGAGGAGGGCGGTGCCGACGGCGGCAAGAGCTACAACACCGGCGGCCACCGGCACCAGCCTGAGGCTGAAACCGGCGTCGATCAGCACGCCGCCGAGAAGGGCGCCGCCGGCATTGCCGAGGTTGAAGGCGCCGATGTTAAGCGCCGACGCGAGGTTCGGCGCCGCCGTCGCTTCCTCGACGACGCGGGCCTGCAGCCCCGACACGGGGGCGAACGCCGCCATCGACCACAGGAAGACCATCGCCAGCATCGGCCACCGGCTGTCGGCAAACAGCGCGATCGCGGCGGTGATCGCCCCCAGCAGGAGGAGCGTCACCACCAGCGCCCGCATCAGCCCGCGATCGGCAAAGCGCCCGCCGAGGGTGATGCCGATCGTCAGGCCAACGCCGATCATGAACAGGATGAGCGTCACGTCGGACGGAGTGAAGCCGGTGACCTGTTCGAGGAGGGGGACGATATAGGTGAAGAACGCGAAGACGCTCGCCGACGCGAAGACGGTGGTGGCGATGGCGAGCAGCACCGCCGGCTGGCGGAGCACCGAGAACTCGTGGCGCATGCCCTTCGACGGACGTGCGGGTATTTCGGGAACCAGCAGCCACACCGGTATGAGGGCGATGATGCCGAGCCCGGTGATCGCCCAGAAGGTGGCGCGCCAGCCATATTCCTGGCCGACCAGCGTGCCGAGCGGAACGCCGAGGATGTTGGCAAGAGTGAGTCCCAGGAACATGAGGCCAATAGCGCTCGCCCGCCGGTTGGGCGGGACAAGATCGGCCGCGACGACCGCGCCGACGCCGAAAAGCGTTCCGTGGGCAAAGGCGGCAAGCACCCGCGCGAAGACGAGGAGGAAATAGTCCGGCGAGATGGCGGAGAGGAAATTGCCGATGATGAACACGCCGACCATCAGGAGGAGGACGCGCTTGCGCTGCAGCCGGCCTGTGAGCACCGCCAGGATGGGCGCCCCGATGACCACGCCGATGGCGTAGGCGGTGACCAGTTGCCCGGCCAGCGGGATGGATACCGACAGGTCGTGGGCGATGTTGGGCAGGAGGCCCATGACCACGAACTCGGCCGTGCCGATGCAGAAGGCGCACATGGTCAGCGCCAGCACCGGAACCGGGAATCCGCCCCGCGCCACCGCCGGCGGCGTCACCCCTGCTCGCTGGTCCACCTGCTACCTCGCTTCCCTGGCTGTCGGCCGCGGAGTGTTCCGGCGCGCCTCCGGATTGACGACGTCGGCGTGGCCCTCGCCGCTGATCATGGCCCAGAGATTGCGCGCTCCGTGCCAGCCGACGTTCTGGATTCCGTCGAACGTCCACGCCGCGACGTGCGGCGTGGCGATCACGTTCGGCAGCGAGAAGAGCACGTCCGCCGGATCCGGCGGCTCCCGGTCGTAGACGTCGAGGGCGGCGCCGGCAATGCGTTTCTCGGTCAGCGCTTCGCGCAGCGCCGGATAGTCCAGCAGCCAGCCGCGGCCGGTGTTGATCAGGATCGCCGTCTCCTTCATGCGGGCAAGCCCGGCACGGTCGATAAGCCCCTTGTTCTCCGCGGTCGGCGTCGCGTGGAGCGTGACCACATCGGAGCGCTCGAGCAGCTCCGCCAGGCCGGTTAGGGTTACGCCCGGCGGGGCGTTCTTCAGGTGTGGATCGTAGGCAAGGATGGTCACGCCCCACCCGGCGAGGCGCTCCGCCACGCCGCGCCCGATGCGGCCGAGGCCGACGATGCCGATCGTGGCGCCGAGCATCGGCGTCGAGAAGATGGTTCCGCGCCATCCGCCCGCCCGCATGAATTCGGGTGTCCAGGCATGAAGCTGCTTCTTCAGGGCGAGCATCAGCGCAATGGCATGCTCGCAGACGGTGGTGACCTGCGATTCCTCCGGCGTATTGGCAACCAGGATGCCGTGCTCCGTCGCCGCCTCGACGTCGATGCTGTCCACCCCGATGCCGAACTTGGCGATATAGCGCAGGTCGGGCAGCGCCTCGATGACCTTTCGCGTGATGCGCGTGCCGCTCGCGCCCATGACGGCGACGTGGCCCGCCGCCGTCTTGATGAATTCATCCTCGGAGTAGCGCCAGAACGGCGTCTCCCAGAGGCCGTAGCCGAGGGTCAGGTCGACGCCCTTCTCCCGCAGCCAGTCGAGCGACTTTCCGGTCGACTCGAAGCGCTCGAAAACAAAGGCCCGCGGACGATTTCCGTCCATCAGGCGTTCCAAACTTGCGGCCATGGGCCCCACCCACCATGCTTCGCATGGTCCCCCCTCCCCGTGCCGGGGAGGGAGAGCGACCTCGACCTTTGTCCGCTAGTCCGCCAAGGGAAAAAGAACTCGATCCGCGAGGCCGGGACGCGTGACGCAACCGAAAAAGGCACCAATCCCTCCCCGGAACGGGGAGGGGGTACCGCGCGCAGCGCGGTGGGTGGGGTCCGTAGCCGACGGATCCTTCCGCGCAAGGCCGTCACCCCTGGTATTCCATGATGTAGAGGCCGGCGCCGCTCCAGTCCGAGCAGTAGCAGATGCCGTTTACGTCGACGAAGACGTCGGCGGAATGGAGCACGACCGGCCGGTTGGGCCTCGGGTCGATCAGCTTCTTCGGAGCCGGCGGCACGCACGCGCCGACTTCCTTCGGCCGGAACTTGTCGCTGATGTCGTAAACCCGGACGCCGGCATTCTGGTAGGTGGCGAAGATCAGCGTCGAGCTCTGGAAGCTGCCGGGGCGGTTCTCGTGAATGTTGTGCGGCCCGAAATGCCCGCCGACGGCGACATAGTCGCGATCGTCCGGCAACGGAAAGGTCGAGATGCTGATCGGGTTGTCCTTGACCTGGTTGTCGAAGAGCCAGATCGGCTTGAACCCGTCCTCCATGTTGTCGAGCACCGTCTCGTCAAGGACGACGAGGAGGTCGCGGTCGGGCAGCGGCAGGCAGTTGTGCGTCCCGCCGCCGAAGGGCGGGGACCAGTTCTTGTGCACGATCAGCTTCGGGTTCGCCTTGTCCTTGACGTCCATGACGACGAGGCAGGCGTCGCGCCAGGCTCCATAGGCAACGTCATCGTGCACCACCGCGTGGTGCAGACCGTAGCGACCCGTTGGAAGCGGCCAGTCGGGCTTCTCGCCCGCCGCGAGGTTCATTCCCGGCAGCCAGTACTTGCCGGCGATCCTTGGCTTCGTCGGGTCCTGCATGTCGATGGTCACGAAGATATAGTCGGTGAACCCGTCGATCATCGCCGAGGCATAGGCCCAGCGCCCGCCGACATACCAGATGCGATGGATGCCGGTACCCTCCACCGGCATGAAGCCGATCTTCCGCGGCGCCTCCGGCTTCGAGATGTCGAAGACCGCCATCCCCGCGGTCCAGTTGCGTTCCTTCGGCGTCTCGTGGGCGTCGTGCCGCCCGGCCTTCGGTTTGTAGTAGTTGCGCTCGTCGGCCATGTCCGGCCGCGTGAACATGTCGCGGCCCTGGACGAGGAGCAGGAGATCGTCGTGGACCTGGAGGTGCAGGCTCCAGGTGTTCGGTGGGTTCTGGATGTAGTTGACCGCCTTGGGATTGCGCGGATCGCGCACGTCGATCACCGAGAAGCCCCGCGAGCAGACGTGCCCGACATAGGCATAGCCGTTCCGCACCATCACCTGCTGGCCGTCGGAACGCCCCGCCTGATCGCTGTGCCCGATCAGGCGCATGTTCCTGGCGTAGCTCGGCTTGAGGGTGGCGGATTGAGTCATCGGTCCTCGTCGGGAGACGTCAGTGCGTGGCCCGGATGGAGTGAAGCGCAATCCGGGATTCCATTCTTGCTGCCGCCCGGATTTCGCTTCGCTCCATCCGGGCTACGAAATCACCCCTTGTATTCGACGATGTAGAGCCCGGCGCTGAAGTCGGTGGCGTAGCAAAGGGCATTCTTGTCGACGAAGATGTCCGCCGAGTGGAGCACGATCGGGCGGTTCGGGCGCGGGTCGACCCATTTCTTCGGCGGCGGCGGAACATAGGCCGCGACTTCCTTCGGACGGAACTGGTCCTTGATGTCGTAAACCCGGATGCCGGCGTTCTGGTACGTCGAGAAGATGAGCTCCGAACTCTGGAAGCTGCCCGGCCGGTTTTCGTGGATGTTGTGCGGGCCGAAGTGGCCGCCGACCTTGAGGTAGTCCTTGTCGGAAGGGGCCGGGAACGTGGCGATGCTGATCGGGTTGGACTTGACCTGGTTGTCGAACACCCAGATCGGCTTGAAGCCGTCCTCCTGATTGTCGAGCACAGTCTCGTCGACCACGATGAGGAGGTTGCGGTCGGGCAGCGGCAGGGCATTGTGGGTGCCGCCGCCGAAGGGCGGCGCCCAGCTCTTGTGAACGATGAGCTTGGGCTTCGCCTTGTCCTTCACGTCGACCACCGCGAGGCACGCGTCGCGCCACGAGCAATAGGCGATGTCGTCGTGGATGATGGCGTGGTGCAGCCCGTAGCGGCCGTTCTTCGTCGGCCAGTTCGCCTTCTCCCCGGCCGCCACGTTCATGCCGGGCAGCCAGTACTTGCCGACCATCTTCGGCTTCTTCGGGTCCTGCATGTCGATGGTGATGAGGATGTAGTCGGAGAAGCCGTCGAGCAGCGCCGAGGCATAGGCCCAGCGCCCGCCGACGTACCAGAGACGATGGAGGCCGGTGCCTTCGACCGGCATGAAGCCGATCTGCTTCGGATCGGCCGGCTTGGAGATGTCATAGACCGCAAGGCCGGCCGACCAGTTGCGCCCGGTCGACTCTTCCTTGGCATGATGATCGACGGAGCCCTTGTAATAGTTCTTCTCGTCGGCGAGCTCCGGTTGCGCGAACATGTCCTTGTTGTGGATGACCAGCAACAGGTCGTCATGCACCTGCAGATGCAGGGTCCAGGTGTTCGGCGGCGCCGCGACGTATTTCACCACTTGCGGCTTCTTCGGGTCGCGCACGTCGACGACCGTGAAGCCCTTGGAGAAGATGTGCCCGATATAGGCATAGCCGCGGTGGACCATGATCTGGACGCCGTCGCAGCGGCCGCCGAGGTCGCTGTAGCCGACGGTTTTCATGTTCTTCGTGGCGTAGTCGGGTTTGGGCAGGGCCATGGCAATCATCTCCGTGTTCGCTTCACGCGGCCTGATGGCCGGCGCGCTGATATCTTGAGCTGGCGGGTGCGGTCTCGCGTGCGGCCTGTCTGGATTTTCGAAGGCAGGCGCCGTTCGCTTCCTGCGCCGTCGAATATTCGGTCCGGAAAGGGCGGCGCCGCAGGGCGCCGCCGTTCCGCTTCGTTTGTAGAAAAGCCGGTGGCTTACTTCACGCCCCAGATTTTCTTGTACTGGTCGCGATAGCCGTTACCGGGATCGAAGATGTTCTTGTCGCCGCCGTCCTTGTCGATGTTGGCCGTGGTGAACAGATGGACCGGGGGGACGTAGCCGCTTGGCTTCTCGCCCGCGAAGGCGCGGTTCAACTCGTCGATCAGCTGCCAGCCCTGCAGGTTGAGGGGCTCGGCCACCGTGGCGATCTGGTACTGCTTGTCGCGGATGCGCTGGAAAGCCGGAACGGAACCGTCGCCCGCCGAGATCTGGCGGGGATAGCCGCTCGCCGGGTCGATACCGGCGGAGGTTAGCGACGGCGCCGAGAAGTCGAAGTAGAGGTCGTTGACGGCGATCGAGTAGGTCCAGTCCTTACCGTACTTGGCGAGCAGCGAGGTCGTCAGCTGCGGCATGCGGTTGGCGAGGTCACCGATCGGGGTGTCCTCGATCGACAGCACCTTGCACCCGGGGCAGGCGCTCTCGATGGCGGCCTTTTCGGCGTTGGTCTTGGCGGTCGCGATCGCGTAGATCGAGTCGGTGAAGAGAATGACACCAGCCTTGCCGTCGGAATCGACGACGGCATAGAGACCGGCCGCCTTGGCGACTTCGAGCGGATCGGTCGACACGTTGTAGGCGACCTGCGGGATGCCCTCGATCGCGCCAACGGTCGGGCCGGCGTGCCAGCCGACGAGCTTGATGCCCTGCGCCGCGGCTTGCTCGACTACCGGCTGCTGCTCCTTGGCATCGACGCCGCCGAGGATGATGCCGTCCGGCTTGAGCGCAATGGCCTGGGTCAGCGCCGAGGTGCGCGCCGGGACCGAGCCTTGCCCGTCAAGGATGCGGAAGTCCCAGCCGAGCACCTTGGCGGCCTCGGCGGCGCCGTCGCCGGCACCCTGGGCGCCACCGTTGCGCTGGTCGGTCGAGACGTAGATGACCAGTTTCTTGCCCTGCGCCTTGGGGCCTGAAGTCGGGCCGGTCCACTCGGTCACCGGGGCTGCCGCCTTGGCGATGTAATCCTTCGCGGCCTGCAAGGGATCGTCGGCCGCCTGCGCGGTGGCGACGTGCAATGCGAAGAGCGCGGCGGTCGACAACAGCGCCCCACCCATCATACGAAATTTCGGCATGCTTTTTCCTCCGGTTGAAGTTGCTGGCGAAGGTTCCGTCACCTCGCCAGGCCGGCAATCCCGGCTTCATGGCGGCGGCTTTGAGAACGGCCGCCGGTAGTCCCACATTTCAGGCCGCCACCAGGGGCGCCCGAACCGAAAACCTCAGCCCGTCTCGCTCGGCGCGCGCATCGGCTTGACCACGGCGCGGCGGCGCTGCGCGAAGGCGGCGAGCGCGATCGACACGACCAGAGTGGTGCCGTTGAACAGCGGCTCGACGAAGAAGGCGCCGCCGAGCTGCTGGATGCCGGAAATGCCCACGGCAAGGATGAGGACACCGAACATCGTGCCCCAGACGTTGACCCTGCCCGGCTTAATCGTGGTCGAGCCGAGGAAGGCGCCAACCAGCGCCGGCAGGAGATAGTCGAGCCCGACATTGGCCTGGCCGATACGCAGCTTCGCGGCAAGCACGCAGCCGGCAAAACCGGCGATCACGCCGGACGCGACGAACACTCCGATGACGTAGGCGCGCACCGGAATGCCGTTCAGCGCCGCCGCCTTCTCGTTGGCGCCAATGGCGTAGACATGGCGTCCGAGCGGCAGCCGGTCGCTGACGATCCACAGCACCACGGCCAGCACCAGCACATAGAGCGCTGGTATGGGAATGCCGAACACCGCCGTCGTGTTGATCGCGATGAAGCCGGTGTCGAGGTGGCCGATGATCTGGCGGCCGTCGGTGAACCACAGCGCCAGGGCGTAGAGGATGGTGCCGGTGCCGAGCGTGGCGATGAACGAGTCGATCTGCGCCACTTCGACGAGGAGGCCGTTGAGCAAGCCGACCAGCGCGGCGCAGGCGAGCACGATCACAATCGCGAGCGGCCACGGCACGCCGAACTTGACCTGCAGGCCGATGGCGAGGATGTGCCACATGACGATGCCGAAGCCGACGGTGAGATCGATGCGGCCGGCCATCATCGGCAGCGTCGCCGCCAGCGACAGGAGCGCGATGATCGCCTTGTCGGCGAGGATCGAACGGAAATTGAGGTAGGTTGGGAAAGTATCCGGGAGCAGCAGCGAGAAGAACAGGATCAGCAGGATCGTGATGATCGGCAGGCCATAGACCGGCAGGAAGCGCCCGATTTTCTGCCAGCGCGTCATCCCGGCGAGTTCGGAGCGGGTCGGCTCCAGGGCATTGGACTTAATGGACTGCATGGCTCCCCGGAGATGGCTTGACCAGCGTGGATGCGGCGCCTTCCGCCCAATGACCGATGCGCGCGGAGGCCGCGCCGAGCAGGTTCTCCACCGAGAGGTCGGTGGCACTGAGTTCAGCCACGACGCGGCCGCGGTCGAAGACCAGCGCCCGGTGGCAGACCTTGGCGACTTCCTCGAAATCGGTGGAAACGATGACAATGGCGGCGCCGGCCTGCAGCGCGACGTCGAAGAGGCGGTAAATCTCCGCCTTCGCCCCGACGTCGACGCCTGCGGTCGGATCTTCGAAGATGTAGACCTTGCTCGCCAAATGCAGCCAGCGCCCGATGACCACCTTCTGCTGGTTGCCGCCTGATAGCAGCTCGATCGCCAGCGACGGGTCGTTCGGCCTGAGCCCCACCTGCTGGCCGAGTTCGCGCGAGGCTTCGTTCTCCCGGCCGGGCCCGAGATACGAGAAGATGCCAAGGCCCGCGGCAAGCGGATTGAGAAACAGGTTCTCGCGCACCGTCAGGATCGGCATGACCGACTCGCCGACGCGATCGGCGCACACGAGGTTGATGCCGCTCGCCATCGCCTGTCGCGGGGAGGCGGCGGCGGCCGGCTGGCCGTCGAGCGTGGCGCGCCCGGAGATGATCGGCTGCAGCCCGAAGAGCGCGCGCCCGATGGTTTCCTGCCCGGCGCCGCGCAAGCCGACAAGGCCGACGACTTCACCGGCGTGGATGGAGCAGTCGACCGGCCCGACGCCTTCGACGCAAAGCGAGTCCAGCACCAGCCGGGCCACGCCCTCGCGCTGCGCCGGCCGCCGGAACACCTGCGACGGTTCGCGCCCGACGATGAGCAGGATGACCTCCTCGGGCGTCGTCTCGCTCACCCGGCGCTCGCCCGCCACCAGCCCGTCGCGCAGCACCACCATGCGATCGGCGATCTCGAATACTTCGTCGAGGCGGTGGGAGACGTAGATCATGCCGACACCGCGCTCGCGCAGACGCCTGAGCGCGGTGAACAGACGCGCGACTTCGTCGGCCGGCAGACTCGCCGTCGGCTCGTCGAGGACCAGGATCTCGGCATCGGTGGCCAGGGCGCGGGCGATGGCGACCAGCGATTTTTCCGTCCGGCTGAGACTCTGGATACGTACGTCCGGATCGATGTCGGCGCCGAGCATCTCAAGGACGCGGGCAGCGCGGCGGCGGGCGGCGTTCCAGTCAACCATGCCCGCGCGCCGCGGATAGCCGAGCGTGAGGCAGATGTTTTCCGCCACGGTCATCCAGTCGATCAGGCCGAGGTCCTGGTGGATGAACGAAATCGGCAGCCGGCGCAGCGAACGCGATGCGTCGACGCCGCGGAAACTGACGGTGCCTTCATCGAAAGTGTAAACGCTGGCGAGAATTTTGATGAGCGTCGACTTGCCGGCGCCGTTCTCGCCGAGCAGCGCAACGATCTCGCCGCCGTTGACGTGCATGCCGACCTTGTTGAGGGCCTGCGTCCCGCCGAAATGCTTCGAGACGCCCCGCACGACGAGGAGAGCCCCTTCCGCGCCCGACGGCGCGGGCGCGACAGTGAGGCCAGTTCCGGCAACCGTCTGCCGATCGGCGTCCACGCAGACTCTCCTCCCACCCACCGATCCGCCCGCCCATCGCGCCCCTGCCACCGGCAGTCGGACCACGATTTGAACCCCCGGCATTTCATCGCCGGAGGTGACGACGGCCATGCGCTCCCGGTGCAAGGCCAAACGGTTTATCGGCACTCTCGGCATCGCAACGACAGGCGATCGTCGCTTGCATCCGCTTCGAGATTGATGGATTAAGCGTAGGGAATTCAGTAAACTTGTCAATCTGATTTTCCGCATGATCGACATTTGCAGAGTTGGCAATTGCCGACTTACGGGGCAAAATACAAGCAAACCAGAGGATCCGGCGCCACTTGAAGACCGGCAAGGCGGAAACGCTTCCCCCACCTGTCAGACAACTACCGACAACTGCCCCGGGCAACGGAACTGAGGCCTGGGATGCGGTCGTGCCCGCGACCCGGCTCGGCGACCAGTTGTCGCAGCGGATGGCGGCCCTGATCGAGCGCGGCGAATTCGGCGTTGGGTCGCGGCTGCCGGCGGAAAGCGAGCTTGCCGAGCGCTTCGGGGTTTCGCGCCCGGTAATCCGCGAGGCCCTGTCGCGCTTGCGCGTCATGGGAATGATCGTCTCCCGCAAGGGCTCCGGGAGCTACGTGCAGAAGCGTACCGACGGGCGCCCGCACGTTCCCGCAATGGTCGGCTTCGGCCCGGTCAACAGTCTCGCCCAGGTGCGCAAGTGCTACGAGTTCCGCGTCAGCTTCGAAGGCGACGCCGCGTACTATGCGGCACAGAACCGCACCCCCGAAATGCTCGTCACCATGCGCGACGCCCTCGGCCGGATGGAGACGGCGATCTCCGAGGGCATCGTCGGCATGAGCGCTGACCTCGAGTTCCATTTCTCGGTGGCGCGCGCCTCGGGCAACGAATTCTTCGAGGCGGTGATGGAGTCGCTGCGCACGCCGCTCGAATTCACGGTCAACCTTGCCCGCAGCCTGTCGCTCCGCCGGCCGCTCGACCACCTGCTCACCGTCCAGGCCGAGCACGTCGCCATGTTCGAGGCCATCGAGGCGAGGGACAAGGAAGCGGCACGGCATGCCATGCGGACCCACATCCTGCACGCCTGCGCCCGCGTGTTCGAAGGACCGGACACTGCCGTCGAGCAATTGGGCAGCTTGCCGCAGATGACACCAGACAAGAACAGCGCCATCCCGTGAGCGAGCCCGGGGGGCCGCGCTCGGGCGGAAAGATCCTCGCCGACGCGCTGCAGCGCAACGGCGTCGAGCGCGTCTTCTGCGTGCCGGGCGAATCCTACCTCGCCCTCCTCGACGGCCTTTACGATTCGCCGGTCAAGGTGACGCTGGCGCGGCAGGAAGGCGGCGCCGCGATGATGGCCGAAGCCTGGGGCAAGCTGACCGGCCGACCGGGCGTGGTCATCGCCACGCGCGGCCCCGGCGCCACCAACGCCTCCGCCGGCCTCCACATCGGCCGCCAGGATTCGACGCCAATGATCCTCCTTCTCGGCCAGATCGGGCGCGAGATGCGCGGGCGCGAAGCCTTCCAGGAAATGGACGCCCGCGCCTTTTTCGGCGAGGTAGCGAAATGGGTCGAGGAGATCGATGACGCGCGGCGCATCCCCGAGATCTTCGCCCGCGCCATGCATAGGGCGACCTCCGGCCGTCCCGGACCGGTAGTGCTGTCGCTGCCCGAAGACATGCTC
>JBBQGL010000016.1:0-34750 GCA_038323025.1 Hyphomicrobiales bacterium
TCGTAGATATCGGCGGGTATTTCCGGATCGTAGACGCTTTTCAACGCCGCGATGATGTCAGCCGTCAGGCGCTCCAGTTCCTCATGGGGAATGGCAGAGCCGGTCGCGTGCGGCATGATCGGACCAGGCTCCGTCTCGCGCGCTTCCACGGCAGCTGCAGCGCGAGGCTCGGGAGCCTCTGCAACCGCGGTATTGATCTGGCTGTCATCCATTGCTCTGTATACCTAGGAACTTCCTTGCGAGAAAACACCTCGGGAGGTTCTCTCCCTTTTCACGATCCCGTCAGGCGAAGAATGTTCGGGCCTTCTGCAAAGCCTCGGCAAGCCTGTCCACTTCGCCGAGCGTGTTGTAAAGGCCGAACGAAGCCCGACAGGTGGCGGTCGTGCCGTAGCGGGCAAGCAATGGCTGGGCGCAGTGGGTACCGGCGCGGACCGCGACACCTTCGCGGTCTATGATGGTGGAGATGTCGTGCGGATGGGCGCCTTCCATATTGAAGGAAATGATTGCGCCCTTGTCCTTGGCGGTCCCGTAGACCCTGAGGCTGTTGATGCTCGACAGCCGCTCGTGGGCATAGTCGCGGAGCGACGCCTCATGGGCGGCGATGCGCTCGCGGCCGATGCCCTCGACGTAGATCAGCGCCGCGCCGAGGCCGATGGCCTGAACTATCGGCGGAGTGCCGGCTTCGAAGCGGTGCGGCGGCTCCGCATAGGTAACCATGTCCTCGGTCACATCCCGGATCATCTCGCCGCCACCCATGTACGGCGGCATGGCGTTCAGACGCTCGCGCTTGCCGTAGAGGACGCCGATACCGGTAGGCCCATAAAGCTTGTGCCCGGTGAAGCAATAGAAGTCGCAGTCGAGGTCGCGCACGTCGACCGGTAGATGAACCGCCGCCTGGCTGCCATCAACCAGAACCGCGATGCCGCGGGCATGGGCCAGACGGACGACCTCGCGGATCGGCACCACGGTGCCGAGGACGTTCGACATGTGGGTTATGGCGACGATCTTCGTCCGCGCGGTCAGCAGCTTCTCGAATTCATCGAGCAGGAACGTGCCATCGTCGGCAACCGGCGCCCATTTGATCACGGCCCCCTTCCGCTCCCGAAGGAAATGCCAGGGCACGATGTTGGAGTGGTGCTCCATGATCGAGAGGACGATCTCGTCGCCGGCAACGAAATCGGCTCCAAACGAGGACGCAACGAGGTTGATCGCCTCGGTCGAATTGCGCGTGAAGAGGATTTCGTCGGTATGCCCGGCATTGAGGAAACGGCGGACGATCTCGCGCGCTTCCTCGTACTTCTCGGTCGCCGCGTTCGAGAGAAAATGGAGGCCGCGATGAACGTTGGCGTATTCCGACGCATAGGCGTGGGTCACGGCGTCGATCATCGCCTGCGGCTTCTGGGCGGAGGCCCCGTTGTCGAGATAGACCAGCGGCTTGCCATAGATCTCCCGCGAAAGGATCGGGAAATCCTTGCGGATCAGATCGACGTCGTAGGGTGCGAGCCGGGCGGGGGCGTTCATTGCGCCCCTCCCCGCCTGGCCAGCCATGCCGCCACCGGCCCCTTCAGGGCGGACGCAATCGCCTCATCGCCGACCGCATCGATCGCGTCGGCGAGAAAGGCCTCGATCAGCAGCCGCTCGGCTTCGCTGCGCGGAATGCCTCGCGCCATCAGGTAGAAAAGCAACGCTTCGTCGATGCGCCCGGCCGTTGCGCCATGACCGCACTGGACGTCGTCAGCGAAGATCTCCAGTTCAGGCTTCGAAGCGAACTGTGCGTGGTCCGAGAGAAGGAGCGCCTGCGCCATCATCTTCGCATCGGTCTTCTGCGCGCCAGGTTCGACCACGATGCGGCCCTGGAAGGCACCCACGGCATCGCCGTCGACGACGTTCTTGAACAGTTCGCGGCTTTGCGAATAGCCCTCGGCGTGGTTCACCACCAGGGCAAGATCGCCGTGTTCGCGGCCGGCCAACATGTTCGCTCCGTAAAAGCCGACGTGCGCGCCACGGCCAGCGACGGTGACAAATCCCTGCCAGCGCGACAGGCTCGCCCCGGCGCTGACGATCAGGTGGGTGAGCGTGGCATCCGCGCCGACGCTTGCCCCGAGGCTGCCAAGGTGGACAGCATCGGAGCCTTCGCCCTGCAGGCGCGCCCACGTCACGTTGGCCCCCTGCCCGACGTCCAGTTCGGTAGCCGCATTGACCTGATAGGCCATACCCGCCGGACCGAAATAGGTGTCGACAAAGCGAACGGAGGCATTCTCGCCAACCTCGATGAGGTCGCGGCTGAACACCGATGCCGGCTGATCGAGCGTGGCGAAATGGGCAATCTCGATCGGTAGCGCCGGCCTGGCATCTCTCGAGACGCTCACGACGACACCACCCGCGGCCAACGCCGCGTTCAATGCCACGACAGAGTCGGCGTTGCCGGCAAACAGGCGGCCAATGCGATCGGGCTCGGAAGCGATGACCTCGGCAAGGGAGCTGATGATGATCCCGTCAACCTCGGACAGGTCCGAAAAGTCGGCGCGAAAAACTCCGTTCACCACCACAATGCGTGCGCGATCGAGACCGGGAAGGCGGTCGCGCAGCAGGAAATCCTTGAGCCGCTCATGCGATGGCTCGCGCGCCAGCGGTGGGACCGAGCGCAGGAGAGCCCGGAGGTCGGTGTATTTCCATGATTCGACGCGACGATGCGGCAGTCCGGCACGCTCAAACCGTGCGAACGCATCATCCCGCCACGAGCCCTGGCCGGCAGGCGCGCGGGTGCGCTCGGCGCGAAACATCGCCGCCAGCTCTTCCTCGGCCTTGGTGTGCAGGATGCGGAGTTCTGCGTTCATCGAGTTCAGGCGGCCGCGCCGGCAAACTCGGCGTAGCCCCTCTCCTCCAGTTCCAGCGCCAACTCCTTGCCACCCGAGCGGACAATCTTCCCCGCGGTCATCACGTGGACGATGTCGGGAACGATGTAGTCGAGGAGGCGCTGGTAGTGCGTGATGACCAGCATCGACCGTTCGGGCGAACGCAGGTGATTGACGCCGTCGGCAACCAGCCGCAGGGCATCGATGTCGAGACCGGAGTCGGTCTCGTCGAGGACGCAGAGCGCCGGCGCAAGCAGCGCCATTTGCAGGATCTCGTTCCGCTTCTTTTCACCGCCGGAGAACCCGACGTTCAACGGGCGACGGAGCATCTCCTGCGTGACGTTCAGCCGATCGGAGACCTCCTTCACCTTGCGAATGAAATCGGGGGTCGACATCTCGCCAAGCCCCTGTTTCTTGCGCTGGGCGTTCAGCGCCGCCTTCAGGAAGGTCATGGTCGCCACGCCCGGGATTTCGAGCGGATATTGAAACGCAAGGAAGACGCCGGCTGCCGCCCTCTCGTCAGGCTCCAGCGCCAGCAGATCCTCGCCCTTGAAGCGGATCGACCCGGCCGTGACGGTGTAGTCGGGGCGGCCGGCGAGCACATAAGCCAGCGTCGACTTGCCGGATCCGTTCGGCCCCATGATCGCGTGGACTTCACCTCCACCAACCTTCAGGTCCAGCCCGCGGAGAATTTCGCGATCGCCGACCGAGACGTGCAGGTTTTCGATTTCAAGCATGCCCTTGCACTCTGTTCATTGGGTTACTCTTCGCCTTCCCAGTAGTCCGCTTTCTCCAGGCGGCCAACGCCGGCATAGGTGGCGGTGCGGAAGTCGGCGTTCTTGATTCCGGCGGCGAGCGCAATCTTGCCGCTGTCGGGGTACTCGACGACATCGACGCCACCGACCGTGGAAACGCCGAGATAAAGCAAGTCGCTCTTGCCGGTATTGACGAGCTGATGGGCCTCCCCGCCCGCCGGCGCGCCAACGATGTCGCCGGTCTTCACCGGGATGGTCTCGGCGCCATACCGGTACTGGCCCTCGCCCGAAAGGATATAGAATACTTCCTCGATCACATGGTGTCGGTGGAACGGAAACGCCCGCTTCCCGGGCGGCACGACGGTGACCGAGCAGCCGAGCGACGACAGACCCAGAGCAGGACCGGCTCGCCCATACTTCGAGGCGAACGACTTGCCGTGGTTGCGGTCATTGAGGGGCACGTCGACGACATTGACCACAGGCTTCCGCTTCTCGGCCATTCCATTCCTCAGTAGTCGATGTGGCGGATGAGCGCGTGGCTGCGGAAGAGCATGTCGCGCGATGCAAGGGCGCAGTGGTACCTCACGCGGCCTAACCGGACCCTGCGGCTCACCCGACGCTCCCCTCCAGGGAGATGCTGATCAGCTTCTGCGCCTCGATGGCGAATTCCATCGGCAGATGCTGGATGACGTCCTTGACGAAGCCGTTGACGATCAGCGCTACGGCCTCCTCGGTACCGAGGCCCCGGCTCTTGCAGTAGAAGAGCTGGTCGTCGGAAATCTTCGAGGTGGTCGCCTCATGCTCGAAGTTGACCGACGAGTTCTTCGCCTCGATGTACGGGATCGTGTGGGCCCCGCACTTGTCGCCGATGAGAAGCGAATCGCAGTTCGTGTAGTTGCGGGCGCCCGTGGCCTTGCGGTGGCTGGTGACCAGCCCGCGATAGGTGTTGTCGGAATGCCCGGCGGCAATGCCCTTAGAAATGATCCGGCTCTTCGTGTTCTTGCCGAGGTGGGTCATCTTGGTGCCGGAATCGACCTGCTGGTAACCGTTCGAAACCGCGATCGAATAGAATTCGCCGGATGAATCGTCGCCGCGCAGGATGACGCTCGGATACTTCCAGGTGATGGCCGAGCCGGTTTCGACCTGCGTCCACGAAATCTTCGACCGCGCGCCGCGGCAGTCGCCGCGCTTGGTGACGAAATTGTAGATGCCGCCCTTGCCGTTGGCGTCGCCCGGGTACCAGTTCTGTACGGTCGAATACTTGATCTCGGCGTCGTCGAGAGCGATCAGTTCAACCACCGCGGCGTGGAGCTGGTTCTCGTCGCGCATGGGCGCCGTGCAGCCCTCGAGGTACGAGACGTAGGCGCCTTTCTCCGCAATGTTCAGCGTGCGCTCGAACTGCCCGGTATTCCGTTCGTTGATGCGGAAATAGGTGGAAAGCTCCATCGGGCAGCGCACGCCCTCCGGAATGTAAACGAACGATCCGTCGGAAAAGACCGCTGAGTTGAGCGTGGCATAATAGTTGTCGGTCACCGGAACGACCGAGCCGAGGTATTTCCTGACGATCTCAGGATGGTCGCGCACCGCCTCCGAGATCGAGCCGAAGATTACGCCGGCCTTCTTCAGCTCTTCCTTGAAGGTCGTCACCACGGAGACGGAATCGAATACCGCGTCGACGGCGACGTTGGCACCCTGGACGCCCAGCAGCAGTTCGCGCTCGCGGAGAGGAATTCCCAGCTTCTCGTATGTCTTCAAGAGCTCTGGGTCGACCTCGTCGAGGCTCTTCGGCCCCTTCGTCGATTTCGGTGCGCTGTAGTAGTAGATGTCCTGGAAGTCGATCTTCGGGTAGTGGACGCGGGCCCACGTCGGCTCCGCCATGGTCAGCCAGCGGCGATAGGCGGCGAGGCGCCATTCGAGAAGCCAGGCCGGCTCGTTCTTCTTCGCCGAGATGAAGCGGACGGTGTCTTCGCTCAGCCCCTTCGGGGCCTTGTCGGACGCGATGTCCGTTACGAAACCATATTTGTACTGATCGACGTCGATCTGGCGAACCTGATCGACCGTCTCGCGAACGGCTGGCATTTTTGGCTCCATCCACAGCGGTTTCAAGGACCGCGGGTTGGGGCAGCCGCTAGGCCGCCTGGATACTTCCCGACGCGACGTGCTTTAGCACATGGCGCCACGCAGTTGAGAACAAATGTAAGTCGGATTCCCTGGAATCCCACCCCAAACTCAAGCGGATGGCGCCCTTCGCCAGCGCAGGCGGTACCCCCATGGCGGCGAGTACGTGGCTAGGCGCAACCTTGCCGGACGAGCAGGCAGAGCCTGAAGACACCGCCACTCCCGCCAGATCAAGGGCGATAACCAGTGTTTCCGCGGAGATTCCCTCGATGCCGACGCACAGCGTCTGCGGCAACCGGGACGTTTCGTCTCCGAAGACCACCGCCTTGCTGGCCCCTGCCCGGACGACTCCCGCAAGTTCGTCGCGCCAGGCTGCTAGCGTCGCGGTCTTTCCCAAATCGATGATCGCGGCTTCCGCCGACGCTCCAAAACCCGCAATCGCGGCTACGTTTTCGGTGCCGCCGCGCAAGCGCTTTTCCTGCCCGCCCCCGGTAACCAAAGGCGCAAAGGCCAGTTCCTCGCTCGCCCGGACGATTGCCCCCGCACCCTGCGGACCGCCGATCTTATGGGCCGACAGGGTGATGACATCGACCCCGAGGGCAGCAACATCGATCGGAATGCGCCCCGCCGCCTGAACCGCATCGGTGTGAACGATGGCGCCGGCCTCGTGGGCGATGCGCGCGACCTCGGCTACCGGCTGGATGACCCCGGTTTCATTGTTGGCGAGCATGACCGAGACAAGCGGACGCGCCTCCTCGACCGCCAGTCCCTCCAGTACGCGGCGGAGCGCGTCCAGCCGGACGATCCCGTTCCTGTCGACCGGAATTTGTCTGATCTTCTCCGGCGTGAACCGGCCTCCGGCCAGAACCGACATGTGCTCGGTCGCGCTGACGAGCAGAAAATTCGCGCGATGCGGCTTGCCCTTGAACGTCCAGTCGTGGGTTAGCACCGTTGCGTTGGCCTCGGTCCCACCGCTGGTGAACGTCACCAGCCTGGCGTCGCCGCCGACGAGACGCGCGACCATGGCCCGCGCGAGTTCAACGCGTTTGCGCGCATCGCGGCCCTCGGCGTGGACCGAGGACGCGTTGCCGACGGAGTCGAGTGCCTCGATCATGGCGGCGCGGGCTTCCGGGCGCAGCGGCGCCGTAGCGTTGTAGTCGAGATAGAGCCGGGCCATGGAATCTCACACCACGCTTTCCAGGCGAAAGCAAATGAACCGAGTCAGCCGTTCGCGGTGACCAGCGCGCAAATCGCGGCGTAGTGGATTGCCGCCGCGGCGAGAACAAAGCCATGCCAGATGGCATTCTGGAACGGCAATCGTCCCCAGCCGTGGAAGATGACGCCAAGCGAATAGACCACGCCGCCCGCTCCGAGGAGTACCAGGACCGAAGTATCCACCGCTCTTGATAGCGGCCCCACGGCGATAAGGACGATCCAGCCAAAGACGAGGTAGAGAGCGACCGACAGTCCCTCCCAGCGTCGTTGCGGCAGGATCAGCTTCAGCGCGATGCCAAGGCCAGCGATGGTCCACACGAGGATGGTCATCCCGATCGCCCAGGAGCCGGAAAGCGCCAGGGTGGTGAACGGTGTGTAGGTGCCCGCGATCATGGCGAAGATTGCCGCATGATCGAAACGACGGAGGAGATCGCGGTGACGGCTCCGCCGCGCGATGTTGTAGGCGGCGGAAAAGCCCAGCATCGCCAAAAGCCCCATGGCGTAAGCGGAAACCGGGATCAGATCGATCGGCCGACCACCGGTCGCCGCAAGGACGGCGAGGACCAATACGCCTACCCCGGCCGCGACGAGTCCGACCACATGCACCAGCCGATCGGCCGCGAACTCCGCTGGCCGCACCGTTCTCGCTGCCGCCATCATGCCGAGGTCCTTAATTGCCGTATCACAGTGCGACAAATATGGCCCCGGCGCCGATGAATACTATCCCGATCCAGTTAAGGCCGGACAGTTTCTCGCCGAGGAAGAGCACCGCGAACAGCGCTACGAGGACCACGCTCAATTTGTCGATTGGGGCGACCTGGGCAGCGTTTCCGATCTTCAGTGCCCGGAAGTAGCAGAGCCAGGAGGCGCCCGTCGCAAGGCCGGACAGCACGAGGAAGAAGTAGGTCCGGCTGGAGATCGATCCGGGCGCCTGGAATTGTCCGGTGGCGACAAGGATTCCTGTCACAACAAGGAGAATCACCAGCGTCCGGATGAAGGTCGCGAAGTCCGAATTGATGTTCTCGACGCCGACCTTGGCAAAGATCGCCGTCAGGGCCGCGAAGACCGCTGACAGGCCCGCCCATGCCTGCCACGAAAGGAAGATCGATTTCATCGGCGTTCCCCGTTGTCGCATTGGTCCATTCAATGCCCGCGCCGGACGGCATGCAACCTGGAACGCTGGGCTCCCATCCTCGTTCTCCCCCTGGTTCAGCCAGACAAATGGAGCAACCAATGGCCAAGAGTGACCTCGACAGGGTGTGGGAGTTCATCGAAAAAGAGTCGATCGGCCTCCTCACCACGCAGGATGGCGAAGAACTGCGGACACGTCCGATGGGCATCACCCCCAAACGCGCCGAGGATGCGATCTACCTGCTTACAGACGCCAGGACCCACAAGGCCGACGAAATTGAGATAGATCCCAACGTTTCGCTGACGGTCGGTGGCGGCACGAGCTACGTGGCAGTGGCCGCGACTGCCACGGTGGCGAACGACCGCCAGAAAATCCGCGAATTGTGGTCGCCGTTCGTCAAAGCCTGGTGGGACACCCCGGACGATCCGGACATCCGCGTACTGACCCTCACCCCACGTTCGGCAGAGTTCTGGGACAGCCCGCGTAAAGTCGTTGCCTATGTCGCGATGCTCGCCGCGGCGGTGACCGGCTCCAGGCCAAAGGTCGGCGAGAACCGCAAGGTTGCCATGTAGGCATCGTCGCCAGGGGGACCCGGCGGCGGCCGGGCCCCTCGCTTAATCCTTGAATTTGCCCCCCTGCATCGTGATATGAGTGCGGCCAACGGCCGCTTGGCAGAGTGCGGCGCCACCGAAGGCCCGAACACGAGGAATCGGAGACGAACTGGCGCGAAGCGATCGCGACGGTTTTTCCGCGTCCCCCGAACCAAGAGATCCCATGCCCGAAGTTATTTTCACCGGACCCGCCGGCCGCCTCGAGGGCCGCTTTCAGCCCGCCAAGCAGAAGAACGGCCCGATCGCGATCATCCTGCACCCGCATCCCCAGTTCGGCGGCACGATGAACAACCAGATCGTCTACCAGCTGTTCTACATGTTCGCGAAGCGGGGCTTCGCCGTACTTCGCTTCAACTTCCGCGGGGTGGGCCGCAGCCAGGGTGAGTTCGATCACGGCTCGGGCGAGCTCTCCGACGCCGCCGCGGCGCTCGATTGGGTCCAGTCGATGCACCCGGATGCGCGCAGCTGCTGGGTCGCCGGCTTCTCCTTTGGCGCCTGGATCGGGATGCAGCTCCTGATGCGTCGTCCGGAAATCGAGGGCTTCATCTCGATCGCTCCCCCGGCCAACCTTCACGACTTCACGTTCCTTGCCCCCTGCCCGTCTTCCGGACTGATCATTCACGGCGACGCCGACAAGGTCGTCCCGCAAAAGGACGTTCAGGCACTGGTCGACAAGCTGAAGTCGCAGAAGGGGATCAAGATCGACCAGACCATCGTCCACGGCGCAAACCATTTCTTCGAGCCGGGCTTCGACGAATTGATGGCGACCTGCAACGCCTACGTCGACCGGCGGCTGGCGATGGACAACGCGGCCTGACTTCCGACGGCTACGCTTCCGGCGGTTTTGCCGGCGCTGCGACACCGGTCGGCGCGGCCTCAATCGACAAATCAGGATCCGTTGGCGCTGTCGCCGGCACTTTCTGATCGGCTGGCGGAGTCGCCTCCGCTGCGGGTTGCGCCGCCGGCCTGCGCGATCTCCGGCCCAACCATCGCCGTATCATCTCCGCGATCTCCCTACGGCTCTGGAAGATGGGCAGGTTCGGCCGCGCGCGGTGCTCGTGCTCGAGTGCCAGTCCGACCTCCTCGATAACGTGCTCGTCACTGACCTTTCGCACGATGAGGTCCACCGGGCCGTAGGCCACGCGATCGCCTGCTTCGATATCGCCGGCGAGGTCGCGGCGAAGAGCCTCGGCAACGGTTACCTCTCCATCGCCCGGCCGGACGGTGATGCCATAAGCCCCGGCAAGATCAACCATCCGGATGTCCGGCTCGATGACGAATTCGCCGAAGAGGCGCGGGTCGTCGGCGCGCTGGCCCGGATCCCCGAAAAGCCGGTCGAGCAGTCCCACGTAGTTGGGGGTCGTTATGACGTAGACCTGATCGCCCGGCTTCGGGCGCCCGGCGCTGTGCGGGCGGAGGGAGCGGCCGTCGCGAATGAACAGGGAGGGCCGCGCCCAGCGCGGAATACGCTGGCCATTCGCTACCGGGCTTGCCGGATGGATGACATAGCTGACCACCTCGTAATCGCCGCGGCCCGGCAATTCCAGTTCGAAGCGATCCACGAAGCTGTGCCGCTGGGGAACGACCAGGTCGAGGTAGTCGGCCATCGGACGGATCGTCCAGCCCTGCAGGAGGAGCGACACCAGCACCACAATAAAGGCCGTGTTGAAGATCGCCTGTGCATCGGGAAGTCCGCCGATGATCGGAACTATGCCGAGGAGGATCGAGACCGCGCCCCTCAGGCCAACCCAGGAAACGAATGCCATCTCGCGACGATTGAAGCGGAACGGGAGCAGGCAGACCCAGACCGCCACCGGTCGCGCCACGAAGGTCAGGAACAGCGCCAGAATGACGGCGGGGACGGCGACCTTGCCAAACTGCGACGGGGTCGCCAACAGCCCCAGCGTGAGGAACATGGCGATCTGGCTAAGCCAGGTCGTGCCCTGCTGGAACCTCCGCAGCGACCCGGTGTGGCGCATGCGCGCATTGCCCGCGATCAGGCCTGCCACATAGGCGGCAACGAAGCCGCTGCCGCCGAGCATTCCGCTGATCGCCCAGATGGCCAGGGCCAGCGCGATCACCAATATGGGATAGAGCGCCGGCTCGAAGTTCGTACGGTTGAGAATCTGAACGATGGCGTAGCCGCCGGCGACGCCGACGACCGTGCCGATCAGCGACTGCAACAAGAAGTCGCTGGCGAGACTGGCCAGCAGTCCCGACGTCTCGCTGCCGCTCACCATCACACCGACAAGCGACAAGGTCAGAAGAATCGCGATCGGATCGTTCAGCGCCGATTCCACCTCCAGCGTCGATCGCAGCCGGTCGCGGAGGTTTATGCCGCCAACGCGGAGCAGGAAGAAAACGGCCGCCGCGTCTGTCGGCCCGACGATGGCGCCGATGAGCAGAGCGTTCAGCCATGAGACCCCAAACAAGACCTGCGCCGCCACAGCGACGATGCACGCCGTGAGAACCACACCGGCGGTGGCCAGGGTGATCGCCGGCAGAGCAGCGATGCGGAGCGTCGACATCCGCGTCTCGAAGCCGGAATCGAACAGGATCAATGCCAGTGCGATCGAACCGATGAAGAAGGCGGCCCCGCTATTGTCGAAATGGATTCCGCCGATCCCGTCCTCGCCGGCAAGGAGACCGACGACGAGGAAAACCAGGAGCAACGGCGCTCCAAAACGGAAACTTATGAGGCTGGTGAAGACCGCGACGATAATCAGCGCCGAAGCGATGAGTATCGCGATCTCCATCGATTCGAGCATTGGGTGATCGCCTCTTCGGTTTCGGGCCGGCAAATGCAACATGCCACGCAAGCGCGGCGGATCAATGACTTGCGGCGGTAATCTTCAACAAATGAGTCAAAACGACGCGAGCACCCCGCCCGGCATTGGCCGGGGAACGCCGGTGGTCTCGGGGTAACTCAACGGCAATCCGGCGAGGCTGCGGGCGGCCAAATAAGCAAACGCCTGCGCTTCCAGGAAATCGATCGACCAGCCGAGATCCGCCGCGGTGACCACCGGGACGGCCGCTATTTTGCCAAGCACTCGGCAAATGACCGGATTGTGTGCCCCACCTCCCGCGACAACGATCCGTTCGGCGCCGCCGCTGGCCTGCACTGCCCTCGCAATCGTTGTGGCAGTGAATGCGGCGAGCGTAGCTGCGCCCTCGTCGGTCGAAAGCTCGGCCACCGCTGCGGCGGAAAAGGCGTTCCGGTCCAGTGACTTCGGAATAGGCCGGTCGAACCAGGGGTCCGCCAGGAGCGTCGCCAGAGCGACGGCATTCACCGCCCCTCGGGATGCCATCGCGCCGTCGCGGTCGAAGGGCGCGCCGGTACGCGAGCGCACGAAGTCATCGATTAGCGCGTTTCCCGGGCCGGTGTCTCCGGCTCTGATAGACCCGTCGGCGCCGATACGGGTCAGGTTGGCGACACCTCCGATGTTCACCACGGCGACGTCACCGGCCAGTCCATTTCGGCGGACCAGAGCCCGGTGATAGACCGGAACGAAAGGCGCGCCTTCCCCTCCGGCTGCCACATCGGCGGCACGGAAATCATGCACAACCGGGAGTGCGAGGCGTTTCGCCAGCGACGCTGCGTCACCAATCTGTATCGTCAGGCGGCGTGCGGGAGCATGGAGCACGGTCTGGCCATGGAACCCGACAAGGTCGGCCTTCAGCTTTCGGCCAGCCAACAGTCGCTCCACCGCCTCGGCATGGGCAATGGTGACAATCCCCTCCGCCTCGGCGAGCACGCCGGGGCGAGCGCTGCGGTCTGTCACGTCTCTCGCCGCGGACACGGCCAGGCGCAGCAAGTCGCGTTCGGCGTCGGTGTACGCTCGAAACAGAGTCGGGCCGAACCCGGCAATCACCTCGCCGTCGGTCTCAAGGACCGCAGCGTCGACGCCATCCATTGATGTGCCACTCATCAGGCCGATAACGGTCAGCATTGGCGGCCCGCCCGCTGGCTTGAGAATGGGCTGGTGGTGACGCGCATCGGTGCCCCACTGATCCGGCGTGTATTCGCGGGTGAATCCCTGCTAGACACCGCCCGCCAAGCTCAGGGTTACCGCCGCCATGAAACCGTTCAAGTCCGAAATGATGAGGGTGCTCGCCGAACGCGGCTTCATGCACCAGTGCTCCAACGCCGAGGCCCTTGATGCGCTAGCCGCGAGCGAGGTCGTAACCGGCTACATCGGTTTCGATTGTACGGCGCCGAGCCTCCACGTCGGCAGCCTCGTCCAGATCATGATGCTGCGCTGGATGCAGAAAACCGGTCACCGGCCGATCGCGCTGATGGGCGGCGGCACGACGCGCGTAGGCGATCCGACCGGCAAGGATGAAAGCCGCAAGATTCTCTCCGGAGCGGAGATTGAGTCCAACAAGGACGGCATCAAGAACGTCTTTACCCGGTTCATGACCTTCGGCGACGGCAAGGCCGATGCCCTGATGATCGATAACGCCGATTGGCTCCTCGCCCTCAACTACGTTGAGTTCCTGCGCGAAGTCGGCAGCCACATCTCGGTCAACCAGATGATCCAGAGGGATTCGGTGAAGCTTCGTCTCGACCGCGAGCAGCACCTGTCTTTCCTCGAATTCAACTACATGGTCCTGCAGGGGTACGATTTCGTAGAGCTCTTCCGGCGGACAGGCTGCCGGCTACAGCTCGGCGGCTCGGACCAGTGGGGGAACATCATTTCCGGCATCGACCTCAGCCGGAAGATCTGCGATGTCGAGCTGTTCGCGTTCACCTCCCCGCTGATCACGACTTCTTCCGGCGCCAAGATGGGCAAGACCGCGGCGGGCGCGGTCTGGCTGAACGCCGACATGGTCTCGCCCTATCAGTACTGGCAATTCTGGCGAAACACCGAGGACGGCGACGTCACGCGTTTCCTGAAGCTGTTCACCGAATTGCCGCTCACCGAGATTGCCCGGCTCGGGGCACTCGGCGGCGCCGAGATCAACGAGGCAAAGAAGGTGCTGGCCAGCGCGGCGACGGCACTCCTTCATGGTGAGGCGGCTGCCTCCGAGGCGGCCGAAGCGGCGCGACGCACCTTTGACGACGGCGAATCCGCCGATGCACTACCGACCATTCTGGTGCCCGCTGCGGAACTGGCCGCTGGCATAGGACTCTTAGGTCTGTTCGTGCGCGCCGGACTGGTCGCTTCGAACGGCGAGGCGCGCCGGCAGATCAAGGGCGGCGGTCTGCGCTTGAACGATGCCGCGGTCACCGACGAACGCGCCACCGTGTTCGACGCCGATCTCGTGGCGGGCGCTATCAAGCTCTCGCTTGGCCGGAAGAGGCACGTTCTGGTCAAGGCAGGCTAGGTGCCTCGCCGAGCCCTAACGGAACTCGAATATCTTCCGGAAGATGCCGGGGGCCACGGCGGATAGCGGGTTGAAATAGACCCTTGGCGAGTCAATCGACCCGTCGAGCCGGAAGGTCACGCCGAACAGCCCCTCCTGCATCCCACCGCTCAACACGAGGCCGATGAGCGGCACGCGGCTAAAGGCGTTGTTGAAGCCATAAGCCGGCAGGTAGGTCCCGTTCACCTGCATGCGCGAGGCGCCAAAATCGAAATGTCCGTTGAAGGTGGCTCCGGCGTCGTTGCTCCTGAGCACGGCATCGTCAATGGTTAGGGTCTGCCCGCCCTGGCGGAAGTTGGCAAAGAGCCGCGTGAAGTGAACGCTGGCCGCGTTGCCCTTGACGACAACGTTCTTTGCAACGGGCGTCGAAAGCAATTTCTGCAGCGCCGGTTCGTTCGTGATGTCGAAATCGCGAACTTCCAGCGTCCCGGCCAATGGACCCGACGGTCCCTGGCGTTCCGCCGAAATACTCAGGGTGCCGCCCTCGGCACGGGGATAAAGGTCGATGAAGCGCAGCACGCTGCCGGCGTCGCTGCTGGTTGCCGTCAGCGACGCGCCGGCGTCGGTGTCGCGATAGTTCACCGAGATGAGGCTCCCGCCGAGCGACCCGGAAAAGACGACCTTCTGAACGTCGCCGTTGATCGAAACGAGGCTGAGCTTGCCGCCGGTTATGACCTCCTGGTTGAAACCCGTTACCTTGTCGATGTGCGCATCGATCGCGAGGTCCGGCGAAGTGCCGACGGCCGCAGACCCGTTCCGCACATAGGTGAAAAATCCCCGGAGATCGAACGCGGCTCCCCGCGCAGCGATCGTGTAACCCGTCTTGGTTCGCGCCAGCGTAAAGGCAGCATCGTCTCCTGGCCTAAGCGCGAAATTGTCGATATCCGCCGAGACAAGCCCGTAGTTCGAGTCGAGCTTGGCGCTCCCGGTCAAGCCGAACCCGGATCCCGTCATCATGAGGTTGTCGACGGCGAAGCCGCCCGGCACCGGGCGCATATCGAAGCTCAACTGGGCCGGAACCCCGACCCCTTTCGACCAGCCCAAACCCGGCATAACCAGCCGGGCGCGCTTCAGGTCGAGCTCGTAGTGCTCGCCCTTGCCGCCGTCCTTGACGCCGCTGAGTATCGCACCGACGGTGCCGCCGAGGATTTCGTCGAGGCCGAAGCCGAGGCGCTTCCGGGCAGCCTCATCGAGCGTAAAGCGAACATAGCGCGCTCCGGACCCAACCGCGGCGCCGGCCTTCGACAGCGGCTGGGAAAAGCGGACGTCGGCCGGCACGCCGTCGATCTTTGCCTTGCCAGTGACGCTCACGTCGTCCGGCGTGACGACGATACCGACGTTGGCCTCACTGAACGTGCGACCTTCGACCGGCGATTTGCTGGCGAGATTGGTGGCGTTTATCGAGACCTTCCAGTCGACATCCGCTTCCGAGATATTGCGGGCGAGCGGCAAATTCACGGATACCGAGACATCGGCCGTGCCCGAGAGGTCCGCCGGCGCGACATCGCGGCGGGTGAGAGCGAGGAACGGCTTTGCGTCGGCGATTTCTCCGATGGCCGCCGCATCGCCGCTTAACTGAACCGCGATGTTGCCCTCGCCCGGGCGATCGAAGACGTTGCCGATCGCAAACGCGCCCGCGGTGACCTCGACCGTCGCGCCGGAGGGTACCTGCACCTCGGCGCCCTCATCCACGTCGACCCCGAACGTCGTCCCGGCGAGCACCGCATTACCGGACGCGTGGTGAACCGGCGGAAGGTCGCCGTAAGTGGTCAACGTCACGTCCTCAAGCCGGAGATCGAGGCGAAGCTGGTCGGCCGAAAGCTCCTTCGGCTGACGCGAAAAGAGCATCGTCGTCGGCACTGCCGCGGTAAACTTCGCTTCCGCGAGGCGACCGCTCTCGATGTGATCTATAACCCACCGCCGCGCTCCGGGCGCGATGAACGGAATCCACATCTGCTTGAACGCCGATATCTGCATCGGCGAGGCGTTGGCGGCCAGCGCCGCGATACCTTGTCCATCGGCGTAGCCAATCGTGCCGGCCGCGTTGATCGCGGCGTCTCCGCTCTGGATGACGGCATTCGCGATGGTTATCAGCCTGGCTTTGAGGTCGACCGAACCGGACACGCCAACGCGCTCGGCAACCAGAGCCGGCGCATTCGTGTCCGACGGGGCAAGGATCATGCCCGGCGCCTGGATCTGGAATGAATAGCGCCGGTCCCCGGGTTGGCCCTCCGGGCGTATCCATCCGGTGACTACACCCTGCGTTCGGCCGAAGCTGAATGGCGACGGGTCGATAAGGACTACCTTGTTGGCTATGTCCCACCGGAGTTTCACGGTCGCTTCGTCGAGGAGCAGGGATTCGCGATAGTCGCCGAACTTGATAGTGCCGGCGCCCAGATCAAGGCGGACCGACGCATCTTCGACATCGCCGTTGGCCGCGTAGCGAATCGTTCCACGCCCGTAAAGCGGGATATCGGTCGAGAGGTTGCCGGCCCGATCGTCGCCAAGGGCGGGGAAAAGGTCGGCGATGGTCAACTGTGAGAACAGGCCCGAAAGGACGTGGCCCCCGGTGGACTTGTCGATCTCGCGGTTGAAGGTCGCGGTCCAGCGACCGCCATATCCGGAGCTGGCGAAGTTCGCGGTCACCTTTCCGGTCTCCGGCTCAACGCTGGCGGTCAGGTCCGTGCTGGGGAACCGACGTTGGCGCAACTGCTCGGCGTCCCATATGTCGATGGTCCCGCCAACAACGCTGAAGTGGAGGAAACCCGCCCGGATAGCGGCATCGATGGACGGCTCAAGGCCCCGGTCCAGAATCTGAAGAGCCGCGACAAGGTCAGGGAAGCCGCCATCTGTGCCCCCGGCTACGGCGGCCGGTGTCGAAATGGGATGCCGAACGGCAGCCGCGTGTGCCGTCGCTGCATTGCCAAGATAGACTTCCCCGCCAAAGGCCCGGACGAGCGAGATTTCGGGCTGGGACAGTTCGATGTTGCTCACCTCGACACGCAGGCGAAGCAGCGCCAGCGGGTCGATGGCAATCCTCGTTGAGGGCGCGCTCGCTACGAGGCCGTGTTCGCTGTCACGTACGTTGACCCCTTCGATCTCCAGTACGAGGCCGAGGATCGGATCGACATCAATAACGGTCTTGTCGACAGTTACCTGATATCCACTGCCGAGACTCTTCTGCAGCGTCGACTGAACCCGGTCGCGAATGAAGCCGATTTCCGTGGGTCCGGTCAGGATAATCGCAATCCCAGCACCGATGACCACAACGCACAGAATCAAAAGAAGAGCCGCACCCCGCAGAGCGTATCTGACCGGTGCTGGCCAAGGCCGCCCGAAGCGTCGGGGGCGATCGGCCACCGTCGGGGGGGCGTTCGTTACATCCATGGTGTGGAGTTAACGCCTTTCACGAGTGGAAGGTCCGACCACTCGTGACCTCCGCGATCCAACCGCCGACTCCATGGGGAACGACGCCCATCGGACCTAACGTCGCCGCGCAAAGGTCGCCACGCTGTCCCGACATCACGAGATTGACGCTCGCGGGCCGCTTGCGCAAGCAATGGGAGCATGTTCTCTGAAAGCATCTCAATCGCGTCGAAAGGAAGGCAAAGTGACGAAAGCCGAGGTCGGATTCAGTGCACCTCCGTTCGATCTGCCGACCGACGAGGGGGGGAGGGTCAGGCTCTCGGATCTCGCGGGGAGGAAGGTTGTGCTCTATTTCTATCCGGCCGATGACACCCCCGGCTGCACCCTCGAGGCGATAGACTTCAGCAAGCACCTGCCTGAATTCGAAGCGGCCGGGGCCGTTGTCATCGGAGTTTCGCCCGATACGGCCAAGTCCCACGACAAGTTCAAAACGAAGCACAAACTGACGCTTCGCCTGGCGGCGGATAGCGACAGGAAAGCAATTAACGCCTACGGCCTATGGGTCGAAAAGACCAATTTCGGCAAGAAATACATGGGCGTAGAGCGAGCGACTTTCCTGATCGATAAAGACGGAAAGATCGCGCGGGCATGGCACAAGGTCCGGGTTAAGGGACATGTTGAAGCGGTTCTGGCAGCAACCAGATCCCTCTGACCTTTCCAGAACAAAGAAATTATTAACCTTAACCCTTTCTAATCAGCCGATTAGCGCCTCGCGTCCCTCCCAATCTCGGTGAGCGCGTATGTCGACTGTCAGCTCAGTTCCGTTCGGCACCCTTGCCCGCCGAAAACCCCTTCCGCGTATCATCATCGCCCGTGGCGAGAACATTCGGGCGTTCACGATCCGGCCATGGCTGACCGGGATCGTGTTCGGCGTCGGTTTTCTGCTAGGCGTCCTCTATCTCATAGCAACCGGCTATCAGATCTTCCGGGACGACCTCCTCGCGGCGTCGATAGCCAGCCAGGGACGGATGCAGCACGCTTACGAGGACCGCATCGCATCCCTGCGCTCGGACATCGACCGCCTGACCAGCCGCCAGCTTCTCAACCAGGAAGCCTTCGACTCCAAGATGGACAGGCTGCTCGGACGGCAGGCCGCGCTCGACGCGCGCCAGGACATTATTGCTTCGCTCAGCCAGGCGGCCCGGCGCGCCGGGCTCGCAACCGTCACGCCCGCGACTCCTGCCCCGGCGCCTGACGTCGCTTCCTCGTGGCTGCCCACCCCGCGCCCGGACGTTTCAGAGCCCCTGTCCAAATTCGCCCCCATGAAGACCGGAAGCGCCATTCCCGAAGCCGGCAAAGCGGCGCCGACGGCGGTGGCGATGCTGCGCACCGCGACCGATCCCCTCCCCCCATCGGACGAGACGGCGAAGATCGGGTCGGTCGAGTCATCGCTCGATGCCCTCGCCGAAGACCAGGTCTCATTCGTGGAGGATATCGGCAGCAACATCGCCAAGCGCACCCAGAAGGTGGCGAAAATTCTGAAGAAGCTTGGTCAGGACGTTCCGCAGGGAACGCGAAGCGACGGTGGCGAATCTGACGTGGGCGGACCCTTCATCCCGCTCGCGGCCAATGCCGACCCGGATACCTTCCGTTCCGGAGTCGAACTGATCAACGGCGAGATTGAACGGTTCACCCAGATCCGAAGGCTTGCGGGCCAGCTTCCGCTTGACCGGCCGATGATCGACGCGGCGATCACGAGCGGCTTCGGAGCGCGGATGGACCCGTTCTTCGGACGTCCGGCCATGCATCCCGGGATCGATTTCCGTGCTCCACTCGGCTCGCCGGTGCGCGCCACCGCGGCGGGCACCGTCATCTCGGCCGGATATTTCGGAGGCTACGGGAACATGGTCGAGGTCGACCACGGCAACGGGGTCACCACCCGATATGGTCACATGAGCGCGATCACGGTCACGGTCGGTCAGATCGTCCCGAAAGGCGGCCTGCTCGGCCGGACCGGCGACACCGGGCGTTCGACCGGACCGCATCTTCACTATGAGATCCGGCTCGACGGCGACGCCATCGATCCCATGCGCTACATCCGCGCCG
This sequence comes from Hyphomicrobiales bacterium, assembly GCA_038323025.1. Classification (GTDB taxonomy): domain Bacteria; phylum Pseudomonadota; class Alphaproteobacteria; order Rhizobiales; family Kaistiaceae; genus JAFKKF01. The sequence goes on from JBBQGL010000016.1 coordinate 19,526, forward strand.
GCAACGAACTGGCGCCTTTGCTCTGATTATTCTTCCTGACCGCGATTACTGCAGGTCGGCGACTTCGGTAGCTCCACCGCCCACGCGCTGGGCGAGCGAGGCTTCCATGAAACGATCGAGCCCGCCGTTCAGCACCTCCTGAGGGTTGGTGCTTTCGACGCCGGTGCGCAGGTCCTTCACCAACTGGTAGGGCTGCAGGACGTAAGAGCGGATCTGGTGACCCCAGCCGATCTCGGTCTTGGAGGCCGAGGCGGCGGCGGCGGCGGCCTCGCGCTTTTCAAGCTCGGCCTCGTAAAGCCGGGCGCGGAGCATCTTCCACGCGGTCGCCCGGTTCTTGTGCTGCGAACGCTCACTCTGGCACTGGACGACAATGCCGGTCGGGATATGGGTCAGGCGTACAGCAGAGTCGGTGGTGTTGACATGCTGCCCGCCGGCGCCGGACGAGCGATACGTGTCGACGCGCACTTCCTCCTCGTTGATTTCGATATCGATGGTGTCGTCAATCGATGGGTAGACCCAGACGCTGGCGAATGACGTGTGGCGGCGTGCGTTGCTGTCGAAGGGCGAGATTCGCACGAGGCGGTGGACTCCCGACTCCGTCTTGAGCCAGCCGTAGGCATTGGGCCCTTTGATCAGAAGCGTCGCCGACTTTATCCCGGCCTCTTCGCCCGGGTGCTCCTCGATGAACTCGACCTTGTAGCGATTGCGCTCGGCCCAGCGCGAATACATGCGCATGAGCATCTCGGCCCAGTCCTGGCTCTCTGTGCCGCCGGCGCCCGCATGCACCTCGACGAAGGCGTCGTTGCTGTCGGCCTCGCCGGATAACATCGTCTCAACCTGGCGGCGCTCGGCCTCGGCCATCAGGTTCTTCAGGCCGGCTTCGGCCTCGGCCACGATCGAGGCATCACCCTCGGCCTCGCCGAGCTCGATCAGATCGACCTGCTCGGAGAGGTCCTTCTCCATGCGCTCGACGGCCTCGATCTGGCCGGCGAGCTGCTGACGCTCGCGCATGACGCGCTGGGCGCGCTCGGTGGAGGCCCAAAGGTTGGGGTCTTCGGCGGAAGCGTTCAGTTCGTCGAGCCGTGCCTTGGCGTGATCCCAGTCAAAGATGCCTCCTCAGCAGGCTCATCGCCTGCTTGATGGAATCGACCATGGACTGGACTTCGGCACGCATCGGCATCTCTCGGAAAGGCGCTTGCATATAGGGGACGCTCGCCGCGATGTACATCGCCGGCGACATCGCGAACAGGCCGAAGCGCGCTACTCGGCTGGATGGCTGGTGAAATTGCCCTTGGATGCCGCGTCGCCGCGGAATTTGGCGGCGGCCGCTTCAGCCTGGTCCGCCGCGACTAAGGCATAGCCGCGCTTGCCCATGCACCCTTGCGCGCCGCGCAGCACCGCATTGTCGCTCGTGCCGGCAGGCAGCCCGCACGCCGCCCGGTCAGCCGCGAACTGATCGGCGAGCGCTGGGTTCGACCGTCCGCTCTGGCCGTCAGTCCGGACCCAGGCCAGCGGTCCTTCCGACGGAGTCGTAGCGCAGCCGGCCAACCCGGCCGTCAGAACCGCCGCTGCCAGGGCAATCAGGGGTCGCCGCATTCTTTGGCCTCTCGTTCGCGATCAGGCTTGCCGGACTGGAAGGAAGGGCGCGTCCGTTACGCCGTTCCCGAATTGGTGTTCCGCCATCAATACAGGCCACCCGTCCCCGAACTCACGGCGTGATCGGCCTCGGGTGCGACGGTCAGCGGTCTCCCCGAGGCATCGGTGTAGCCAATGATCGAGTAGGTGTCAGGCGGTGCGGTGCCAGGCTTGAAGGCTTCCAGAATCGCGCCCGGTTGATTGGCCTGGGCGGAGAGCCCGGTCTTTCGGTCGATGGGATAGAAGTTCATACCCGGCGGCACACGGAAGGGTACCGCCGGCTTGTCGGCCAAGGCATTCTTCATGAATTCCGCGAAGATAGGCGCCGCGAGCGCGCCGCCGGTCTCTCCGCGGCCGAGCACGCGAGGCTTGTCGTATCCAATATATACGCCAGCCACCAGGTCGGGCGAGTAACCGACGAACCATGCATCCTTGTAGTCGTTGGTCGTACCAGTCTTACCCGCCACGGGCTTACCCACGGCTTTCGCCGCAACACCGGTCCCGCGTTGGACGACGCCCTGCAGCATCGAGGTCATCTGATAGGCCGTCATCGGATCGAGCACCTGCTCGCGGTTGTCCACGATTGAAGGCTCCTCTTGCCCCGTCCAGGTGGGCGCGTCGCAGCCTTCGCAGATGCGGTCCTCGTGCTTGAAGATGGTCTTTCCGAAGCGATCCTGGATTCGATCGATGAGCGTGGGCTTAATCTGACGCCCGCCGTTATCAAGGACCGAGTAGCCCGCGACCATCCGCATCACCGTGGTCTCGCCGGCGCCAAGCGCCATCGAGAGGACCGGCAGCATGTCGTCATAAATGCCGAATCGACGGGCGTACTCGGCGACCAGCGGCATGCCCATGTCCTGGGCAAGGCGGACGGTCATGACGTTACGCGACAGCTCGATGCCGGTGCGCAGCGTTGACGGGCCGAGGTAGTCGTTGCCGTAATTCTCGGGCTGCCAGGTTCCGAGGCCGGGCTGGTCGATGCTGATCGGCGCATCCATGACCACCGAGGACGGCGTGTAGCCGTTGTCGAGGGCCGCGGAGTAAACGAACGGCTTGAAAGACGAACCCGGCTGCCGGTAGGCCTGCGTCGCGCGATTGAACTCGCTTTCCGAGTAGCTGAAGCCGCCCGCCATCGCGAGGACGCGGCCGGTGTGCGGGTCCATCGCGACCAGCGCACCCTCGATCTCGGGTACCTGGCGGAGCTGATAGACGCCATCCCCGGCATCCGCCTTCTCGACGTAAACGACATCGCCGACGGAGAGGATGTCATTAGCGCCGTTGGCGGTCTTTCCGGTCTGGAGCTTCCTCGCCCATTTCATCTGATCGAGCGGGATCGTGCCGGTGTCGCGATCGGACATGAGGGCGCCGCTGCCCGGATCATGGGATGGCTGCAAGCCGATGGAGGCTTCCTTGGCCGTGACCGCCAGCACGACGGCGAGCCGCCACTCGATCACGTCCGACAGGGCAGAGACGGCGCCGAGCGGGACGCCCCAGTCGCTGGTCAGGTCGTCGATATGCGAGACCGGTCCGCGCCAGCCCTGCGCGGTGTCGAACTTGATCAGGCCATCAATCAGCGCCTGACGGGCGAGGACCTGAAGTCCGGGATCGAGGGAGGTGCGCACCGAAAGCCCGCCCTCATACAGCATCTGATCGCCGTACATGTCGTTCAGCTGGCGACGGACCTCCTCGGCGAAATAGTCGGCGGCAAAGATACGCGGCCCGGTGGCCCGCGTCTTGACGCCAAGCGGTTCCTTCTTGGCTTTTTCGCCTTCATCCTTCGTCGCGTACCCGTTCTCCACCATGCGGTCGATCACCCAGTTGCGCCGTTCGATGGCGCGATCGGGGAAGCGGAACGGGTTGTAGTTGTTCGGACCCTTCGGCAGGGCAGCGAGGTAGGCCGTCTCGGCAAGGGTCAGTTCGTGCACGGACTTGTCGAAATACTGCAGCGATGCGGCGGCCACGCCGTAGGCGCCGAGGCCAAGGAAGATTTCGTTCAGATAAAGCTCGAGAATCTTGTCCTTGCTGTACGCCTGCTCGATGCGGAGCGCGAGAACGGCCTCCTTCACCTTGCGGTCGATGGTCTGCGTGTTGTTAAGCAGGAAATTCTTCGCGACCTGTTGCGTGATGGTTGAAGCGCCGACGAGGCGCTGACCGCTGCCGTAGGCCTGGACGTTCTGGAAGATGGCGCGCGCGATGCCGTAATAGTCGAGTCCGGCATGCTGGTAGAAATTCTTGTCCTCGGCCGAGATGAAGGCGGCCTTGACCCGGTCCGGTATGGCCTGAATGGGCAGGTATAGCCGACGCTCGTGAGCATATTCGGCGAGAAGCTGGCCGTCCGCAGCGTGTACGCGGGTCATCACCGGCGGTTCGTACTTGGCCAGCGAATCATAGTCCGGCAAGTCGCGCGCGATATTCGAGACGTACCAAGCTATTCCGGTCGCCACAGCCAAGAAGAACAAGGAGCCGACCCCGAAAATGTAGCCGATGATTCGCAGTATCATACCGTAAGCATTCCTCGGCCGCTCACCGGCGCCGAAGCGACCGCGTCGAAATCATGCTTTTGAATCCGGAGCATATCGATGATTTCGCCGGGGTTAGATCGGCAAGTTTTGTGGAGAAACTAGGGCGGAGACTCGTTCTCGACACTGCACGTGTCCTTTTGGCAACGGAGTGGTCAAGGCAAGGCGCCCGCCACGTGGGTCTTGAAATAACCGGCTATCGCCTTGACGATCGAGGCAGCTGTCGCATCCCGCCACTGGTCGGAATTCAAGAGCTTCTCGTCGTCAGGATTCGAGATGAAGCCAAGCTCGATTAACGCCGAAGGGACATCCGGGGCCTCGAGCACCTTGAAGCCCGCTTCCTGGTGCGGGACCTTGAACATCCGATTGCTGGCCTTCAGCTGAGCGACCAGGTTCTGGGCGAATACCACCCCGAAATTGCGGGTTTCACGGCGGGTCAGATCGACGAGAATGTCCTTCACGTCCTCTGAATCCTTCGCGTCTATGTCGATGCCGGCAAGGATGTCCGACCGGTTTTCGCTTTCGGCAACCTGGGCCGCGACCTTGTCCGAGGCCTGATCGGAAATCGTGTAGACGATTGCCCCACGCACATTACCCGACCAGAATGTATTGGCGTGGATCGAGACGAACAGATCCGCATGGTGGGCGCGCGCAAATGCGACACGATCCCCAAGCGCGACGAAGCTGTCGTCCTCGCGGGTATAGTAGACGTCATATAGGCCGGTATCCGTGAGCTGCTTGCCAAGAACCTTGGCGAAGGCAAGGGCCGCCTCTTTCTCAACCGTCCCGTTCTTGCCGAACGCCCCCATGTCGATGCCGCCGTGGCCGGGGTCGAGAACAATTACCAGCCGGCCGCCGGCCGGCTTCTCGCGCGGGACCAGTTCGCGATCGCGCTTGGCGGCGACCGCCGCAGCCTGGCTAGCCCGGTAGGCGGTCGCCTTTTCGAGGAATGCTTTCCGGGTTGTAGGGACCGTGTCGATGACGAGGCGCGCCGGCTGGCCGTCCGCCGGCGGGACCACGAAGCTTTTGTCAATGGCGATGGGGCCGGTCATGTCGAGCACGATGCGTGACTTGCCCGGTGAGATAAGACCATACCTAAACGCTGAGATCAGGCCGCGCACGTCGCTACCCGTGCTGTCGGGGAGCACGAACTTCACCTCCGGCAGGTCAACCACAACGCGATAGGGGTCCGCGAGGGTGAAGACGGAAACGTCGACATTTGCGGTCAGGTCCGCAACGAACCGCGACCGATACGCGTCGCCGACCACGCGGGCGTCGATGACCACCGGCACCGTCTCGGCGGTTGCGGAGGCAGGTGGACTCGCGTCCTCGGCGGCTGCCGGAGGGCCGGCAAGCAGAACGACCGCGAGGGCTCCCGCTCCCAGGAGAAGACGGCCGGCGCGCGATTCGGTCATGGCGGCCCTGAAATTCCTCGAACGCCCCTTCCCGGGAAGCTTCATAGACGATGTAGCCGGCGCGGTTAACCGCTTATTCCCGCTCGGCAACGACAAATCCAGCCGAGCGGTAATGCCTCCTTGCAAAGACTCACCTCCACACCTACAACATCGCCACGGAATTCATCCTCCGTCCGCAATCCTCCTGATAGGCGGTCGCGAATTCGGGTCGCCCAACGGCCTCCCGGCACCACGACACCGAGCCGGAGCGGATGGGGAATGTAAGCGGGATCCCGCCTTACGGCGTCGCCGGGGCGGGATTTCGAGATCCGGACGGCGCCGGGCATCCTGCCGTCGGCGCCGCCTCCTGGACGGTTCTTGTACTCGTTCCGGAACTTCACTGAGAGGCTCCCGGCGCTGGAAATGACCCGAGCGAACAGAAATTGCCAAGCGACGCTAGTCCCGGCATTCGCCGGACGCGCTGGCGCGAACGCATTCCTCGGTCCCCACGCCTTCCTTGTTCACTTTCAACGACAAATCGGCTCCTCCCCGGGAACCGCGGCACGGGCGCTTGACGTCCGCCGCAGGGCGCCGGCGGGCAGCCGCGGAGATTTCAGGCAATGCCCAACAAGATGCTCATCGATGCCGCCCACCCCGAGGAGACGAGGGTTGTGGTCCTTCGCGGCAGCCGCGTCGAAGAATTTGATTTCGAATCCGCCAGCCGCAGGCAGCTTCGCGGAAACATTTACCTGGCCAAGGTCACCCGGGTCGAGCCATCGCTTCAGGCGGCGTTCGTCGACTACGGCGGAAACCGTCATGGTTTCCTCGCATTCTCGGAAATCCACCCCGACTATTATCAGATCCCTGTCGCCGACCGGCAGGCGCTGATCGAAGAGGAGGAGCGGGAGAACCAGGAAGCCGAGGACAAGGCCGCAGCCGAAGGCGGGTATGCGGATACCGGCGAAGCTGCACAATCCCCCGCCGATCCGGTTGCCGCCGAAGCCCCAGCCGATGCGGAAGCGGGTGCGTCGGTCAGCGAAACGGCATTCGCCGAGACTGAAGAACAGTCTGGTGAATCGGTTGAGGCCGCCCCGCAGCCGACTGATTCCGCCGAAGGGGAATCGCCGGCCGAAGCCGGCGGGCAGACCGAGCGCGAGCCCGAGGCAACGGTCGAGGGCAACGGGGTCGAGGTGGTCAGCGACGACCGGGTGGAATCGGTCGGCGCCGAAGACGCGCTCGAGGAACTGCCTGAGCGCCGCCGCGGCCGCGCCCGCCAGTACAAGATCCAGGAAGTCATCAAGCGCCGGCAGGTCCTGCTGGTCCAGGTCGTGAAGGAAGAGCGCGGCAACAAGGGCGCGGCGCTGACGACATACCTGTCGCTCGCCGGCCGCTACTCCGTACTGATGCCCAACACCGCGCGCGGCGGCGGCATCTCGCGGAAGATCACGAGCATTACCGACCGTAAGCGCCTGAAGCAGGTGGCGAGCGACCTTGAGGTGCCGGAGGGGATGGGCGTCATCCTAAGGACGGCCGGCGCGAGCCGAACAAAGGCCGAGGTCAAGCGCGACTTCGAGTACCTGCTCCGCCTCTGGGAGAACGTACGCGAGTTGACGCTGCGCTCGACGGCCCCTGCCCTCGTCTATGAGGAAGGCAGCCTCATCAAGCGCTCGATCCGCGACCTCTACAACAAGGATATCGACGAAATCGTCGTGGCCGGCGAGGACGCCTACCGCGAGGCCAAGGACTTCATGCGCATGCTCATGCCGAGCCATGCCAAGAACGTCCAGCCATACCGCGAGAAGCAGCCGCTCTTCGCCCGCTCCGGCATCGAAGCGCAGCTCGACGCGATGTTTTCCCCGCAGGTGACGTTGCGCTCCGGCGGTTACGTCGTGATCAACCAGACCGAGGCGCTGGTTGCCATCGACGTCAATTCGGGCCGCTCGACCCGCGAGCACAACATCGAGGACACGGCTCACCAGACCAACCTGGAGGCGGCGGAAGAAGTCGCCCGCCAGCTGCGCCTGCGCGACCTTGCCGGCCTTATCGTCATCGACTTCATCGACATGGAGGAGAAGCGAAACAATCGCTCGGTCGAGCGCAAGCTGAAAGACGCGCTGAAGAACGACCGCGCCCGCATCCAGGTCGGGCGTATCTCCCATTTCGGCCTGCTCGAGATGTCGCGCCAGCGCATCCGCACCGGCGTTCTCGAATCCACCACGAGTGTCTGTCCGGTGTGCCAGGGCAGCGGCCACATCCGCGCGCCTGCATCGGTCGCGCTTCACGTGTTGCGCTCGCTGGAAGACCAGCTCCTGAAGGGCGTAACCCATCACTTGACGGTTCACACCCGGACCTCGGTGGCGCTTTACATCCTCAACCAGAAGCGCGCGCACCTCTCCGAGCTCGAGGCGCGTTTTGGCCTCACCATCAGCGTGGCAGCCGACGAGGCGATCTCCAACGGCGCGCACTTCACCATCGAGCGTGGCGAAGCCGTCGAATATCGCGAGCCGCCGGCGACATCGGTGCAGCCCGACTCGGTCCAGCCGATGATCGCCGAACCCGAGCCTGAGCCGGAGTACGACGAGCCGGAGGCCGACGAAGAGGTTTCCGACGGAGTGGAGGAGCACGCCGAGAGCGATACCCGCAGCCACGAACGGCATGAGCCCCGCGGCGGCGACGATGACCAGCAAGGCGGGCGCAAGCGCCGCCGTCGGCGTCGCGGTCGCGGCCGCGGCGAGGGCGGCGAAGGCGCGCGCCCCGCAATGCAGGGACAGAGCCGCCCCGAGGCGGCGATCATGGAACCGGGCGGCAGCGAGGGCGACGATGAGGAGGCCCCCGGCGGTGAGACCAACGGAGCCGAGCGGATCGCCCAGGACGGCAACGGCGAAGGCGGCGATCGGAAGCGCCGGCGAGGACGCCGAGGGGGCCGGCGTGGACGCCGCGGACGCGGCAATGAAGGCGGCGAGCGCCGCCCGCAAGAGAACGGCAACCGCAGCGACGAGCGGCCGAATGGCGAAGAATATGTGGGTGCCGCCGACGCCAATGGCGGGGCTCCCATTTCGCCCGAAGACAGCATCCTGCTCGGCGGGGACATCGATGCCGCACCGCTGACTGCCGAACGCGAGCCCGAACGGGAGATTCCGCAAGACACGGAAACTCACGCGCGGGCGGAGCATGCGAGTACCGAAGCCGTCGAGCGTGAACCGGTAGCGCGCTACGGCACTGAGCCCGTCGAGGCTGAGCCGACAAGGCACAAGGAAGTGCAAGCCGTCGAGCCGTCTTCCCCGAGCGTAGAACCGGCGCCAGCTCCAGCCAAAGCACCCGAGGAAGATCCCAACCGGCCGAAACGCGGCGGCTGGTGGCAGCGCCGGAACTTCTTCTGATACAGTGCTCCGCGAAACGGTCTCGGGTCTCAAAACGCGATGAAGAACTTCATCCTGCAATTCTTCACCTGGTGGAATGGCCAAACCCTCGGCACCAGGTTGTGGACCTGGCGGAAGGGTGAACTGGTCGGCGAAGATGCCGCGGGAAACCGCTACTACCGCCAGCGGGGCGGGGGCCGTCAGCGGTGGGTTATCTACAACGGTCTCGCCGAGGCTTCGGCGATATCGCCGGGCTGGCACGGCTGGATGCACCACCGCGTCGACGAGCCGCCGACAGGGTACAAACCACGCGAGTGGCAGAAACCGCATGAGCCGAACCTCACCGGCACCGCGCTCGCCTATCGCCCGCCTGGCTCCGTCCTGAACCCGAAGCCGCGCACGCCCGGAACCGACAGCGCCTACGAGCCCTGGCGGCCGTAACCTTCGACGCGGCATAACACCGCTCCTTTTTGTCGGAGCGGGGACCTTTCGCCTCCCCTCTCTCCTTGCTTTCCTGCGAGTTTCCGCTTCAATCCGGTTCGGCTGGCGTGTCTCAGCGCCGGTCTGCTGCATGGCGGGGGGGCCTATGTCAGAACACGCACCGAGGGTGATCATCGAGACGCGTGAGGAGCTGATTTATCTCCTCGCCGAAGCTGCCGCGATCGAGCACAACCTGATGTGCACATACCTCTACGCGGCCTGGAGCCTGAAGCGCAGCGAAGCGCACGGGCTGACAACAGCACAGGTCGAGGCGGTCAAGCGGTGGCGGCACGCTATCTTCTCGGTCGCGATCGAGGAGATGACCCATCTGGCGCTCGCCAGCAATCTGGTCAGCGCCGTCGGGGGCGCGCCCCATCTGTCGCGACCGAATTTCCCGGTTCCCGCTGGCTATCACCCGGACGGCGTGGTGCTCGAACTGAGGCGCTTTTCGCGCGCCACGCTCGACCACTTCATCTACCTGGAGCGCCCCTCCAGTTCGGCGGACGTCGATGCCAGCGAGTTTGTCCATCCGGCGCACTACGTCAGGAAGCTCGCGCGCGGAAGCCTGATGCCATCGGCCCAGGATTACCGCACGCAGGGGCATCTCTACCGGGCGATCCGCCATGGCCTCGGCGTTCTCGCCCACCATCTCGGCGAGAAGGCATTGTTCATCGGCGACCCCATCTCCCAGCTCGGGCCCGACGATGTGTCGCTCCCCGGCATCAGCGTCATCACCGATCTGAAGAGCGCGGACACGGCGATCGACACGATCATCGACCAGGGCGAAGGCGCTCCCGTCCATCGCGATGACAGCCACTACAGCCGGTTCATCCGGGTGCGCGACGAGTACGAACGCATGCGGGCCGCCGACCCGAGTTTCGATCCGGTGTTTCCAGTTGCCGACAACCCGGTCTTGCGCCAGCCGATCGACCCGCAAGGCCGCGTCCATGTCGACATGCCTGAGGCTGCGCATGTCCTCGACCTGGCGAATGCCGTGTATGGGCACATGCTTCGCTGCATCGTGCAGAGCTACGGGCGGGGGCACGAAGGCGAGGCCGGCAAGCATATCTTCGCCGGACTCGCCATCGACCTGATGGGCGTGGTCGACACGCTGGCCGGGCATCTGGTCACCCTCCCCGCCAGCCGGACGCATCCGGGCGTGAATGCCGGCATGACGTTCACGATGCTTCGCGACGTGGCGAAGATCCCGCCCGGTGCGAGCGAGCACCGTTTCATGGCGGAGCGCATCCTCGACATCGCCAGGCACGCCGACCAGCTCTTCCCCGGAGATCACCCCTGCCACTCGGTCGCGGCGAGGCTGGTCGGGCTCGCGGCCCGCATCGAAGTGCCGGCTGGACCGGGGCCTAACGAGACGTTCCCGCATGTCCAGGTCGAGCGAAAACACGCTGGCGAAGTTCCGCCGCAATCCGGCGACGCCGAGATCGCGGAGGGCCGGGACGTCACCATTCATTACGCCGGAGCGCGCTGCATCCATTCCCGTCATTGCGTTCTCGGCGCGCCCGCGGTTTTTCGCGCCAACACGCCCGGCACGTGGATCTATCCGGACTCCATGACTGCCGCCGAGTTGGTCGAGATCGCCCATCTCTGTCCGTCGGGGGCCATCGCCTACCGCCGCAAGGACGGCGGGCCGGAGGAGAGCGCGCCGGCGGTCAACGTGCTCAACACGCGCGAAAACGGGCCCTACGCCATCCGGGCCGCGCTCCGCCTGAAGGGCGCCGAGATCGGCTTCCGCGCCACGCTTTGCCGCTGCGGCCTGTCAAAGAACAAGCCGTTTTGCGACAATTCGCATGTCGCCGCGGGCTTCAAGGCATCGGGCGAAGCCGACACGGCGGAGTCGGCGCCGCTGCCGGTTCGCAACGGCACCCTCGATATCGAGCCGGAGCGGAACGGGCCGCTGGTGATCAGCGGCAATCTCGAGATCTGCACGGGCACGGGAAGGACGATCAACCGGGTCACCCGGGTGCGCCTCTGCCGCTGCGGCGGCTCGCGCAACAAGCCGTTCTGCGACAGCACCCACGCCAAGATCGGATTCGTCGCGGACTAAGTCGGGCGGCGAAGGAGCGAGCAGCGCCTGGCGCGTGCTCGCTACTCGCGATCTTGCTCCAACCCTACGCACGCACTCCGACGTGCCCGTTGCCGTTCCTGGCCGGGCGGCGTCTGGCGGTCTTCGCCACCGCCTTCGGCGTGGCCTTGACCTCGCCGTGGTGGATCTCGGTGCCGAGCACCTTCAGGCATTCGCGCATGAAAGCGGCGAGACCGGTCCAGCCCTTCGCCGAGACCAGCTTGCCGTCGACATGGGCGCCCTTCGGCGGCACGTCGATGTAAATCGCGCCGACCGCAGTCGCCTCGGGCTCGCAATACTGAAGGGCGGCGACTTCCTTGCCGCGGATCGTCTCCGGCACCGCCATCAGCACCTGGACGCCATGGCAGATGGTGAAGATCGGCTTGTCGGCGGTGTGGAAGTGGCGAAGCATCGCCTGCACGCGCTTGTCGATGCGGATGTATTCCGGGCCGCGCCCGCCGGCCACATAGACCGCGTCGTAGTCGGCGGGGTTCACCTTGTCGAAGCTCTTGGTGACGTGATGGATGTGGCCGAGCTTCTCGGTATAGGTCTGGTGGCCTTCGAAATCGTGCAGCGAGGTATGGAGGATCTGGCCGACCTTCTTGTCAGGGCAGACGATGTCGACGTGGTGGCCGACCGCTTCCATTCCTTCGTGGAACACGAAGATCTCGTATTCCTCCGTGAAGTCGCCGACGAGCATCAGGATTTTCTTACCGGCCATGGTGTCCTCCCAGTTGTCGCCCACGAGGGCGTTTCATGGCGTCCTTGATCGCGGGCCGCCCGACGAATTGCAACTGAAAAAGCGCTGCGTTTCAAAGGTGAACCGTGCCTTTCCGGCGCCTGCCCCGCCCGGTCATGCCTTCAGTTCGCCCGCCTCGTCGACCAGCGCGAAGCATTTCCTGCAGCGCGCGCTTTCCTCGGCCACGGCGAAGAGCGACAGCTCGCTCACCGCCTGCAGGCCGCACAGCGTTTTCAGCCGCCCCTGGCGCAAGCGCCCGTGACGCGCCAGGGCGAGATGGGTGCGCTTGTCGTCGAGGGTATGGACCGGAATCGTGCGGACGGGCGCGGCCGCCGGCTTGCCGCGTGCAGCGACGGTTTTCTTGCGCGCCGGTTTAGTCGATACTCTGGGAATCGGTGCAACCCTCCAACGGAGACGGCCATGGCCAATCGCGAACAGCGCAGCGGCAAGGAAACACGGAAGCCGAAGAAGGAAAAGGTGGTCGCGAAGGCATCTTCGATGCCGAGCAGTTCGGCGGCGCCGGCGAAGCCGCAGCCGACCGCGTGGAAGCAGAGCCCCAAGAAGCCATAGGGCTCATCACCCTGCCGGGCGGCAGGCCTGCCCGTCAGGAGCCCACGACCGGCCGCACCCGGTTTCCCGAAGGGTCGGCGGTCTCCAGGCCGCCGGCGGCATGGTTCACGGGAGCGCCGAGGGCCCGGAGGCGGGCCTCGGCCGCCACGAGATCGCTTGCAGCGGGCACGACAATCGTGAAATGGCGGAGGCCCGAGGAGCCGGCCGGGGGCTCTGCCGCGCCCTCGCCTGCCCAGGTGTTGAACGCCACGATGTGCGGCGGATAGTCGAGCGTGACGTCGCCCATGCGGAACGCCCGGTTCAGCATCAAGCGGCGAAAGCCGATGCCGTCGCTGTAGAAGCGCATGGCGGCATCGAGGTTGCCGACATGAACGTGGACGTGGCCGACCCGCGTCCCTGGCGGAAGCGGCACCGCCAGCTGGTCGTCGGGCTTCAGCTCGGCGAAGAGCGATTCGAGGTCGACCGCCTCGCGGCCCGAGTGCCGCCGGCCTTCCTTGTCGATGCCGTAGAACTCATTGCCGTCGGTCATCAGCTTGCCGCGCCATGGCGTCTCGAAGGTGAGCTCGATGCCGTTGCCGTCGAGGTCCCAGAGGTAGGTTGTCTCGGTGACGAGATGGTCGGTCGGCGAATTCCGGAAGCGGTTGGCGAAGAGGCGGGCGACCGCCACGGCGAGGTCGCGCCGCGTCGGAACGTGGATGGCGACGTGGTAGAGGCCAGTGCGGTTCGGCACGACCGGCCGCGCCGCGCCGGGATGGAGGACCACCAGCGTGCGGGTGCCGGCGCCAAGCGCAATGGCGTCCTTGTCTTCCGACAGGACCGTGAGGCCGACCAGGTCGCGCCACACCTTCAGGGCGCGCGCCGCATCGGTGACCGCGATATGGACGGGACCGAGGACGGTCGCCGAGGGAACCAGGGCGATCGGTTCCGGCGCGAGGGCGGTAGCGGGCATGCGGGCACCATGCGCCTACTGCCAGTAAACGACCTCCATCGGCTCGGCGCGGCCGGCGAGCGCGATGTTGCGGCGATCGAGCCCGTCGGCGGGCAGGCCGGAGGATTGCCACGCCTGCCAGCTCACCAAGAGCTGGCTTGCTCCGGCGAGCGAGCCAAGGCGCGCGGCGGCGTTGACCGTGTCGCCCAACGCCGAGAAGTCGAGCTTCTCGCCCGAACCCATCGTGCCGACATAGGCGAGGCCGGTGTGCACGCCGACCCCGAAGCGGACGTCGCCTTCGACCAGGCGCGAATCCTTCGATTCGCGCTCGACCAGCGAACGGCCGGCGGCGATCGCCTGGGCCGCATGGTTCTCGCCGGAGATGAACGGAACGAACAGCGCCATGACGCCGTCGCCCATGAACTTGTCGATCACACCGCCATGGCGGTCGATCGCGCGGTCGGCGGCGGCGTAAAAATGGTGCAGAAGTTGGCGGAACCGGACCGGACCGACGCGTTCGGCAAGGCCGGTGGAGCCGCGAATGTCGGCGAAGAGCACGCTGATCTCGATCTCCGCCCCGCCGGGATGATCGCGAAGCTGGCTGAAGCACGGATTGCACATCAGCGGGTTGGCGTTGGAACGGCGGTGGCCGGTGACCCTGGTTATGGCGCTGCCGATGCCCTTGAACGGGGCGGCGCACACCTTGCACCGGGGCGCCGAGGGCACGAGGTGCCACAGGTGGCGGAGTTTCTTCAGCTCGGGCCTGGTACCAAGCAGAATGTCGCGCCAAATCTCCGACTCTTCGTGGCCATGGCCACGCGCAAAGACGTCGTCGAGCGATTCCGTCATCCCGGCCACCACAGGGAGGTGGCTCCGGCCGCAATTATCGGACGAGCCGAGGGCGGCGTCCATCCCCCGGTGGCGGGACACACCGGGAGGCTATCCGTGCACGACGGCTGCCCGGATGGTGCAGGCGAGGCGGGACGGGATCCTAATGGCGCGGGCCGGCGATGTTGACCATCCAGGGCGTGCCGAACCTGTCGCGCTCGGCGGCCATCGAGGGTGCGGGCTTTCTCGTCATCCGCTTCTGGAACAACGACGTGCTGGCGCGGATCGATGCCGTCATGGATGAGATCGATCGGGCGCTCCGCGATCGGTCCGGTGCCAGCGATTGACGCTTCAGCCCCTCACCCTTCGCGCTTAACTCCCCCGGATCAAGCCCGGGGTCCTAACGCGCGAAGCCCTCTCCCTATGGGAGAGATGGCCCGTCGGTCGCGAGAACACGTCAAGGGCTGGCCGCGGGCGTCGAAGCTGGATTTGCTCCGCGTTATGAATCCGGCGCGGGACGATCTCCACTGGCACCCCGGCTGAGTGGGCGCCTGGGTGCCAAGATCAACCCTTCGGGTTGTCTTGGCATGACCTATGGGGAAATAGGCGAAACACGAAGGGCGCAATAGCTGTTTCCCTTTTGCGCCCGGTGTTGCTGCAAGTCGGCGGAATCCGCTTCGCAAATTCCGC
>JBBQGL010000017.1:0-34711 GCA_038323025.1 Hyphomicrobiales bacterium
GTTCCATCCTGAGTGGAACTACACGATCAAACCAAGGCACCCGCAGAACCCGTAGCGGTTATTGTTCGGAGAGTCCTTAGTGGAAAGCAAGAGGGGGAGAGATCGATGGCGCGGAAGGTTCTGATGACGGTTCGCATTCTCGACAAGGACGGTTCAGAGTTAGGACGCTTCGAACAATAAGTGAATCGCACTCCGTGTTCGTGCGACCGAGTGACTCGGGGGTGCGGGATTCCGGTCTGACGCGAACACGTTTATGCCGATCGCATGATCGACAAGCCTGCGATTGGATTGCGATGGGATGCCGTCGGGAGCATGCTCGACGAGCGCGGGCGCCGGCTGTTTGCTGCGGCCGAGGTGCAGGCTGCTGGATACGGCGGGCTGGCTGCGGTTTCCGAGATTACAGGATTGGCGCGCTCGACCATCAATCGCGGCGAGGACGACCTCGGCAGCAAGCCGCTGCCCCGGGGCCAAGTGCGCCGCAGCGGTGGCGGCCGTCGCGCGTTGAGCGAGATCGATCCGAAGCTCGTCGACGAGCTGCGGCGCCTCGTCGAGCCGGCGACGCTGGGCGATCCGATGCGTCCCCTGGTCTGGGTCTCGAAAAGCATGGACAAGCTGGCCGAGACGTTGACCGCACTGGGCCATCCGATCAGCGCCGACACAGTGCGCAGCGAGTTGACGAAGCTCGGTTTCTCGCGGCAATCGAACCGCAAGGCCGACGAGGGCTCGAAGCATCCCGACCGGAATACGCAATTCGAGCACATCAATGCGAAAGTCGTTGCGGCACAGGCGGCGGGCCAGCCGGTCATCTCGGTCGACACGAAGAAGAAAGAGCTGATCGGCAACTACAAGAACGGCGGCACAGATTATCGCCCCAAGGGTGATCCGCGGCGCGTCAAGGTGCACGACTTCGAGGACAGGACGCTCGGCAAGGTGGTGCCCTATGGCGTCTATGACGTCGGCGCCAACACGGGCTTTGTCAGCGTCGGGATCACGAGCGACACCGCCGAGTTCGCGGTTCAGTCGATCCGCAGCTGGCTCGAGCGCATGGGCCGACAGCGCTATCCCAAGATGCACGAGTTGACTATCACCGCCGACTGTGGCGGCTCGAACGGGGCTCGCGTGCGGCTCTGGAAGATCGAGCTGCAAAAGCTCGCCGACGAGACCGGTCTTGCGCTCAACGTCATGCACTATCCGCCCGGCACATCGAAGTGGAACAAGATCGAGCACCGGCTGTTCTGCCATATCACGCAGAACTGGCGTGGGCGGCCGCTGGTGGATCGCATGACCATCGTCGAGCTGATCGCGGCGACGACGACCAAAGCCGGGCTAAAGGTCGAGAGCGCGCTCGACGAGCGGACCTACGAGAAAGGCCGCAAGATCGGCAAGGCCGAGATGGCACAGCTCGACATGACCGGCGATCCGTTCCATCCTGAGTGGAACTACACGATCAAACCAAGGCACCCGCAGAACCCGTAGCGGTTATTGTTCGGAGAGTCCTAAGCGCCGGTGAGGCCTGCCGCTTCGGCAGCCGCAATCATGGTTTCGGGCCTGATCGCCGGATCCTCGATCACCAGACGGACGGACTTGAGCGTCCCGGCGTTCGAAAGGCGGTCGACCACAACGACCTTGCCGTAGTGCTCGAACATACGCTCAGTCCGCTCCGCGTTGTCCGGATCGGAGAAAGAGCCGAGCTGGATGATTGCCGGAATCGGGCGAGAGGACGCGTCTGCCGAACCGGCCGCCAGCTTGGCCGCGGCGGACTGGGCGGGGGTCAGAGGATTCGGAGCCGCGTAGGAAGATGCGAAGCCGGCGCGCAGAACGAAAGGCGCCAGGGCATCGTCGCTGCCGTTACCAGGCCCGGGATCCGCGATGCCGAAATCAATTACAGGCCGGGACCTTGCCGCGGGCGCCGATGCCAGAATCACACCGGGCCGCCTGCCGGCGACCTCTGTCGTTCCGCGGGCGCCCGTACCCTGGTAGGACGCAAGCAGCATCCGCCGGTCGTTGCCGTCGACGTCCGCCGGCCCGACGTATTTCACCTGAACGCGCGTGGTGCCGGCTCGCTTGAAGTCGAGGAGTTCCGCCACCGAGGACGACACGTCGATGACCCGGCCGCGCGTGAAAGGCCCGCGGTCGTTGACCCGCACAACCATCGAACGGCCGTTGGCGAGATTGGTGACCCGAACGTAGCAGGGAAGCGGCAGGGTCGGATGAGCGGCGGTGAAGCCGCTCATGTCATAGACTTCGCCGTTCGCTGTCTTGTGACCGTGGAAGTCGCGCCCGTACCACGAGGCTTCGCCGACGGCCGAATAGCTCGGGTTATCGCGAGGAACGTAGGTCTTCCCGGCGACGCGGTACGGTTCGCCAAGGCTGTAGTGCCCGCCGCCCTTGGGAACGTGGCCGCTGAAGGCAACCGGTGCGCCGCTAAAGCCAAAATTTTCGGCCGATGGCAGTTCCGAACAAGCGGCCAGAAATCCAGCCGCAATCAACGGCGCCGAAAGACGTCCAGCCCACGAAATGCTGAGCGCCGCAGAAGACCAGCGTTTCGCGTTCAGCATCGGGACGCCGATCCCGCTGCGGGAGCGCCGCCGTCTATCCGATCGACTGCAATGAGCCTGGAATGGAGAATCGCTTCGCCCCCGCTATCCCCTCGCGCCCCTGGCCGGCCAGAACAGAATCAGGCCAACCCCGAGGCAATCAGCGTAGTGAATCAAACCTGCAGCCCTTTGGCAAGCGACTATCCTTGCCTTGATTCAATGTGCCCACCCTGGCGTGACGATCGGTAAGAATGGCCGCTGGAGCGAATATGTGCCCCCGACGCAACCTGATCGTGGCTCTCCGGTATCCGGCGAGCTCCCTTTCAGGAAGACCGGTTGATCCTGTATAGGGCTGTCGACTAACACCGACCTGCGCACGGCGTGAAAACCGGGCGGCAGCTTGCCCTGTCGACGGGCGCAAGCTGGTTGGCCGGTTCTACCAGGGTCCGGATGGGTGGCCGAGTGGTTCAAGGCAGCGGTCTTGAAAACCGCCAGGCGGGCAACCGTCTCGTGGGTTCGAATCCCACCCCATCCGCCAGCAGCCAGTTGTCTGATCCCGCTTTGGATCTGGCGCCTGGTTGGTGTTTATGACCTCGCCGATTTGCGATCACGGCTTCGGCACGCCCGACCTTAGGTTTTTGGGGGACACCAATGATCTTTGACTTCTGCGGCGACAAGAAGAAAGTCGTCATCGCCATGAGCCATCTCGGCGCTTTGCCGGGGGCGCCGCTCTATGACGAATCCGGCGGCATGACCAGGCTGATCGACGACGTCGCTGCCGACATCGAAAAGCTCCAGGCCGGCGGTGTCGATGCGATCATGTTCGGCAACGAGAACGATCGGCCTTACACGATGGTTGCGCCGCCTTCGGGCATAGCCGCCATGACAGCCGTCGTCGCGGCGGTGAAGCCGCTCCTCAAGGTCCCTTTCGGCGTCAACTACCTGTGGGATCCGGCCGCGAGCGTGGCGATCGCCGTCGCCACGGGAGCCCAATTCGTCCGCGAAATCTTCACCGGGGTCTTTGCCTCCGACATGGGGCTCTGGGCGCCCGACGCCGCCAGGCCGGCGCGCCTTCGCCGCGATCTCGGGCGCCCGGACCTCAAGCTCCTCTTCAACATCAACGCGGAGTTTGCTCACTCCCTGGACGCCCGGCCCATAGAGCTGCGGGCGAAAAGCGCGGTCTTCTCGTCGCTCGCCGACGCTATCCTGGTCTCGGGCCCGCTCACGGGCGAGCCGGCGGCAATGGGCGACCTCCGCAAGGTCTGCGAGACGATCAACAGCGTGCCGGTATTGGCCAATACCGGCGTGAACATCGGAAACGTTGCCGACGTGCTCGGGCTCGCCGACGGCCTCGTGATCGGGACGCATTTCAAGGTGGACGGCAACACATGGAACCCGGTCGACCGGGATCGGGTGAGCCGGTTCATGGAGGTGGTCGAACGCCTTCGGAAATGAAGGACGAGCCCACCCGCAAGAATTGGCCGGCCGCGACGCGGCCGGCCCGCCGCGATTGGACGGCGTCTCAGTCGGCCTCACCGATATCGGATTCGCCCTTGAGGCCATCGCCTTCGGCCTCGCTGATCGCGCCCTTGCCGATCCTCTGGAGATCGTCGCCCTCGTCTTCGCCAGAAACGCCGGTAACCGCGAGCGGACCGACGACCGGCTTCACAGGCACCGCGCCGAGATCGATGGTCGCGGCGGTGTCGGCCGGGGCCGCCTGGCCTGCGAGCGCGGGCAATGCCAGTCCGGCCAGGGGGACGAGGGCGACAGGCAGAAGATACAGAAACGTTTTGCGCATGGCTTGGGGTCCTTTTCTGGCGCGATCCGAATGGACGCGAGCCCTTTGCTAGCGAACCACCGCTTGCCGCTGGCTGACGGGGCTGGACAGCCGATTGTCAGGTTGGCCTTTGACCCCGGATCCGAAGGTGAGGACCATGTGGGTTTCTTACGGCACCGTCGCCGGCGCCGGCGGCTCACCGTTTCAGTCACCTGGCCTCAGTCAGCGAAACGGCCGACCGGCACACCCGCCACCTGGCTGCGCGCGACGATCAGCGTTCCCGTCAGAGGATATTTTTCCAGCATCTCCGGAGCACGGCCAAAGCGCAGGCTGGTGACGAACAGGGTCTTCATGTCCGGTCCGGCGAAACACGGCATGGTCGGGCCGGCGACGGGAACCGGGTGGCTCTCGAGCAATTCGCCCGCCGGGGAGAAGCGATTGAGCCGCGCGGCCGAAACGCCGGCGCTCCAGTAGCATCCCTCCACATCAGTGGCGCCACCGTCCGGCCTCCCGGTGGCATCATCGAGCGTGACAATCCGCGTGCGGTTTGAAATCGCGCCTGTGGCGGCGTCGAAATCCCAGCGGTCGATCCACGGTCCCCGGGAATCGGAATGAAACATGGTGCGGCCGTCGGCCGAGAAGGCGAGCCCGTTGGAGACCTTGATCCCGTCCGCCTTGGCCTCGGCGCGGCCGTCCACCGTGACCCGGTAGAGCACCCCGAGAGTGTCTTTCACCGGCTGCGGGCCGTCGTCCATGGTCCCGACCCAGAAGGCTCCATCCGGTCCTACCTTGCCGTCATTCAGCCGGGTACGCGGGTTGGCTTCGTCGATCCCGACCAGCCGGCGAAAGCTGCCATCCGCCGGGTCGAACATGCCGACCTCCTTGCGGAGAGCCACGATCAGCTTGCCCGAGCGGGCGAGGCCCAGCGAGCAAACCTCGCTTGGCATTGTCCAGGTCTTTGTTTCGGTCGTGGCGATGTCGAAACGGTGGATAGCCTTCTCGACGATGTCGCAATACCAGATGGCGTTGCGCCGATCGTCGTAAGCCGGACCTTCGCCAAGGGTGCAGGACACTCCGCCCGTCGCCGAGAATTCGAGCGTCATCTTTTCCTCTGGTCGGGTTAGAAAAAGTGTGTCGCGAACCTGCTCTGACGGGCACCGGATTGCCAGCAAAATTGTTTTGACGCGCGCCCCGGTTCTTTTTTGTCGCTCTCCCTTCCGCCTCAGTTGCGACCGGGGGCGGCGGACCTTATGCTGTTTCCTCGAATGATCGTACGAAACGATCATGCGTATGGGAGGGAATCTACATGCAGCGACTTCTGACTACGATTGCCGTTGGTGCCGGCGCGGCGTTCATCGCCACCGGCGCCTACGCCCAGTCCGGGACCATTTCAAAGGCCGTCGGAGGCTATACCTTCGAGGATGCGGCCAAGGAAAGCCCAAACACGAAGAACTTCCACTCGAAGGACGGCAAGCTGACCTTCGCCATCGTCACCCACACCGCCGGCAACGGATTTTTCGACCCGGTCTACGTCGGCGCCAAGGTGGCCGCCGATATGCTCGGGGTTAACCTCATCGCGCTCGGCTCGGAAGCGCCGGTCGACGACATCCCGCGCGAAATCGAGATTCTCAACCAGATCATCCAGGATCCGACCATCGACGGCCTCATCCTGACGACGCCGCAGGTTGGCGCCTATAACGACATCGTCAAGAAGATGCTCGACCAGGGCATTCCGGTGGCGACGACCAATTCGTTCGACCCGACCATCTATGACCGCGACTTCATCAGCCATACCGGCCAGAGCGCCGCGGCGGCTGCCATCGGCGGCGCCGCGCTGGCCAAGTGCGTCCTCGACAAGGGCCTGAAGGGCTCGATCATCTTCCCGTCGCAGACCACGGCCGGCAACGTCGAAGTCAACAACCGCGTCACCGCCGCCTTCGAGGCGACCGTGAAAGCGCTCAACGACGCCGGCAAGCTCGGCGACTATACCGTCGACGCCGGCGAGCAGAAGATAGGCATCCCGGTCAATGACCAGGACATCGCCGGTTCGCTGGTCACCTACATCGAATCGCGCGGCAACGTTGTCGGCATCTTCGGGCCGAACGGCGCGGTCACCCCCGCGATCGTCGACGCGGTGACGCAGACCAAGAAGGAAAACCAGATCTGCACCTACGGCTACGACCTCGGGCCGAAGCAGCTGGAAGGCATCAAGTCCGGCGCCCTCACCGGTTCGCTCGGACAGCAGCCCTTCATCCAGGGCTTCTGGCCAGTCATGCAGCTCTACCTGCAGATCGACCGCGGCGTCTCCGCTGCCAACGTCGACACTCGCGCCCAGCTCGTGACCAAGGACAACGTCGCCTCGGTCGGCAAGCGCTTCGAGAACTAGGCGCAAGCGCCGCACACGAAAGGAGGCGGAGGAGGCGAAGGCCTCTTCCGCCCTCATTCAAGGCTGCCTCTGTCTCACCGGTTGAAACCGCCCGATGGCTGTCGCCGACATCGCTACCGTTCCGACGCCGCGCCGTCGCATGCCATTTCAGCTTTTCGGCGGGTGGGAAATCGGGCTCGTCGTCTTTCTGATCCTGATCTACCTCGTCGGCGTCTATCTCAATCCGAAGTTCTTCGCGTCCGCCGGAGCCCTTTCCTCTACCCTGCGTGACGGTGCCCGCTACGGCGTGATGGCCGTGGGCATGACCTTCGTCATCGTCAACAAGGATCTCGACCTGTCGGTCGGCTCCCTCTACGGGCTGACCGCAATCGTCTTCTCGGTCGCCTTCTCGCCATCCTATTTCGATGCCGGCCTGGTAGCTGCGATCGGCTGGGCGCTGGCGGTTGGCCTGCTGGTCGGCCTGATCAACGGCACGCTGGTCACGATCTTCCGCGTTCCGGCGTTCATCGCGACGCTGACCATCCTCTTCATCGGCCGCGGATTCGTCACGGGTCTGTCGGGCGGCAAGACGATCTCGTTCATCGACAAGTCGCGGCTGTTCCCGTCCTTCTTCACTATCGGCGAGAACAATGCCTGGGGGTTCAACAACCAGGTCTATATCTTCGCAGCCTTCGCCGTCGTCGGCATGTTCCTGCTCGCCAAAACCCGGATCGGCTACCAGACCTTTGCCACCGGCGGCAACGAACTTGCCGCGAGCTATGCCGGCATCCCGACACGCTGGGTGCGCATGCGCGCGTACCTGATGTCGGCATTCTGCGCCACCGTCGCCGGGCTGATGCAGGTCGCCCAGGATCGCGGCATGATCGCCCAGTCGGGACAGGGGCTCGAACTGATCGTTATCGCGTCGGTGATCGTCGGCGGCGCCTCGATCCTCGGCGGGCGAGGCCGCGTCCTTGGCAGCATGCTCGGCGTCATACTCGTCGTCCTCATCGACAAGGTCTTGCGCGAGGGCGTTCCGATCACGCGCATCGTCAAGGTTGGCGACGTCGAAATGAAAGTGCAGGCGGTCGCGCAGTTGCCGCCGGGCGCCGTCCCTGCCTTCCTTGGCCTCATCCTGATCCTCGCCGTGCTGGTCGAGCCATGGATCATCCGTCGCCAGGTGATTCAGCGCCTGTGGGCGCGGCTGCGCGGGCAACCCGCGCCGCCGCCGGCCGAAATCAACTCCATTGCCATCGAGGGTGTGCAGACCAAGGGAACGGTCGCGACCGATCGCGCGCTCAACGCCGGCGGGCTCGGCAAGATTCTCGCGCGCCGCGATATCGCCGCCGTGATCCTCGCCGTCGCGCTCTGGGGCGTGGGCCTCTACCTGAGGCCGGATTTCTGGGGGAATCTCGACAACAGCTTCAATCTCATCCTCGCCTTCACCGAGGTGGCGCTTCTCTCCATCGGCCTGACCTTCGTCATCGCCAACGGCGACATCGACCTTTCGGTCGGCTCGGTCCTGGCGATGAGCGGGGCGGTTGCGGCCTATTCGATGAAGTCGCTCGGCTACGATCCGCTGACCAGCCTCATCTTCGGGCTGATGTCCGGGGTTGTCGCAGGGTTGATCAATGCCCTAGTCACGGTGCGGTTCGGCCTTCCCGCCTTCGTCGCGACGCTTGGCATGTTCTACACGGCGCGCGGAATCTCCGCCTGGATCGTGTCCGGCCACGAACTGTTCGGCTTCCCGGAGACCTATAACCTGATCGGACGGAAGCTGATCGAATTGCTGAAATACCTCAACATGGCGCCGGCGCCCGACACGTTCCTCTTCAACCTCGCCTCGGCGCTGAGCGTGCAGAGCATCTTCATGGGCGTGCTCGCGCTGCTTGCCGGCGCCTTCCTCGCCTACACCGTCTGGGGCCAGAAGGTGTACGCCACCGGCGGCAACCGCCGCGCCGCCGACTACGCCGGCATCAACACCAATCGGGTGCGCTCGCTCAGCCTGATCTTTTCCGCCCTTTGCGCGGCCTTCGCCGGGGTCATCTACATCGCCTTCTACCGGAGCTTCACCCCGACCGCCGGCCAGTTCCGCGAGCTTGACAGCATCGCCTCGGTGATTGTCGGCGGCGGATCGATCTTCGGCGGATACGGCACCATCCTCGGCTCGCTCGCCGGCGCCGCGGTGATCACCCTCCTCCGCGCGGTGCTCTCGTTGCAGGTGATCCGTTCGGATGGCTCGTCCTTCGTCCTCTCCCAGCAGTGGGTCAACGTCTTCATCGGCTCAATCCTGATCGGCGCCGTATTGTTCGACATCTGGGTGCGCCAGGCGAACCTCTTCGGGTACCTGCGCGCGAGCCTCAGGCGGCGGCGCAGCCCACAACCGGAATCCGCCCATGTCTGACGCCGCCGCGCGCGAGCCCATCGTCGAGATGCGCAATATCAACAAGTCGTTCGGGCCGGTGCGCGCGCTCACCGGCGTCAATCTCGTCCTCTATCCGGGCGAGGTCCTCGGCCTGGTGGGCGACAACTCCGCCGGCAAGTCGACGCTGATGAAAATCCTGACCGGGGCTTACCAACGCGACACGGGCGAGATTCTGGTCGCGGGCAAGCCCGTCTTTTTCCGCGGGCCGCACGAGAGCCGCGATCGCGGCATCGAGATGATCTACCAGGATTTCGCGCTCTGCGGGAACATGGACGTCGGCCAGAACATCTTCCTCGGCCGCTGGCCGCGACGCGGCATCTTCGTCAACCGCAAGAAGATGTATGCCCAGGCAAGCACGGTCCTCAAGCAGCTCAAGGTCGACGTGAACTCCGTCTACCAGCGGGTGGAAAGCCTCTCCGGCGGCCGCCAGCAGTCGGTTGCGATCGCGCGCGCCATTTCATTCTCGCCGCGCGTCGTCATCCTTGACGAGCCGACCGCCAACCTTTCCGTGATGGCAACGGAGCGGCTGCTCGAGACCATGCTGGAACTGAAGAAGGCGGGCGTCGCCCAGATCATCATTTCCCATCGCCTGCAGGACATCCTTGCCGTCGGTGACCGCGTTATGGTGCTGAAGCGTGGCGAGAACGTCGGCGACCGCTACATCAAGCACACCACCGAACACGAGGTTCTCGGCCTCATCGTCTCGGGAACCCGCGAAACGGCGCTTTCGGCCGAGGCTGCCAGGACCGGGGCAGCGAGGGCCACTGCCTGAGCGAACGGCCCACCAGGCGGATGCTGCAGCGCCGGTGTTGGCGCCGCATCATCGGGACGGCTCGTTGACAATCCCGGCGGCGTTCTCCATCTAGACCCGGCCGCGCCTCGGGCGCCGCGCAAAGATCGCCCAATCCAGATGAACAAGCCGGTGCCGCGCATTTCCTTTGTCAGCCTCGGCTGTCCCAAGGCTCTGGTCGACTCCGAGCGCATCCTCACCCATTTGCGCGCCGAAGGTTACGAGATGAGCCCGCGCCACGATGGCGCCGACGTGGTTATCGTCAATACCTGCGGATTCATCGACAGCGCCAAGGCCGAATCCCTCGACGCGATCGGCACGGCGCTCAACGAGAACGGCAAAGTGATCGTCACCGGCTGCATGGGCGCGGAGCCGGACCAGATCCGCGACCGTTTCCCCGATGTCCTCTCGATCACCGGGCCGCAGCAATATGAAAGCGTTGTCGACGCGGTCCATCGCGCCATCGCCCCGGCACACGACCCCTATACCGACCTGGTGCCGCCGCAGGGCATCAAGCTGACGCCCCGGCATTACGCCTACCTGAAGATTTCCGAGGGCTGCAACAACCGCTGCAGCTTCTGCATCATCCCGAAGCTGCGCGGCGATCTGGTTTCACGACCGGCGGCCGACGTGCTGCGCGAGGCGGAACGGCTGGTGAAGGCCGGCGTCAAGGAACTGCTCGTAATCTCGCAGGATACGAGCGCCTACGGCGTCGATGTGAAATATGCGACCAGCCGCTGGCAGGATCGCGACGTGCGCGCCAAATTCATCGACCTCGCGCGCGAACTCGGCTCGCTCGGCGTCTGGGTCCGGCTCCACTATGTCTATCCCTACCCGCATGTCGACGAGGTCATGGGGCTGATGGCCGATGGCAAAATCCTGCCCTACCTCGACATTCCGTTCCAGCATGCCAGCCCGCGGGTCCTGAAGGCGATGCGGCGGCCCGCCGCCGCCGAGAAAACCCTCGAGCGCATCGCGCGCTGGCGCGCCGCCGTGCCCGATCTCGCCATTCGCTCGACCTTCATCGTCGGTTTTCCCGGCGAGACCGAAGCCGAGTTCGAGGAACTCCTGGCCTGGCTGGCCGAAGCCAGGATCGACAGGGTCGGTTGCTTCCGTTTTGAGCCGGTTGCCGGCGCGAGCGCGAATGCCCTCCCCGATCCGGTGCCGCCCGAGATCATCGATCAGCGCTGGCACCGTCTCATGAAAGCGCAACAGGCAATCAGCGCCGGCCGCCAGAGGCAGCGCGTCGGGCGGCGGGTGCAGGTTATCGTCGATCAGAGCAGCGGGCGTTCGGCGAAGGGACGAACCGTCTGGGATGCTCCCGAGATCGACGGCAGCATCCACATCGAAAGCCGGCTACCGATCCGCGTCGGCGAGATCGTCACCGCCCGCGTCGAACGCGCCGAGGCCTACGACCTCTACGGTCAGGTCGTCTAACGTTGAAAAGCCGGCTTCTGGCCCGGCGCCAGCAGCTCGGCCAGCGCTTCCGCCACGATTTCCGTCGCTGCCCTGAGGTCGGATAGCCGCAGGTGCTCGTCGGCGCCGTGGGCATTGGCTTCGAGGATCGAGCGCGGTCCCGCCCCGTAAAGTATGGTCGGTATCCCGGCCGCGGCGTAATGGCGGGCGTCCGTGTAGAGCGGAACGCCGGTCGCCTCGACCGATGTACCCAGAATTTTGGCGGTGTGGTCGCTTATGGCCTTCACCAGACGCTCGGTGCCTTTCAGCGACCGCAGCGGCTCGGCGAGCATGATGCGCCGGCACTCGACCGCGATGCCCTGCCCTTTTGGGGCGGCATTCTCGATAAGACGGATCAGCGCGGTCTCGACCTCCGTAGCCGTCTCTTCCGGAATGATGCGCCGGTCGAGACGAAGCACGATCCGGTCTGGGACGACGTTGGTGTTGATCCCGCCCGAGATGAGTCCGACCGTGATCTGGGGCGAGCCTATGCCCTTCTCGACGCTGACCAGCTTCGCCAGCCGCTTCCGTTCTTCGTAGATCGCGGCAAGGACCGGCACCGTCGCTTCCAGCGCGTCGCTACCGGAGGACGGCATGGCAGCATGGGCCTGCTTGCCCTTCACCGTGACTTCGAGATGAAGAACGCCGTTATGGGCGGTGGTGATGGCATAGGAGAAACCTGCCGAGATCGCGTAGTTGGCCTTGGTCAGGCCTTCCTCGATCAGCCATTTCGGTCCGATTTCGCCGCCGGCTTCCTCGTCGTAGGTGAAGTGCAGTTCGACGCCTCCGTCCAGGGGCAGGCCGCTTTCCTCGAGGGCGAGAAGCGCGAAGGCATAGGTGGCGAAATCCGACTTGGATACGGCCACGCCGCGGCCGTACATCTTTCCATTCCGTTCGATCGCCCCGTACGGGTCGACCGTCCAGCCGTTCCCCGGCGGGACGACGTCGCCATGCGCGTTGAGCGCAATCACCGGGCCGGGACCCTTGCCGAAGGTCTTTCGCACGATGAGGTTGGTAGCGCTGATCATGCCGTTCTTGCGAACGAGATCATCGGGGACAGGATGACGTTCTACCGTGAAGCCGAGCGCTTCCAGCCCGGCGGCGGCAACCACAGCCGCGGCGGCGCAGTCGCCTGGCGGATTGTCGCTCGGCACCCGCACCAGCGAGCGCAGGAATTCGACCTCGCGCGGCCAGTTGGCTTCGATGACTCGGCTGATTGCTGTCACGTGAGCTTCCGTTCCCCTTTGATCCGTTTCAAATTAGCCGCGTTCTCGCCCGAGCTCCACGATTGTCTGGATAAGGGCTTCCACGGCCAGGCCCAGGTCTTCGATCGAGACGAACTCCAGCGGGTTGTGGCTGATCCCCGCCCGGCAGCGGACAAAGATCATGCCGATGTCGGTGAGCCGGACCATGGCCTGGCCATCATGGCCGGCGCCCGACATCATCTCGCGCGGCTTTCTTCCGGTGACGGCGGCAATGCCTTTGGCAACGGCCGCACGCATGCGGGGCGCGGCCACCGCGACGGGCTTCTCGTGGACGGTCTCCATGCCGATGATGACGCCGCGGCGGGCGCCGATCTGGCGGATGCGGCCGCGTATCTCCGCTGCGGCAGCGCTGCGCACCGTGTCCTCGGGTGCTCGGATATCCAGGCTGAAGCGTGCCTCGCCGGGAATGACGTTGCTGGCACCGGGGAGGACCGAAATCTCTCCAACGGTGGCGACGAGACTGTGCTTCTCGCCTTTCAGAGCGATTTCCTCGACGAGCGCGATCACCTCGGCGGCGGCGGCGAGTGCATCGTGCCTCAGGGCCATCGGGACTGTCCCGGCATGTCCCGCCTCGCCGCGTGCATGCAGGCGATAGCGGCCCTGGCTGGCGATGGCGCTCACCACTCCCAGCGCCTCGCCGGCCTGTTCCAGCACCGGCCCCTGCTCGATATGCAGTTCCAGATATCCGATCACCTCGCCCGGCCGATAGGCCTCGGCGGCAAGCGCCGCCGGATCGCCGCCGAAGGCGAGTAGCGCGTCCTTGATCCTGCCGCCGTTCGCATCCACCAGATCGAGCATCGCCGGCTCGAGCACTCCGGCGACCGTCGATGAACCGAAGAGCGTCTTCGGGAACCGCACGCCCTCCTCGTCGCCAAAGGCCAGCACCTCGACCCCGAACGGTAGACGAATGTTGCGGGCGGCCAGCTCTTCCGCCGCAACGATACCGGCAACCACGCCGAGGTTGCCGTCGTAGCGGCCGCCGTCGATCACCGTGTCGATGTGCGAGCCGATGAGGAGCCGCTTCGGCCCATCGCCGGCGAGGAGGCCATGCATCGTCCCCGCGGCGTCCATCCGGACGGCGAGGCCGGCCTTCCGCATCCAGTCGCCGACGAGATGGGCGGCGCGCTTGTGCTCCGGCGTCAGGTAAAGGCGCGTAAGTTTCCCGGGCTCGGCGGTGATCGAGGCAAGCGCATCGATCATCGCCTGGGTCCGCTCGCCGAGCGCGCGGGTGTCGGTCACGGTGAAACCCGGTCCTCGAGGCGGAAGCGGATGATCCGCCCGACCTGCGACAGTGCGGTCGAGAACTCCTCCTCCGGCGTATTCTTCAGGCGGGTTTCGAAGCCGGCGAGGATGGCGTCCTTGGTGGCGCCGCGCACGGCGAAGATGAACGGGATGCCGAAGCGCGTCCGGTAGGCCTCGTTCAGTCGTGTAAAGCGGGCGAACTCGTCCGCAGTCAGCCGGTCGAGGCCGACCCCGGCCTGTTCCCGCCGCGAGTCGCCGGTGACCTCGCCGGCGATGGCCGCGCGCCCGGCGAGGTCGGGATGTGCGAGCAGCAGGGCCCGCTGGCGCTCGTGACCGGCCTCATGCATGGCGGCATGGAAGGCGCCGATCATGGCTTCCCGGGATGCGAATGGCCTTGAATCGCCAGCGTTCGCCGCAACCCAGGGCGAATGCTCGGCCACGTCGCCGAACACGTCGACGAATTCGTCTTCGCTGAGCGCATTGACCGCGTCGAGCGGAATCGGGAAAGAGCTGAATGGTTCGGCCATTGCGCCGCGATGTCTAGCGGTTCAGGAGCCACGCGCCAAGCTTCTGGCGCTCTTCCGGGGTCATTCCGGTTTCGTTGCCGAGCGGCATGGTGTCGGAGCGCACCGCCTGGGCCAGCACCTGATCGGCATGGAGGCGAATGCCGTCGATGCTGGTCAGGACCACGCCTTTCGGCGGAGCGTCGAACCCGTCATGGGTCGGTCTTGCCGAATGGCACATGATGCAATGCTTGCCGACGATAGCCAGAACTTCGCCGTCGCTCACCTGGATGCCGGCCAGCGAGGCGTCGCTGCGCGGCACCGTGCTGACGACCGCGGCGACCAGGGCCACCGCCGCCACCGGCAGGGCCCAGGCGATCTTCGATAACGGATCGCCGGCGTCGTGCCGATTGAGGAAATGGCGGACCGAGCCTCCGATGACCAGGATCAGCGCAACGATCAGCCAGCCGTGCGGATGGCCGGTGAGCATCGGATAGTGGTTGCTCACCATCATCAGCAGCACCGGGAGCGTCAGATAGTTGTTGTGTACCGAGCGCTGCTTGCCGATGGCGCCAAGCGCCGGATCGGGTGCCCGCCCCGCCAGAAGCGCCGCCGTGATCTTCTTCTGGTTCGGAACGATGATGCCGAAGACGTTGACCGCCATGATCGTGCCGACGAAGGCGCCAACGTGGATGAGCGCGCCGCGGCCTGAGAAGACGTGGCTGTAGCCATAAGCGGCAAGGACGATGAGCAGGAAGAGAAGCGCGGCCAGGAGCAACGGGTTGCGGCCGAGCGGAGACTTGCACAGGCGGTCGTAGATGAACCAGCCGGCGGCGAGGCTGAGTATCGAGATGACCACTGCCTGCGACGGCAGGAGCAGGAGAACGGCGCGGTCGACCAGGAACGTGCTGGCGTTCCAGTAATACTGCAAGATCAGGAGGGCGAAGCCGGTGACCCAGGTGAGGTAGGCCTCCCAGCGATACCAGACGAGGTCGGGCGGCAGTGTCTTCGGCGCCACGAGGTATTTCTCGACGTGGTAGAAGCCGCCGCCGTGGACCTCCCAGGCCGTGCCGTAGACGCCCTCGTTCATGCGCTCGCGCTTCTTGAGGCTGAGGTCAAGCGCGATGAAATAGAAGGACGTGCCGATCCAGCCGATGCCGACCACGAGGTGGGCCCAGCGGAAGATCAGGTTCAGCCAGTCGACGAAAAAGGCGGACATCGGACCGTTGAGGACGCTTCGTTCAAGGAAAGGGCGCGCCCTTGTGGGAGCGCGCCCATCGTGTTGCCGGCGAACGGGTGCCTACTGTTGCGGGATCGTGTCGTCGATGCCCTTGACGTACCAGTTGAGGCCGAGGAGCGTGCCGTCGTCGACCGTCTTGCCGGCTTCAGCCGCAATGGTTCCGTCCTGCTTGGTGATAGGCCCGGTGAAGGGGCTCCAGCCGCCCTTGATCTTCTCGATTGTTGCCATGGCGGCCGCCTTGACGTCGTCAGGCATGTTGGTCAACGGCGCCACCTCGACGAGGTTGTCGGAGAAGCCCTGCCAGGCCTGCTGCGATTTCCACGTGCCGTCGATCACCGCCTGGACTTCCTTGGTGTAATACGGACCCCAGTTGTCGATCAGCGAGGCAAGATGGGCCTTTGGGCCAAAGCTCGACATGTCGGCGGACTGACCGAAGGCGTGGATCCCCGCCTTCTCTGCGACCTGCATGGCGGCAGGTGAGTCAGTGTGCTGGACAAGAATGTCGGCGCCCTGGTTGATCAGGACGTTGGCGGCGTCGCCTTCCTTGCCCGGGTCGAACCATGAGTTCACCCACACGATCTTCACCTTGAAGGCCGGATTGACCGACTGGGCGCCCAGCATGAAGGCGTCGATGCCCATGATCACTTCCGGGATCGGGAACGACACGATGTAGCCGGCGAGGCCCTTCTTCGACACCTTGGCGGCGATCTGGCCCATGACGTAGCGGCCTTCGTACCAACGAATGTTGTACGTTGACATGTTGGGAGCGACCGTGAAGCCGGTGGCGTGCTCAAACTTCACGTCAGGGAAATCCTTGGCCACCTTCGCGGTCGAATCCATGAAGCCGAAGGAAGTGGAGAAGATGATCTTGCAGCCCTTCTGGGCGAGTTCGCGGATCGGGCGCTCGGAATCCTCCTCCTTGACGTTTTCGATGTACGTGCTGGCATCGACCTTGTCGCCGAGGGCCTTGGCGACCTCCAGGCGGCCGATGTCATGCTGCTGGCTGTAGCCGCCGTCGTTGTGCGGGCCGACATAGACCCAGCAGGCCTTCAGCGGCGCAGCGTTGGCGACGCCCGCCGACAGAGCCAAAGCCAGAACCGCGGTCCCCGCGGCCAGTAGTCTGTTCATGAAACTCTCCCTGTTCATTTTACGATGGGTCGACATGCGTTCATTCAAAGCAAAAACCGCGCCGCCAGCCGGCGCGGAAAGAGTCCTATCGATCGGGCACGAAGGCCTGCCCGAGACAGGCCGGGGTATTGACGCGCAGAAGCGTACGATTGCGCGAGATCAGCACCAATACCACGACCGTCGTCAGGTAGGGCAAGGCCGATAGAAACTGTGACGGGATCGAGATCCCGTAGCCCTGGGCATTGAGCTGGAGGATGCTGATCGCGCCGAAAAGCACGGCGCCGATCGCCACGCGATAGGGCAGCCATGTAGCGAAAACGACCAGCGCCAGCGCAATCCACCCGCGGCCGGCGGTCATGTTGGGGGTCCACTGCGACGAATAAACGATGGAAAGGTAGCCGCCTGCCAGGCCGGCGCAACCGCCCCCAAACAGCACCGCAAGCAGACGCACCCGGATGACATTGTAGCCAAGGGCGTGCGCGGAAACGTGGTTGTCGCCGACGGCGCGGACGATCAGGCCGGCCCGCGTCCTGAACAGGAACCAGCCCACCCCGACGGCAAGCGCGACGGCGACGTAGACCAGCGGGTCCTCGCCGAAGATCACCGGCCCGACGAACGGAAGGTCCGTCAGCCCCGGAATGTGGATGCGGTCGACGCCCAGGCCGGGCACGCTGACATAACGGTCCCCGATCAAGGCCGAAAGGCCCAGCCCGAAAAGCGTCAGGGCGAGGCCGGAAGCGACCTGGTTGGCGACGAACACCAGGGTGACCAGCCCGAACAGGCCGGACATCGCGGCCCCGGCGGCGATCGATGCGAGCGCGCCGGCGACCGGACTGCCGGTCGCATCGCCGGCGATGAATCCGACGACGGCACCGACCGCCATCATGCCCTCGACGCCGAGATTGAGGACACCGGACCGTTCGGTGACCAGTTCGCCAAGCGCCGCCAGCAACAGCGGCGTCGCTGCCGTGATGATGGTCAACAGCAGTCCGGTGAGCTCATGTACGCCCATGGGTGACCTCCACCACGGGCTTTGCCGGGACGGCCGGGAGCGTACGGACGACGCGAATCCGATAAAGGATGAGCGCATCGCAGGCGAGGACGAAGAAGAGCAGCATTCCCTGGAAGACGCGCGCGATCTGGTCCGAGACACCATAGGCGATCTGCACCCCTTCGCCGCCGAGATACGACAGCGCCAGCACGAAGCTCGACACGATGATGCCAAGCGGATTGAGACGGCCGAGGAACGCAACGATGATGGCGGTGAAGCCGTAGCCGGGCGAAACGCTGATCCGCAGCTGCCCCAGCGGGCCCGCCACCTCGCAGATTCCAGCAAGGCCGGCGAGACCGCCCGAGATCAGAAACGCCAGCAGAATCATCCGGTTATGGCTGAAGCCGGCGAAGGCCCCGGCGCGCGGCGCTTGGCCAAGCACCCGGATCTGGAATCCGGTCAGCGTCTTGCGGAGGAGGAACCAGGCCGCAACTGCGACCACCAGCGCAATGACAAGGCTGATGGTCACGTGCTGGCCGGCGATCACGGGCAGGAGCTGACCGTCGCTGAACGACCGGCTGTTGGGGAAATTGTGCCCGGCGGGATTGCGCCACGGACCACGCGCCAGCCAGTCGAGGAAAAAGCCGGCGACGTAGACCAGCATCAGGCTGGTCAGGATCTCGTTGGCCCCGAACCGGGTCTTGAGGAGCGCCGGGATCGCTGCGTAGGCCATGCCGCCGAGGATGCCCATGATGAGCATGAGCGCGACGACCACGGGCCCCTGCCAGTCGGGAAAGAAGATCGGCAGGACCGACCCGGCGATGGCGCCGGCCGCGAGCTGTCCCTCGGCGCCGACGTTCCAGGTGTTGGAGAGGTAGCAAATGGAAAGACCAACGCCGATCAGGGTCAGCGGCACGATCTTCACGATCAGGTCCTGGATGGACCACCACGCGGTCAGTTTCTCGATGAAGTAGACGTATAGCGCGCCGAGAGGATCGACGCCGTTCAGCGCGAAGATGATGAAGCCGCAGACGACGGTCAGCGCCAGCGCAATCAACGGCGACAGCAGCGCCATGCGGCTGGAGCGCTCCGGCCGGCGGAGAAGCTCAATGTGCACGAGTTGCCTCCGTGGTCGACGCCGGTCCCCCGCCGTGCGAACCGCCCATAAGCAGGCCGATGCCTTCCCGTGTGATGCCGTGGGCATCATGGGCTTCCGACAGCTGCCCTTTGGAGATGACCGCCACGCGATCGGAAATCTCCAGGATCTCGTCGAGGTCCTGGCTGATCATCAGCACCGCCGATCCGCTGCGCGCGAGGTCGATCAGCGCCTGGCGGATAGTGGTGGCAGCGCCGGCATCCACGCCCCAGGTCGGCTGGCAGACCACCAGCACGCCCGGCTGGCGATCGAATTCGCGGCCGACGACAAACTTCTGCAGGTTGCCGCCGGAAAGCGAGCCGGCCTCCGGATCAGGCGTGCCCTTGCGAACGTCGAAAAGCTGCGTGACCCGGCCGACAATTCCGCACGCGCCCGGAAAATTGACCACGCCCGAGCGCACAAGCCCCTCGCGCGTACCGTGACGCGTGAGCACGACGTTCTCGGACAGCCTGAGGCGAGGCACGGCGCCGTGGCCGATGCGTTCTTCCGGCACAAAGGCGGCCTTCAGGCGGCGGCGCGCATTCACTCCCTTGCGGCCAACCTGTACCCCGTCGATCTGGATCGTGTCGGCGTGACGGGCGTGGACCTCTCCCGACAGCGCGTCGAAAAGTTCGTCCTGGCCGTTGCCCGCGACACCGGCGATGGCAACGATCTCGCCGCCGCGCACGTCGAGCGAGATATTCTCCAGCGGCGTGGCGAACGGATGCGCGGGGGGAACGGAGAGGTTCCGGATCGCCAGCCGCACCGGCGCGGTGCTCGGCACCTGCTCCGGCGCGTGCAGCTGGCGAAGCTCGGCGCCGACCATCAGGCTCGCCAACCGGCCGGCCGTCTCCTGCTGCGGGTCGCATTCGGCGACCACCTTGCCGTGGCGCAGGATCGTGGCGTGGTGGCAGATCTGCTTCACCTCTTCCAGCCGGTGGCTGATGTAGAGGACCGAGCACTGCTCGTCGGTCAGGCGTTTCAGGGTCACGAACAGGTCGTCGGC
Source organism: Hyphomicrobiales bacterium (assembly GCA_038323025.1). GTDB lineage: Bacteria > Pseudomonadota > Alphaproteobacteria > Rhizobiales > Kaistiaceae > JAFKKF01. Next base: position 19,860 of record JBBQGL010000017.1, read on the forward strand.
CTCCTGCGGCGTCAGCACCGAGGTCGGCTCGTCCATGATGATCAGTTCGGGTTCCTGGAGGAGGCAGCGCACAATCTCGACGCGCTGGCGCTCGCCGACGGAAAGGTCGGCGACGGACGAATTCGGATTGAGCGGCAACCCGTATTCCGAGGAGACCCTGGTGATGCGTTCGCGCAGCGCCGCCATGTTCATGCGGTCGGCGAGCGCCAGCGAAATGTTCTCGGCGACGGTCAGGGCGTCAAAGAGCGAGAAATGCTGGAAGACCATGCCGATGCCGAGCCTGCGGGCGGCGGCCGGGTTGGTGATGACGACTGGCTTGCCCTTCCAGCGGATTTCACCGGAGGTTGGCTGCAGCGCGCCGTAGAGGATCTTCACCAGCGTCGATTTGCCGGCGCCGTTCTCCCCCAGCAGGGCATGAATTTCGCCTGGGCGAATGCCCAAGTTGATGTGGTCGTTGGCCCGGATCGTAGCGAAGTCCTTGGTGATCCCCACGGCCTCGAGCGTGGGCGCTCCCTGCGGCCGCCCGGACGGCCGCGGCGGAGGTGAAACGGTGTCGACCGCGCTCACCGGCTCATCCTTCTGCCCGACGTTTCACGCCCGGCACGCGCCGCGCCCGTGGGCAACGCAGCCTCCCGGATCGCTTCGTCGCGAATGAGCAATTCCGCCGCGGTTGCGGCCGCGATCAGTGCCGGCGCCTTGGAACGGATGCCCGCGATTCCGATCGGGCAGACCAGCGCGGTAATCCGGTCCGCCGGCACGCCAGCCTCGGCAAGGCGGCGCTCGAAGCGCACGCGTTTGCTCCTCGAGCCGATAAGTCCGACGTAGGGGAATCGGTCGTCGGCCAGCGCGCGATGAACCAGCGCCAGGTCGAGCTGGTGGCTGTGGCTCATCACGAGAACGAAGCTGCCCGCCGCGGCGGAACCGAATGTCGCCGTCGGATCGGCAGGCTGCGAGAGCGTGACGTTCGCCGGAACGTAAGCCGGGAAAGCATCCGGGCGCGGGTCGATCCAGGTAACGGCGAAGGGCAGCGGCGCCAGCGCCAGGACCAACGCCCGCCCAACGTGGCCCGCGCCGAAAAGGAGCAGCGGCCGGCGATCGTCGCCAAACCCCTCCGTCAGGATGCCGTCCTGCAGGATCGCCTCTCCGGGGCGAACGCCCGCATCGAGGAGCGTCCGGGTCACGCCTGTTGCCACAACCCTGCCGGACGTCGCGAACGGGCCCGCCGCCTCACGCGCCGCCCATTCGGCAACCGCGGCCCCGTCTTGTGAATCGAACGCTTCGAACAGCAAGTCGACCTGCCCCCCGCAGCATTGTCCCATGTCCGGGCCGAGGACGAAATTGCGAAGTTCGGCCTTCCTGTCCCCCTGCCGGCCAAGCGCGCCCTGCGCCAGCGCGATCGCGCGCCATTCGAGTGTGCCGCCGCCGATCGTGCCGGTGAAGCCACCGTCGGGCCGAACGATCATCCGCGCACCGGGCTCGCGCGGCGCCGACCCGTGGATAGCCGCGACCGTGACCATCGCCGCCCGGCCATGGCGCTCGATCGTATCGAGCAGGCGCGCCCAGACGCTCATGAGCCATCACCGCCGGTGGTGGCGCGGATGGCGCGCATGATCGCCTCCGGGGTCGCCGGCGCATCGAGCCGCGGCATCATCGCCGGCTTGAGGCTGATGATGGCGTCGGTGATCGCGGAGAAAACGGAAATCGCCAGCATGAGCGGCGGCTCGCCGACCGCCTTCGACCGGTAGATCGAGTCCTCCCGGTTCCCGCCGGAATCGTGGAGAGCGACCCGGAAATCGGCCGGGACATCGGATGCCGTCGGTATCTTGTACGTGGACGGCGCATGGGTCATCAGCCGGCCGGCGGAATCCCAGACCAGTTCTTCGGTCGTCAGCCAGCCCATCCCCTGAACGAAGCCGCCCTCGATCTGCCCGATGTCGATCGCCGGGTTGATCGATTTGCCGACGTCGTGGCGGATGTCGACGCGGTTGACCCTCATCTCCCCGGTCATCGTGTCGACCGTGACCTCGGAACAGGCCGCGCCGTACGCGAAATAATAGAACGGCCGCCCGTCAGCCTTTTCCCGATTCCATGTGATCTTCGGGGTCTTGTAGAAGCCGGTCGCAGACAGCTGCACGCGCGCCTGGTACGCCGTGGTCGCCAGTTCGCCGAGGTCCCTGGCGCGATTCCCGACGAGCACCTTGCCGTCGCGGAACTGCACCCGGTCGCGGCCGATGTTCCATTTCTCCTGGATGAAGTCGAACAGGCGATCCTTAATCGCCCGGCAGGCGAGGAGCGCGGCCTGGGCGTTGAGGTCGGTGCCCGCCGAAGCAGCTGTAGGCGATGTATTCGGGACCATGGCGGTCGAGGTCGCGGTGATCTTTACCTTGTCGAGGCCGACGCCGAATTCCTCGGCGACCACCTGCGCAACCTTGATGAAGAGCCCCTGCCCCATCTCGGTGCCGCCGTGGTTCAGCACGATCGAACCGTCGCGGTAGAGGTGAACCAGCGCCCCGGCCTGGTTCAGATGGATGAGCGTGAACGAAATGCCGAACTTCACCGGCGTGAGCGCGATGCCCTTCTTGAGCACCGGGCTGGTCGCATTGAAGTCGGCGATCTGCTTCCGCCGCTCCCAGTATTCGCTGGTGCGCTCGAGCTCGCCCACCAGTTCTGGAAGGATGTTGTCCTCGACCCGCATGCCGTAGGGCGTCCGATCGCGGCCGGCGCCGGCGTAGAAGTTGGCCTTGCGCACTTCCAATGGGTCGCGCCCGATCGAATAGGCGATGTGATCCATCATGCGCTCGGCGAACAGCATGCCCTGCGGCCCGCCGAACCCGCGGAACGCCGTGTTGGAGACCGTGTTGGTCCGCATCCGCTTCGTCAGGATCTTCGCTATCGGATAGAAATAGGCGTTGTCGGCGTGGAACATGGAACGATCGACGACGCCGAGCGAGAGATCCTCCGAGTAGCCGCAGCGCGCCGACATGGTCACGTCGACCGCGCGCAGCAATCCGTCCTTGGCGATTCCGACCTGGTAATCGACGCGGAAATCATGGCGCTTGCCGGTCATGATCATGTCGTCGTCGCGGTCGAGGCGCAGCTTGCACGGGCGTCCGGTCTTGCGGGCGGCGAGTGCGGCAAGCACAGCCCATTGGGTTGCCTGGCTCTCCTTGCCGCCGAAGCCGCCGCCCATGCGGCGCACCTCGACGGTCACGGCATTGTCGTGGAGCTTCAGGGCGTGGGCGACGACGTGCTGAACCTCCGTCGGGTGCTGGGTCGACGAGTGGACGAGCATGTCGCCGTCCTCGGCCGGTATGGCGAGCGCGATCTGCCCCTCGAGGTAGAAGTGTTCCTGCCCGCCGATCCGGAACTCGCCGGTGATTTCCTTCGGCGAGCGCCCGATCTCGTCGACCGCGTTGCCGCGCTCGAACGCATAGTCCGGCAGCACGGTGGTCCCGGCGATCAGCGCGTCGTCCACGTCGATCACCGGCATCGAAGGTGCCGTGGTCACCTTGGCGAGACGGGCGGCGCGGCGCGCCTGATCGCGGGTCTCCGCGACCACCGCGAAAATCACCTGGCCGTGGAACATGATCCTTTCGTCGGCGATGACCGGGTCGTCGTTGATGCCCTTCGGGCTGATGTCGTTGATGCCGGGAATGTCCTCGGCGGTCAGCACCGCGACAACTCCCGGCGCTTTCAGGACGGGATCGAGATCGAGCCCGGTCAACCGTCCGGCTGCGATCGGGGCATAGCCGGGCGCCACGTGCAGGGTCCCGGACGGCTCGCGGATGTCGTCGATATAGGTCGCCTTGCCGGTGACGTGCTTGACGGCGCTGTCGTGCGGCGTCGGGACCCGGACGACCGCCAGCGGCGTGGTGCCGGCGATGATGTCAGCCAGATCCATTGGCGACTTTCTCGCGGAACCCGGTCAGGCGCGTCCGGGCCGACGTCGTGCCCGCCGCCTCGATCAGTGCCTTGCCGAGGAGGGCGTGGGCCGTCTCGGCGCGATAGCGGGCGCTCGCCCGGTGGTCGTCGATCGGAGTAAAGTCCTCGCGCAGCGCGGCGAAGGACCGCGCCCAGGCACGGGAATCGCGGAGCTGGGCGCCATGCAAGGCGCCCTCGGCGCCCTTGGCGCGGCGCGGGGTTGCCGCCATGCCGCCGTAGGCGATGCGCGCCTCGCTGATGGTCCCGTCATCGCCTACCGTGAAGCGGAAAGCCCCCATGACCGAAGAAATGTCCTGGTCGAACCGCTTGGTGATCTTGTAGCAACGAAATAAGTGACCGGTGGTGAGCTTCGGCACGATCACGGCGCTGACCAGCTCGCCCGGCGCGCGGTTCTGCTTGCCGTAGTCGACATAGAATTCCTCGATCGGAAGGGTGCGCACCCGCTTGCCCTTACGCAGTTCGACGGTCGCGCCGAGGGAGATCAGCGCGGGTGGCGTGTCCCCGATCGGTGAGCCGTTGGCTATGTTGCCGCAGATCGTCCCGCTGGCGCGGACCTGCTTTGAGCCGAGCCGGCGTAGCAATTCGCCAAGGTCGGGATCGAGCGCCCGGAAATGGGGTTCGGCCTCGGCGTAGGTCACCCCGGCCCCGATGATCAGCTCGAAGCCGGTGTCGTCGACACGGTCGAGGTCGCGCGCCCGGCCGAGATGAATGATCTTGGGCAGCGTCCGGAACTGCTTGGTCACCCACAATCCTACGTCGGTCGCCCCGGCGACGATCGTCGCTGTCGGGTGCTTCTCGTAGAGGTCGGCAAGGCTGTCGAGCGTGCCGGGCGCGGCGAAGAAGCTGTTCTCATCGCCGATGAAGATGTCGTCCGTGTCGGAAAGGAAGCCGAGCAGCCCGGTGGTGTCGGCGGCCGCTCCCTTGAAGCGGTCGCGCCGGTGGCCGGCGCAGGCCGCCATGCCGGCGTCGACGATAGGACGATAGCCGGTGCAGCGGCAGAGATTGCCCGCGATCCAGTCGTTGACCTGGTCGCGGGTGACCTTCTTGTCCGTGGACTGGTACAGGGCGAAGAGGCTCATGACGAAGCCGGGAGTGCAGAAGCCGCATTGCGAGCCGTGCTTCTCGACCATAGCGGCCTGGACCGGATGCAGGCCGCCATCGGCGTCGGCGAGGTCCTCTACCGTAATGATTTCGGCCCCGTCCACCTGCCCAAGAAGCTGGATGCAGGAATTGACCGCTTCGTAGACAAGCTTGCCGTCGCGCAGCCGGCCCAACACGACCGTGCAGGCGCCGCAATCGCCCTCCCCGCAGCCTTCCTTCGTGCCGGTGGCGCCTTCGACCTCCCGCAGGTAGTCGAGGAGGAGCGCGGTCGGCGCGATATTGTCCAACTCGACCATGTGACCGTTGCGGATGAAGCGGATGCTGTGGCGCATGAACCGTCAGCTTCCGCGATAGGTCGAATAGCCATACGGCGAGAGGAGCAGCGGGACGTGATAGTGGGCGTCGGCCGAGGCGATGCCGAAGCGCACCGGAATGAGATCGAGGAAGGGCGGCTCGGGAATCCTGCCCGACGCCCGCCAATAGTCGCCGGCGTGGAAGCGCAGCTCGTAAACACCCGCCGCCATGGCCTCACCCTCCAGCACGGGTTTGTCCAGGCGTCCGTCGGCATTCGTGCGGCCGCTTGCCAGCCGTGTCTCGGCTCCGTCAACCCGATACAGTTCGACCATGACGCCCGCGGCGGGCCTTCCCTCCGCGGTATCCAGTACGTGCGTCGTCAAACGCCCCATCATCCTGTCCGTTCTACGCAATGGGAATACGCCGGAAAACGATCGTTCCGCCGCACCCTCTACCCATCGCAGCTGGTTGCCCCCAACGGCCGCGTCCAAGCCACGACCTTGGAGTATGCCCAAATGCTGATCAAACGCCAATTTTGGGCAATTGGCGTGGACATATGCGTCCGGTCAAGGCACGAGGACCGTCGAACCCACGGTTTCCCTCGCCTCAATCGCCCGGTGTGCCTCGGCAGCTTCCCGGAGCGGCAGTTGTTTGCCTGCGCCCGGGCGGATCATTCCGGTTCGCAGCGCGTCGAAAAGCTCGGCGGAGGAGGCCTCCAGGTCCGCGCGCTTGGCGATGTAGTGGCCGAGGGACGGACGCGTGGCGACGAGCGACCCCTTCTGCTGGAGCAGCGAGACCGGAAACGGCGGCGGCAACCCGGAGGACTGGCCGAACGAGACCCACATCCCGAGCGGCTTCAGGCAATCGATCGAGCCCGGAAAAGTGTCCTTGCCGATCGAGTCATAGACGACGTCGACGCCAGCGCCCTTCGTAATCTCACGGACCCGGGCGACGAAATCCTCACTGCGATAGTTGATCACGTGGTCGCAAGAATTGGATCGCGCGGTCTCGATCTTGTCGTTGGAGCCGACGGTGCCGATAACGGTTGCGCCGAGGGCATGCGCCCACTGGCAGCCAAGCGAGCCGACACCGCCGGCGGCCGCGTGCCAGAGAATGGTGTGACCCTTGCCGAGACGAAAAGTGCGACGCACAAGGCACTGCACCGTCATGCCCTTGAGGAAGACGGCGGCAACGGTTTTGTCATCGAGATCATCTGGCAGCCTGACCAGCCGGTCGGCGGCAATCACGCGCTTTTCGGCGTAGGCGCCGACGGAACCGGTGTAGGCGACGCGGTCCCCGGCCTTGAGCCCGGTTACTCCGGCACCGACCTCCTCGACCAAGGCCGCCGCTTCCTCGCCGGGGATGAACGGGAAGCCGCGCGGCGGGGAATAGACGCCCTTCCGATAGTAGATGTCGACGAAGTTGACGCCGATGGCGGTGTGGCGGATCAGGGCTTCGCCCGGCCCGGGCGCGCCGGTGTCCACGCCGACCCATTGCATCACTTCCGGACCACCGATGTGTTCAACCCGGATCGCGTTGGCCATCTGTCGATCTCCTCTCCGAATTTCCAGGGTCAGGCGCGGCGCGCCGATCCGGTCGCTTCAACTCGCCGGCGAACAGGCCGCCGAGCACCAGAAGCGGCAGGATCGCGGCAAGGCCGACGCGCAGACCGGCGCCCTCGGCGACGTAGCCGACGAGCGGCGGGCCCACCAGCGAACCGGTATAGGCGATCAGCGAAAGCGACGCGACATTGAGCGCCGCGGGCCGGTCTCCCCTTGCCGCCGCGGCACTTACCGAGAGCGGATAGCCGACCGAGACGCCGAGGCCGAGAGCCGTGAACCCTGCCAGGGCCAACGGCAATCCATCGGCGGTGACCAGTGCGACAAGCCCGGCTACCGCCAGGGCGGCGCAGATGCGTCCGAGCGCAGCGGGCCCGAGCGCATCGGCCAGTGGGTCGCCGGCAAAGCGTCCGATCGCCATGGCCGCCGAGAACACGCCGAGGCCCCAGCCCGCCGCTGCCGCTGAAGTCCCGATGGTCTCGCGCAGGAAGACCGCCGCCCAGTTGCGGGCAGTCAGCTCGCCGATGATCGCACCGAACGCGAAGACGCAAAGCCCAAGCATTCCGACCGAGGGCGCAACGAAAACCGGTGGAGTTTCGACGCTGGGTTCATCGGCCGCCGGCGCCGCAGGGAGGGCGCGCACCAGCAGCAGGCCGATCGGCAGACCCACCAGGCCCACGACGAGCAGGTGATAGCGCGTGTCGACGAGGTATCCGGCGAAAGCTCCGCCGATGAGCGCGCCCAGCATCGCCCCGGCACTCCAGAAGCCGTGGCACGTGCTGATGATGCGCCGGCCAAGATTTTCCTGGATACGCGCCGCCTCGACGTTGCTAGCGACGTCGACGGTTACGAATGTAGCTCCTGTCAGGAACAGCGCGGCAAAGAGGCTCGGCACGTTCCAGGCCCAGCCCGGCAGCGCCTGCGCGACATAGTAGGCGATCATCGCCAGGAACATGGCGCGGCGGGGCGAGAACCTGTGGATCAGCGAGCCCGTGAAGAAGGTGACAATGAACCCGCCGATCGACGAGCCGATGAGACAGATGGAGAGTTCGCCGGGCCCGAGTCCAAGCTGATGCTGCATGTCCGGGATGCGCGGAAACCAGTTGGTCAGCGCAACCGCCTGCAGGAAAAATATCGCCATGATCAGGCGGGCAGGCGTCAGGTGCGATTTGGGCATGGGAGCTACGCGAGGGGCGGGACCTGTTCCTAGTCTCCTCGCCCCTCCGCCCGCAAGCGTTGCCCGGCTAGTGGGTTGCTTTTCGCTTCGCCCGGTTGCGCCTCGCGAGCACGTTGAGGACCTCGACCAGGGTGGAGAAGGCCATCGCCGCGTAGATATAGCCCCGCGGGATATGGACTTCGAAGCCGTCGGCGATGAGCGCCGCGCCGATCATCAGGAGAAACGACAGGGCGAGCATGCGGGTGGTCGGATGGCGCTCGATGAAGCCGGCAACCGGGCCGGAGGCCAGGTACATCACGCCGACCGCGAGAATGACCGCGGCGATCATCACGCCGACCGCCTGCGCCATGCCGATGGCGGTGACGATCGAATCGATCGAGAACACGAGATCGATGACCGCGATCTGGAAGACCGTCATGCCGAAGGTGGCGGGGACCTTGGCGGCGCCCTCTTCCGGCTCGCCCTCCACGTCGGCGTGGATTTCGAGGGTCGCCTTGACGACAAGGAACAAACCGCCGGCAAGCAGGATGAGGTCGCGCCAGGAAAAGCCCTGGCCGAAGACCGTGATCACGGGTTCGGTCAGATGGATCAGCCAGAACAGCGCCAGCAGCAGGACGACGCGGAAAACCAGCGCCATGCCGAGGCCGAGCTGGCGGGCGCGGACCGCATGCTCGGGCGGGAGCCGGCTGACGATGACCGAGATGAAGACGATATTGTCGATGCCAAGGACGATTTCCATGGCGGTGAGCGTGACCAGACTAGCCCAGATGGCTGGATCCGTGACCCAGTCGAACATCAGCCGTTGCTCCTCAGAATCGCTTGACTACGTGCCGTCCCGGGCGCGCGTCAGCTGCAAAACAATCCCGATCAAGCCCAGGTACAGGCTTGCCGCACCCAATGCGACCAGCATCGGCAGGCCAGGATTGAGGTTGTAGATGAGGGTCGTAATTGCAAGGACCGCCCATGCGATGGTCACCGTCCAGGTGACGAGGCGCAGGCGTACAACGCGCACCGGATGAATGAATTCGATCGGCGCGAAGGTCAGCGCCGCGCAGATCGCGACCGCGAGCGCCGCGACCGGCTCGACCGGACGGTACACCATGAGGAGGAATGCAAGGGTGTTCCAGATCGCCGGAAAGCCGCGAAACCCCTTGTCGACGGTCTTCATCCGGGTGTCGGCGAAATAAAGCGCGCCGAAAACCGCCACGACGATGCCCGCAATCGTCGCCAGCGGCTGGGACATGAGACCGCCATCGGCGATCACCATCGCGGGAACAAAGACGTAGGTTGCGTAGTCGACGACGAAATCGAGGGCCGCCCCGTCGAACCACGGCATGCGTTCCTTGACGTTTATGCGGCGGGCGATGGTGCCGTCTACGCCGTCGACGATCAGCGCGATGCCCAGGCACAGGAACACCAATTGCCAATTGGCGTGCGCCACCGCCAGCGCTGCACCCAGCGCCAGAGCGGCGCCGCTGGCTGTGAGGAGATGGACGGCCCAGACGGCAAGTGTCGACATCGTCAGCGCGTGTCTCTCCGCCTCGTCAATTCGGTCCATGCATCGCCGATCCGCTTGCCGGTTGCAAGGCGGCCGGAGCCCGCTCATCGCCATAGAGCGCATTGGTGGAAACGGCAACCAGCCGGCTGGCCCAATTTGGGAAGCTGTTCCTTGCCTGTATCGATTCGAACACACCATATTCGCCGACAATCGAGAGCCTGTTCGGCCATGCAGAATTTCACCCCCGTTTCGGCCATCCTCGGCGGCCTGCTCATCGGACTTTCGGCATCCATCCTCTGGGTAGCCAACGGCCGGCTGAGCGGTGTCTCGGGCATTGCCGGCGGCATCTATCCCTTTCACCGTGGCGATGCGCTCTGGCGGGTTGTCTTTATCGTTGCCGTGCCGCTCGGCGGCTGGATCGGCTTCATGGTCGGTCCCTCCCTGCTCAGCGAAATCCCGCCGACGTTGCCGGCTTTCCCGCTGGCTCCCCTTCTGGCGGTAGTCGCGGGACTGCTCGTCGGCATCGGCACCCGTCTTGGCCGCGGCTGCACTTCCGGTCATGGCATTTGCGGCATGGGTCGGCTATCGAAGCGCTCTGCTGTCGCGGTCATCACCTTCATGGCGACAGCAGTGGTCACGGTGTTCGTGGTAAGGCACATCCTCTGATGAAGCGGTCTTTTCCAGTGCTCGCGGTTGCCGCCCTCGCCGGTATCGTCTTCGGCTTCGGGCTCGCGGTATCGCGGATGATCGATCCCGAGAAGGTGATGAACTTCCTCGATTTCGGTGCCATTCCGGCTGGCGGATGGGACCCCAGCCTGGCGTTTGTCATGGGTGGCGGACTGCTGGTGGCGCTGGTCGGCATGCGCCTTGACCGGTGGGTGGGATTGCGCGCGCCGCTGGTGGCGCCGGCCTTCGTTCGGCCGGACCGCTTCCAGATCGACCGGGAGCTGGTCATCGGGTCGGGCATTTTCGGCATCGGCTGGGGATTGTCGGGTCTCTGCCCCGGGCCGGCTTTCGCCGACCTCAGCCTGATTCCCACCTCGGTCGGCCTTTTCGTCGTCGCCATGCTGGTCGGATCGTGGGCTATGGGCCAGGCGCTGGAGTGGTCGGCTGAACCGCGCCACCCGTCGGCATCCGTCGGCGTTCCGGCCGAATGAGCGTCGCCCGTCAGGCGCCCTCGATCCTGGTGGCCGGCGCCGGCCCGGTCGGGTTGTCGGCGGCCCTGCTTCTCGAACAGGCGGGCTATGAGGTTACCCTCGTCTCGCCGGAGCGGCCCCCCGACCAGCGTACCTCCGCCCTCTTTGCCGGAACGATTCCTCTCCTCGAGCGCATCGGCGTCTGGGTCGCGATCGAGAAGGACGCGGCACCGCTCCGCTCGCTTCGAATCGCGGATGCCACGAGGCGCCTGATCCGTGCGCCCGAGGTCCTTTTCCGCTCGTCGGAAATCGGCCTCGACGCGTTCGGCTTCAACATCGCGAACCGCCTGCTGATGGACGCGCTGGAAGCGGCGGCGGAAGCACGGGGCATTTCCCGCGTCGCTGCCTCGGTCGAGGCGATTGAGTTTGGCCGAAGCGAGGTGCTCGCGAGCCTTTCGACGGGGATAACGATTGCCGCAGCCCTGATCGTAGCCGCTGATGGCCGCCGCTCCCGAATCCGCGAAGCGGCGGGGATCGGCGCAGGCGAGTGGCGGTACGACCAGTCGGCTCTGGTCGCAAATCTTCGCCATTCCCTCCCGCATGACGACACATCGACCGAGTTCCATACCGAGGCGGGCCCGTTCACTCTCGTCCCCCTCCAGGGCCAGAGATCCAGCCTGGTGTGGGTGGACCGGCCTGCAGAGAGCGCACGGCGGGCCGGCCTCACGCTGGTGGAACTGGCGGCCGAGATCGAAGCCCGGTCCTCATCGATCATGGGAACCGTGACGGTAGAGGGGCCAGCGCAAGTATTTCCCCTCGCCGGCATGAGCGCGGACCGTTTGTCCGGCGACCGCATCGTCCTGGTCGGCGAGGCCGCGCATCTCTTTCCGCCGATCGGGGCGCAGGGCCTCAACCTCGGCTATCGCGATGTCGCGGCCCTGGGAGACGTCCTCGCGGGGCCCGTCGCGGATCCTGGCTCGGCCGGCCGGCTCGCCGCATACGCCGACGCGCGCCGCGGCGACGTTCTCGCGCGCACCCTCGCGGTCGATGCCCTCAACCGCACGCTCCTGTCCGGCTTTCTGCCCGTTCAGGCGATGCGCGGCGTGGGGCTGTTCCTGCTCGATCGCGTCCCTGCCCTCAGGCACGCGGTCATGCGCCAGGGCGTCGCCGGCCTCTAGCGGAAAGCGCCAGCCGGATTACTGCCATCCAGCGTGAAGGCCAGCACGGCCACGAGCGTCACCACGGAGGCGACGGCGCCGATCAGCACCGCGGCCGATGATTGCTCGACGTAGCTTCCGTACCTCCGGGCCACCGCGGCCACCGCCGGCCCCGCCGGCAAGGCGGCCAGCAGGATGGCGGCGTTCACCCAGGTGCCCTCGAAGCCGCCGATCCACGTCAGCAGCAGGTAGACGATGAAGGGATGCGCGGCCAGCTTGATCGCGACCATGAGGCCAACTCCAAAGTCTGCGTTGCCGGCGCGCCTCCCGGCAAGGTCGATGCCCAACGCGAAGAGTGCCGTTGGCGCGGCTGCGGCCGACAGGGCAGCAAGCAGGGCGTCAACGGCTCCCGGCAGGCGCAGACGGACCAGCGCCGCGAGGAATCCGAGGATCGTAGCAATCACCAGCGGCTGCCGGAACACCTCCTTCGCGATCGAGATAGCCATTGTGGCGACATGAGGCCGCTCGGTTCCACCGAGGACCATCATCAACGGGGAGAGCATGGCGAGAAGGGCAAAATCGAAGGTAAAGATGAAGGCCATCGCGGCGCCGGCCGACGACCCGAGTGCCGCTACCGCGAGCGCCGGCCCCATCGCCGCGATGTTGGCCGACGAACCGACCACACCCTGCAGGGTCGCTTCCGGAACGTTGCCGCGATTCAACAGCGCTCCGCATGAGAAGGCGATCGCGAAGGCGCAGTAGGTGGCGAATCCGGTGGTCAGGATAAACGACCAGCCTGGGAGATCGGGGAAGGGCGAAAGCGCGACCAGCCGGAAGAAAAGCGCCGGCATCGCGAGCTTCGCCACGAAGAATTCGAGGCCGACAAGCGCGGACGGCGGAACATAGCGCCGCCGCCTCGCGGCATATCCAAGCAGGATCAGCCCGAACAGCGGCAGGGCGACGGTGAGGATCGCCGTCATGGCGTGTGCGGCCGGCGGAGCGACAGCCGCGGACCACGCGTGCGGGTTATGCACACAGGCGATCGTCCGATTTCAGGCCCGGCGGTCAATCCCGGCAACCCGATGTCGCGGTGCTCTGATTTGACTCTCGGTCCGCTCGTGCCCTTAATCGCCGCACACATCGGCAAGGTCCGGAATCGTGCAGCGCGAAGCCAAGTTCAGTATCGGTCAAGTGGTCCGCCACCGGGTATTTCCCTTCCGCGGCGTCATCTTTGACGTCGATCCGGTCTTCGACAATACCGAAGACTGGTGGCTCGCGATCCCGGAAGAGGTGCGGCCGAGAAAAGACCAGCCCTTCTACCACCTCTTCGCCGAGAATGCCGAGAGCGAGTACATCGCCTACGTGTCGGAACAGAACCTGCTCGCGGACGATTCCGGCGCCCCCCTGCGGCATCCGCAGATCAGCGAGTTCTTCAGGGATCGGCACGGATCGCGCTACGTCGCCCGCGACCTCGGACTGAACTAGCTCCGCGACGCCCGACCTTCGGAAGGCAGTCTCAACTGCCTTCCGGTCCGGCTTGAGAGCCTACTGGGCGGGAGCGGTCCCGCTTTCCTTCTGCTGCTGCTCGAGCAGCTTCTTGCGGGTATCTTCGGCGCGGGCCTGGAGGGCCTTGTTCAGGTCGTCCTCCTGCTTCTGGGCCTGCTGGGGATCGATGCCCTTGCCATCGTAGACCTTGGTGAACCCGGTCAGCTTCAGCGGGAAGGTCACGCCCTTCTGCTGCTGGTTCATGGTCGTGATCACGACCTGCTTGCCATTCTTCATTGCCGCAATGAAATCGGCATCGATCGGCAATTCGCCGTAGCAGGCGTTGGGAAAGCAAATGCCGTACTTCACGTCATACTGCTTGCCCGTGTCGATCTGGACGCGAAGTCCGGGCTGGATAAGCATCCCGGGCGGCACGGCCGTGATGAACGACATCTTGGTGTCGCCGGTAATCTGCCGGATCGTTCCCGAAGCGATGAACTGGCCGGTTTCGGCGCGGATTTCCTGAATGACCAGGCACAGCTCCTTCTTGGTCGCCGGATCGGTACTGCAAATCTTCACCCAGGAGTCCTGCGCACCGGTCGGGCCGGCGGCGGGGGCAGGCGCGGCCGGGGCCGCGGCCGCCGCGGGGGCAGGAGCCGCGGCAGGCGCAGGGGCCGGGGCGGCCGCCGGAGCGGGCGTCGGCTTGGGCGGGGTCTGGGCCGCCATCGCCGCCGTGGCAACAAGAAGACCCGCCGCCATGCCGGCGATCGAGAATCCGGTACGCCGGAAAAGCCTGCGCGTTGCTGTGTGTGCCATCGTTTTGGAACCCTGCTCCGTGTGGTGCGGACTACGCCCTAGGCGCCCCGTTCGAGTGCCGGCTGATTGGCCTCGAAATACGGCGAGACGGTGACCGGCGCGGCGCATCATTAGCCCGCTTTATCGCCGATTTCCAGCGGACTCGAACGCCTTTCAGTGCGACGTCGGAGGGCGCGGCAGGGGCCCGCGACCGCGTGCTAGGCTCCCGGCAATCTCGAATCGACGCCCTTCGCGAGGAGCCCGTCTCGCCATGTCCGCAATCATCCTGTCCATCGCCCTCCGTCGCCAGGTTGCCGCGGTGATAGCCGCCACGCTCGGTCTCGGGCTGGTCCCCCAAATCGCCGCGAGCGAGCCGCGACACGGCATCGCGATGATCGGCGACCCGGCCTTGCCGGACAATTTCGACCATCTCCCCTACGCCAACCCCGACGCGCCGAAGGGCGGCCGCATCACCTACGGCGTGGTCGGCACCTTCGACAGTCTCAATTCGATGATCGTTCAGGGTGGGACCACCTCGGCGCGAGGACTGGCCGACCCGGTATTCGGCAACCTCGTCTTCGAGACCCTTCTGGCCCGCAGCGCGGACGAGCCGTTCACGCTTTACGGCCTGATCGCCGAAACGGTCGAAACGCCCCCCGATCGAAGCTGGGTGGTCTTCAACCTCAACCCCAAAGCCCGATTTTCGGA
>JBBQGL010000018.1:0-34617 GCA_038323025.1 Hyphomicrobiales bacterium
CTCGCATAGCGCAGGCCATGTCGGCCGGCCGCACGGCGGTGTTCGGGTGTCCACATCGGGCGCTCCTTCGCGAATCAAGCGCCCGCAAGGGAATCACATCCGATTCATCCGACTCAACAACTTCCCGGATCGGCTCTAAGATAAACTCAGCAAGCTCGGAATTGAACTGCTCGTAGTTCTCGATAAACATGAAATGACTGCCGCCCTCTTCGCGGCCGTAGATGCGCAGTTTCGCTCCGGGTATCTGCGAAGCAACCCATCGGATGACCGAGACTTTGTGGGTGCTGCCTTCCGCGCCGACGACAAGCGTCGGCAAGCGCACTCGCCTGATCGTGCCGCGCCAGTCCATGCCCGAGGTCGCGTAGAGCAGCTCCATCGCCTTGTCCCGGGGCATCTTCAGGTTCTCATCGATGATCCAGGCGAATTCGTCGGCGCGATCGCGAACGAACTCCGGGCTGAACATCGAGGCCATTGCCGCGCGAGTGAAGTCTGCGCCATTGGGCGCGAGGAGGCGCATCGAGAAAGCATCAAGGTCGCCGGTGAAGTACATCGGTCCCACCTCGGCGCGCGAGGCCTCGCTCCGCGCCGGGTTGTCGACGAGGCGCGGCGAGTCGTCGACGAGTACGACCTTGCCAAGTCGATCGGCCTCGAACAGTTCCCAGTAGGCCCAGAAGATCTTGACGCCGCTCGAATGACAGAGAAGGACGATGTCTCTGAGGTCGAGCGCGACGATCAGCTCGCGGAGATCGAGCGCCATGCGGTGCGGATTGTACCCGTGCGCCGGCGCCTCGCTATCACCGTGGGCGCGCGGATCGAGCGCAACCGTCCGGTATTGCGGGCTGAACGCCGTGATCTGGTGGCGGAACATTGCAGCCGATTGCGACCAGCCCGGCAGCATCACGATCGGCCGGCCCTTACCCGCGTCGATAAAGCTGAGGCTGACGCCATCCCCCGTTCTGAAGCGGCGGCGTAATGCGCCGGGGACTACCGGATGCGGCTCGCTGTCCTCCAGGACTTGTGTAGCAGACACGATCTCCTCCCGCCGGGCGCCTCTAACCGTCCTTGAACGCCGCCGCACCCGCGGCGGCAATGGCCTCGTCGACATCGGGGGCGGCACCGCTGACGCCGATCGCGCCGACGAGCACGCCGCCTACCGCCAGCGGTAGACCGCCGGGAAAGGCGATCAGATCGGGCAGACTGAGCAGTGCCGTGTTACCGCCGGCAAGTCCGCTGCTCAGAGCGGAGGTAGCCCGATTGTAGAGCGCCGCGGTCTTGGCCTTGGCCGTCGCCACCGTAACCGTGCCAATATGAATGCCGTCGAGCCGGGCGAAGGCAACGAGGTGCGCGCCGCGGTCGAGCAGGCGATGGAGACCGAGACCCCGCGCCTGAGCGCCTCTGCCTTGGCGGCGGCCAGCGCTCCCTCGGCGCCCGTAAGCGTAATCGACGCGATATTCGTAGTTTGGCCTACGCTCATGCCGGCGTCTCCTGCAACAGATAGGACGTGTCGAGGGCTGCCACGCCCGGTGCCCCGATCATCGCGAGGCTCATGTCGATTTCGTTGACAAGGATGGCGACGGCTTTGTCAGCGCCGGCGCGCGCGCCGGCGGCCACGCCGTAGAGGGTAGCCCGGGCCACGAATGTGAAGCGGGCTCCGAGGGCCAGCGCGACCAGAATTTCCCAGCCGCGGCGGATGCCGGAATCGAACATCACCGGCACGCGATCACCGACGGCCGCGCAGACCGAGGGAAGGGTAGTGAGCGGGCTCGGCAGCGCGTCGAACGACTTGCCGCCGTGGTTCGAAACAATGACGCCATCGATTCCGGAGTCGACAGCGCGTCGCGCATCGTCAGCAGTTGGATACCCTTCAGCACGAATTTCCCCGGCCACTTACGACGCATGTCGGCGATGCTCGCCCACGTCTGCGTCGACGGGCTCTGACTGCGGAAGAAGGCGGCGACGGCCTGCGCGCTGGCGCCGGGCGGCGCGTAGTCCCGCCAGCTCTCCAGCATCGGCATGCCCCCGCCGAGGAAGTATCCGGCGAGCCACGCCGGATGGAGAAGGGCTTCCATCAGAATCGCCGGGGGCATCCTGATGGGCAGTGTGAAACCGTTGCGGTTGTCGCGCTCTCGCTTCGGGAAGACGGGATTGTCGACGGTGACGACGAGTACCTCGACTCCGGCCTTGCTGTAGCGCTCCAGGATGCGGCCCGTGATCCG
Organism: Hyphomicrobiales bacterium; assembly: GCA_038323025.1. Classification (GTDB taxonomy): domain Bacteria; phylum Pseudomonadota; class Alphaproteobacteria; order Rhizobiales; family Kaistiaceae; genus JAFKKF01. The sequence goes on from JBBQGL010000018.1 coordinate 2,217, forward strand.
TGGGTCCTTCGCGGGATAAAGGTGCGCCCACACGTTTGAGGGCGCCACCGCTTTCACGCGCTCGATGGGCGCAATGCTGGCACCTGAAACCACGACCGGAATATTCGCCGCCGCCGCCGCCGCGCCGAGGTGGAGGTCGCCGTCCTTCCGCATCAGGCCGCCGAAACCCGTCGGCCCGATGCCGAACGGATGGTCGTAGCGGCGGCCGAACAGTTCGACGCTCTGGTCGCGCCGGCTGATGTCGCCAAGGTAGCGCGGCAGCAGGGTGTATCGTCGGAAAGCGTTGCGGTTGCGCTCAAGCGAATGCTCGGCCTCGACGCCCGACTCGATCAACTCGAACAGAATCTTCGGCAGCCGGCGCTTCGCCAGTTGCCGCAGGTCGTCGATGCTCTGCGCGCCGGCGAGGTTCATGGGGACGGCAGCTTTCCCTCGCGCGCCAGGGAAAGGATATGTTCGATGAACACTTTCAGCGGCTGGCCGACGACGCCCCCTGCGGCGCGCGCCGTCTTGTTGAGATGCGAAATCATACCCTCCTCGTAGCCGGCGCGCGCGTCGCCGATCGGCGAGCTGTCAGCAGAGACGGTCCCGGAAATAATGTGCCGTTCGTCCAGCGTCGGCAGGCGCGTTATCCCGGCGCCGTCCATGCCGACCCCCGCATCGTTGAAGAACACCGCCAGCAGCGCTGGCCCGATGACATTGTCCGGCTGCCCGCGGAAGAGCGCGGCGTGCGAACCGGTCACCGCAATGCTGCCGGCATCTTCCGGCGTGAGCATGGGCGCGGCATCGAGTGCGATCACCTTTGGCTCGCCCGGCACATCGCGAAGCACATAGCGTTTGCCGCCTGAAATCTCCGGCGGAGCCGCATCGACGATGGAGCCTTTGGTCATCAGCTCGGCGCACTCGGCGACGCTCTGTCCGACGCGGCAGCCGAGTCTGCTGGCCGATTCGTTGACGAAGCTGATCTTGCCATGCGTCAGCATGTGCTCGCCGTCGGCGACGTGGCAGGTCCACGCATCGGCAGTTGCGGCGGCGAGGTGGATGCGGTCCAGGTAAGGCAGGCCCTTGATGCCAGCGTCGCGCTTGCCTACTCCGCAGTCGTTGAGGATGACGCCGCGGATCTTCCATTTGGCGGCGTGAAAGGCGTTGTACTCGCCTCCATACGAACCCGAGACGATCACGTTGCCAGCGCTCTCGGGCGTCGCCGAGGCGCTGCTCGGAAAAGTCAGGATCTTCACCATGACGAAACTCCGGGATGGCAACTCACGCCGCTGAAACCTGCAGCTCCAGCATCGCACTGTGCTGGTGGATGAGATCGATGAAGCGGCCGACGAGGCTGTCAAGCGAACCGCGCGTGTAGGCGCTGAGCGAGCGCAGGAGCGGTGGGTCCGGCTCGCAGACAATGGCGTCGAGGTCGGCTGGTGCGACGTTCGCCGGGATCAGCGTTGGCCCCATGCCGCTGCCCGCCATCGTCGCGGCCATAATGAATTGCGTCGTGCGCAGGGAGGCGCGGGGCTTTGGCAAGCCGGCGAAGGCGAGATGGCCATCGACGATCTCGCTGAGCCCGTTACTGCGATCGAACAGTACCCAGTCGTGATGCTCCAGCACGCGGAGCGGTAGCGTGCCGATCGACTGCGGCGCCGCGCGCGGCGCCCGACCGGGATACGGCACGATGCGGCTTACAGCCGGATCGCTGCGCGAAAGGATAAGGACGAAACGCTCATGACCGAGGCGAACCGCCGGTCCGTCCCAGGACGCCGGGGTCGGTCCCACGGCAAGGTCGGGTTCGCCCGAGGCAGCAAATTCTTCCAGCGCCCGCCGGTGCGAAAATTCGGAGATGCGGATGGCCACTTCCGGCAGCTCGTCGTGCCACGTGCAGCCGGTGTACATTGTCACCAAGGCGAACATCGCCGCGCAGGGTGGCGACAAGAACACCTTTACGCCTGCGAACAACTTCAAGGACCACTACCTGAAGATCTGGCTCGGCAAATAGCAGGGAGCCTGAGCCGGAAGACTCATCGTGGCGGTTGAAACACGGCCAGCCCTCGAGATAACCGGGCTGACCAAAACCTTCGCGGGGACGCGCGCTGTCCAGGGCGCGTCCCTCACGGCAAATCGCGGCGAAATTTTGGCACTGCTTGGCGAAAACGGCGCCGGCAAGTCAACGCTTATCAAGATTCTCGCCGGCGTTTATCAGGCCGACAGCGGTTCGATCACGCTGTCCGGCGTGCCGCTGACCGGCGATCCCCGCCATCGCCCGATCAGCTTCATCCATCAGGACCTCGGCCTCGTCGACGACATGACGATCGCCGAAAATATCGCACTCGTGAACGGCTTCCCTCGGAGCGGCTCGCTCATTTCCTGGAAAGGGGCGCGTCGGAAGGCGGACGAGGCCCTTGCCGTGCTCGACACGCCACTCAACGTTACTCGTCCGGTGCGCAGCCTGACCGCAACAGAGCGCTCCATTGTCGGCATCGCACGAGCCGTGTCGGTTAAGGCCGAGGTGCTTGTCCTCGACGAGCCGACGGCTGCGCTGCCGGCCGGCGACGTGGATCGCTTGTTCACGGTGCTGCGGCGGCTGCGCGACTCTGGCGTCGCGCTCATTTACGTCACCCATCGCATCGACGAAGTCTTTCGCCTCGCGAACCGGGTCTGCGTGCTGCGCAACGGCCACGTCGTGGCAAGTGCCGCGACCTCAGAGGTCACGCCCTCATCGCTGGTGGCGCACATCCTGGGCCGACCGCTGACCGAGCTGTTCGTCGAGCCGCCTACGCCAACCGGCGACGTGCTGCTCGAAGTCGACGGGCTCGTCTCCGGACCTGTTGGACCAGTGAGCTTCAAGGTGCACGCCGGGGAGGTCGTCGGCCTTGTCGGCCGCATCGGCGCTGGCCACGACATTGTCGGCCGCGCGATCTATGGTGCGCTGCCGGTCGAGGCCGGTACTGTCCGCGTGGACGGTGCCGAAGCAGGCGGCAGCATTTCCAACAGCCGCCGGCGTGGCGTCGAGTTTGCGACCGGGCGCCGTGCCGAGGAAGGCGTAGCTCCCCAGCTCTCGGTGCGCGAAAATCTGTGGTTCAATCCATCGAGCTACGGTCGCGGCCTGTTCGCGGCTGAGGCCCCCGCGAAGGAGCGGCGCCGCGCCCGTGAGGTGCTCAGCCGCTACGACGTTCGCTTGAACGATACCGAGCAGACAATCAATACGTTGAGCGGCGGCAATCAGCAGAAGGTGGTGCTGGCGCGCGCGATGGAAACGCATCCGAAGCTGTTCGTTGTCGAGGAGCCTACGGCCGGCGTCGACGTCGGCGCCAAGGCGCAGATCTACCGCATCATCGAAGATGCCTTGGGACGCGGCCTGGGCGTGCTTATGATCTCGTCCGACTTCGAGGAGATTGCGGCGACGTGTTTCCGTGCGCTGGTCTTCGAGCGCGGCCGGATCGCCGCGGAATTGCGCAAGCCTAACGTCTCGCAGGAACAGCTCACCCGCATCGCCTCCGGCGAACAAAACGAGCCGAGTGCCCATGTCGCAAAATGAGAACCGTCGCGAGACGGCAAGCCGCGAAGCCGCCAGAATCGGCACTTCATCCGCCGTTTCAATGTCGAAGATAGGCAGTGCCTACTTCCTGCTGGGCGTCCTGTTGCTGCTTTTCGTGGTTTTCTCGCTTCTGGCGCCGGACACATTCCCGACGCCGTTTAACCTACAGACCATGGGTACCGGCAAGTCGATCGTCGCGCTGCTCGCACTGGCGGTGATGGTGCCCATCGCCGCCAATGAATTCGACCTGTCGGTCGGCTACGGCATTGGCCTCTTTCACATCCTCACCATGGGCCTGATGGTCTTCTCCGGCCTTCCCTGGTACGGCGCGGTTGGAGTCGTGCTGCTGGCCGGCGCATTGCTCGGCTTCGTTAACGGTGCTCTGGTGGCGTGGGCGAAGATCTCGTCGTTCATCGCGACGCTCGGCACCGGCACCGTCATTTATGGTCTGTCGCAGATGTATACCGGCGGTCTGCAGATCGTGTCGCCCGATCCGCTGCCGCGCGCTTTCCTCGGATTGACCTCCGTCGTATTCGGGGTTCCCTGGCCGGTAATAGTCGTACTCGTCGTGGCGGTGTTCATGTGGCTATGCGCCGAATACCTGCCAATCGGCCGCTATCTGTACGTGACAGGCGCCAATCGCCGCGCGGCGGAACTGATGGGCGTTCCGACCAATCGCTATGTCATCGGCTCGTTCGTCGTCTCGGGGGTCCTGACCGCGGCCGCCGGCGTATTCCTGGCCAGTCAGCTCCGCATCGGGCAAGGGGGTACCGGTCCCGAGTTCCTTTTACCGGCCTTCGCCGCCGCGCTGCTCGGCGCGACCGCAGTCCGGCCCGGCCGCGTCAACGTCTGGGGCACGATTACCGCGGTCGCCGTACTGGCCGTGGGCGTCGCAGGCCTGCAGCAACTGGGCGCCGTATTCTACGTCGACCCGCTGTTCAGTGGCACGACGCTCATCCTGTCCGTGGGTCTTGCAGGCTGGGTCGGGCGCCGCACCGCCAATCGAACCAGCGCCGCAACCGCTCTGATGCGCAAGACCGAGCGGCCGATGGCCGACGCGCCGCCGAAACAGGCGCGCTGACGATGCCGAAGCTTCTGACCAGGGACGGCGTCCGCCTTAACTACACCTCCGACGGTACCGGTCAGCCAATGTTGTTTGTCGGCGGCTGGTCGATGTCCGGCGAATGGTTCGTCGAGCAGCGCAAGTATTTCGCGCCGACGCACCGTGTCGTCGTGCTGGATACACGTGCGCAAGGCGATTCAGAGCCGGTGACCTGGGGACATCGCCTCTCGCGTCATGCGGCCGATCTCAACGACGTGATCGAGAAGCTGGACCTGACCGATCTCACGCTGGTGGCGTGGTCGCGCGGCACGGGCGTCTTGCTCTCTTATCTCGAGCTGTTCGGCACCAAGCGAATTGCCGCCGTGGCGCTCGCGGGATTTCTGCCGAGCCTCGCCGCGCGCGCCGATTGGCCGTGGGGTTTCAACGTGCCGCCGCAGGCGTTCATCGACAGCGTCGTGGACGACTTTGCCAAGGTCGTCAGCAACATGATCGTCGATATGACGCACAAGCGGCTACCAGCTGATTTCGTGAAGGCCCGCACCGCAGAGAGCCTGAAGACGCCACCGATCGCAGCCTCGCGCATGCTGCAGGACCACATGAACATCGACTGGCGCGACTTCCTCCCGAAGATCGATGTGCCGGTCCTGATCTGCGCCGGAGAGCAGGATCCGCAGGCGCCTGTCGGCGCGGCCGACGCGTCCGCCGCTCTTATTCCGCGCTCGCGCGTTGCCCGGTTCGCAGAAAGCGGGCACTGCCCCTTCATCGAGGAGCCGGACGCGTTCAACGAGGCGCTGGAAACGTTCTTGAAGGACGAGCGGCACGGGATTGCACTGTCGGCAACCTCGCGGCCACCCTAGTGTTCGGCGGCGCTGACTAGTCTGGCGGGAGTGTCCAGCGACAGTAAACCCGGGTCGCCGATTGCTGCCTCCAGTTTCAGACGTCTGGCATCGATCCAGCTGTCGTCTGCACTACCGCCACGCACTCGATCTCATACTTGAGTGTGCCGGAGAGGCAGTTCGTGATCGTCGTGCGCGCCGGGTACGGTTCCTTGAAGAAGCTCCGATAGATCTCGTTATATGCCGGCAGATCCTCCGGAAAGCGGACGTAGTTCCGTGTCTGCACAACGAAGGCTAACCCGCTGTCGCAGGCAGCGAGAACACGTTCGAGATTGGCAAGAGAGCGACGCATCTCGCCCTCGAAGGTGTCGTCGATGATCTTGCCGGTCAGGTCGACCGACGCCTGTCCCGAGATGAACAACAGATCGCCGACGCGCACGGCTGGGCTGAAGGGCAGGTGTGAGCGGGGCGTTCCTGCAGCAGAGGGATACGAGATCATGCTTCGCCTCACAGCGGGTCGAGAGGAAAGATTGGCCGGCGGAGATTCCGGTAGGGCAGGGCGGCCGGATCGCTGATGCAGGGACCGGGCGTGCGGACGTTGAAGCTCGCCGCCGCGATGGGGTCATAGGCCCTGCGGTGCGCCACGCCGGCCTTGATCCCGATGACCGCGAATTGCTCGGGCGCGATTCCCTGGCTCCGCCATTGGCCGAGATCATTCGGCGGCGTCCTGCGGGTTGTGATTAGGATCGTGATTCCCCGATGCCGAACCACGGCGGAGGGACCCATGTCGATATGGCGTCCCTGCGAGGCGACGAGGTGACTGTTGACGTCCTCGAGGTCGAAGCGCCCGTCGCTCCGCGAAACGAACTCGACCGCCAAGGGTAGCGGCTCGTCGAACGGATTGCCCTTGCCGCCGATGGCCACCGTGCGCGTCTCGCCGGGTTCGGCGCCGGCTAGCGCCGCCACGGCTTCCGGATCGTTGATGATGATACCGGCATTGCCGATGCCCTTCCGGAGCAGCGCCCGCAGAATACCCGTGCCGTTGCCCGGGGCGCCGGCGCCGATGTTGTCGGACGGCTCGACCAGTAGCACCGGCCTATCGGCGGCGAGGGCCTGAACTCGATCCAGAGCCTCGTCGGGCGAAAGCTCCGGCACCAGGCCGCGTGCCTTGAGGGACATGGCAAGCGTCTCGAGCCGATCGAGAGCGCCCTCCGCTTCCTCCCGGGGTCCGGCGCATACCACCGAGAAGTTCACACCCGCGTCGACCACGTCGGCAAAAGAGAAACCGGCAATGACGTTGACCGCCCATATTTCGGGATGATCCGCCTCGATCGCGCGGGCCAGGCTTTCGAGGTCGCGCATCGGCGTGTCGCCGGTGCCGGTACCCGTCGGAGGCCAGATGACCGGCACGCTTCGGCGAACCATGCGAGGTCTGGTTCCGCTCGCCAGGCAGCGGGCGAGAAGGTCGGCCGCGCGCATTGCCGCGTCGCGAGCGTCGATATGCGGATTCTCCCGATAGCAAACCAGCCCATCGGCGAGGGTCGTCATTGCCTCGGTGAGATTGGCATGCAGGTCAAATACACCAAAGATCGGGATCGTCGCGAGGCCATCGATGGAGCGCAGGCGGCGGAGCAGTTCTCCCTCTACATCGGCGTAGCTGGCTGTGACCATCGCTCCATGGAGCGAGAGGAAGACGGCGTCGACGCCGCGGGCCGCGGCATTTTCGGCGCGCGGCCGGAGATCGGCCCAGAAAGTGTCAAATACCGCGTCCTCGACCAGCCCCGACGGCGTCGCCGTATACGAGCAGGAGGGAATGACCTCCCAGCCGTTCCGATCGGCGACTTCGAGGAATCCGTCGATTTGCGAACCGTCGCCGCGCCGGGCGAAAATCTGGTCATCGCGCTCGACCAGGAAATCCCCCAACCCGGTGAGATCCGGCACGAAGCAGTGAGTCTCATGGAAGATTCCGGCGAGCAGCACTTTCATCGCGCGAGCCGCTTCGCTGGCTTGCTTGCGGCCGAAGAAATCCCGTTCGCGCGCGCCTCGAGCAGCGCACCAACCATCTCCGCCTCGCGCCTGCGCGTCAGCCGACTTTTCGGCACCGAGATGGAGATAGCCGCGACCGGCCGGCCGGCATCGTCGAACACGGGAACGCCAAAGCAGCAGACGCCAAGATCGTTCTCCTGATCGTCGCGGGCAAATCCGTTTCGCAGCGTACGCGCAAGGAGCGCGCGCACCGCCTGGCGGTCAGGCGGCGTGAACGGCGTGCGGCGTTCGATGACCGCCTGTTCGACGAGCTGGTCCTGTCGCGCCCGCGGCAGATGCGCGACGATCGCCCGACCGAGCGCCGTGCAGTAAAACGGGTCGCGGGCATCCGGCCTGACCCGCCAGCGGAGATTCTGCGTCGTTTCGAGGAAGTGGGCGTAGTGGACGTAGCTACCCTGAAGGATGCCGAGATTGACGGTCTCGTCGAACTTTCGGTGCAGCGCCTCCATGATCGGCAGCGCCGACTGCCTGACATCGTCGTAGCTGTCGCCGCGGCCGAGACGGAACAGGCGCATCGTGAGGCCGTAGCGGCTGCGCGCATGGTCTTGCTCGACATAGCCGAGGTTGGCGAGAGTCTGGAGAATGCGATAGAGCGTCGGCTTGGGCAGCGCGCTCCGATCGCTAAGTTCCTTCAGCGCTGCCGTGCGCCCGAAGTCGCTCATGGTCTCGAGGACCTGGAATGCCTTTTCGAGGACAGCGATCTGGGCGCTCACGACCGCATCTCTGCACCGGCCGCAGATGAGCTATTCGCCCGGTCGCACAGGGGCAGGGCCCGGGCGATGGCTCGGGCATGGCGATCGGCCGCTGCCCGGGCTCGGGGTTCTTCTGCCGGCGACATGTGTCTCCTCAAGACATGGTACGGTACCGTTTCATATTGGAGAATTCAAGTTTCCAACCGTGGAACAAAAATTGACAGATATTCTGCGTTTGGCTTAGATAAAACTATCGCTGCGAAGCTGATGAGACGATGAGCCAGGCCGGATCCAACGCGACGCGCCGAAGGGAATTGGCAGCACTCGCGGAGTCGATTCTCGAGCCCGGTACGAAAGGAATCCTGCCGCAGCGCTGTCCTATCGCGCTCGGCGCAATCGGCGCGCAGGGCTGGAGCGTGCTTCGTGGCGATGTCCTCCTGCCCGCCGCCGTTCTGCTGCGCTCGACGCTGGCAAGAAACAGCCGGACAATGCGCGACTATCTGGCGGCGCACGCGATGGCGATCGCGCCCCACGGCAAGACGACGATGGCCCCGCAGCTCTTCGACATGCAGATGCGCGACGGCGCCTGGGGAATCACGGTTGCAACGGTTCAGCAGTTCGCCATCTGCCGCCGTTTCGCGTTCGACCGCGTGCTGATCGCCAACGAGCTGGTTGGCGAGGCCGAGATCGACTACGTCTTCGGCGAACTGGAACGCGCGCCCGAGCTCGAGCTCTACTGCCTTATCGACTCGGTCGCCGGCGTGCAGAGACTCGCGGAAGGCGGAAAGCGCAGCCGGGCGGCGATGCGCATGAACTGCCTAGTGGAGGTCGGCATGCCAGGCGGGCGGGCCGGGTGCCGTACGGTCGACGAGGCCGTCGCGGTCGCTCGCGCGGCGGCCGGGTCCGGACTGGCGGTGCGCGGCGTCGAAGGCTTCGAAGGGATCCTTCCCGACGCCGCCACCGTCGATGTTTTTCTTGATCGGCTGTGCGAAGTCGCCGAACGGATCGCCGGCGCGGGATACTTCGCCGCCGACCGGTCGGTGGTGCTGACTGCCGGCGGGTCCGCCTACTACGATCGGGTTGCCGCCCGGCTGGCCAAAGGACGACTTCTCGCCGGCAAGGTCGAGATAATCACGCGGAGCGGCTGCTATCTTACGCACGATTCCGGCGCTATCGCGGATGCCTTCTCGGCGCTCAGAACCCGCGATGCGACGCTCATCGAGGACGCGTTCGCTCCGGCGCTGCTCGTCTTTACCCATGTTCAGTCACGCCCGGAGCCCGGCAAGGCGATTCTCGCCATGGGCCGGCGCGACGCTGGCACCGACGCGGGCCTGCCGGTGCCGCTCCTGGTCTACCGTGCGGGCCGCGATGCTCGCCCGATACCGATTGCCGGACATCGCGTGACCGCCCTGAACGACCAGCACACGCACCTCGCCTGTCCCGAGGACAGCGACATCGCCGTCGGCGACATCGTCGCCTTCGGCGTCTCGCACCCATGCACGACCTTCGACAAGTGGCAGGTCCTGTTCGTGGTCGACGACGACTTTCAGGTCGTCGATGCGATCCGGACTTTCTTCTGAGGGAAGGCCAAAGCCTTGCGTGTCTTTACCGCGTCGGTCGCCACAGAGACCAACACCTTCTCCCCGCTGCCGACCGATCTGACCAGTTTCCACGGCACGTTCTACGCGCCGCCCGGTCAACACCCCGCGACCCCCACGCTCTGCTCGGCGCCCATGACGGTCGCGCGCCGCCGCGCCGCAGAAGATGGCTTCGAGCTGATCGAGGGCACGGCTACATGGGCGGAGCCGGCGGGCATCGTCAGCCGCGCGGCCTATGAGACCCTTCGCGACGAGGTTCTCGACCAGCTGCGCGCGGCGCTGCCGGTCGATGTCGTCATCCTCGGCCTGCACGGCGCCATGGTTGCCCACGGCTACGACGACTGCGAGGGCGATTTCATCGAAAGGATCCGCGCGATCGCCGGGCCTGCGGCCGTCGTCGCCGCTGAGTTCGACCCCCATTCTCATCTGACCCGGAAGCGGCTGGAAAACCTCGACCTCATGGTGATGTTCAAGGAGGTGCCGCACACCGACTTCGCCGAGCGCGCGGAGGAACTGGTCGATCTCGCGTTGCGGACGGCGCGCGGGGAGATCAAGCCGCACGTCGCGGTGTACGATTGCCGGATGCTCGACATGCTGCCGACCAGCCGGCAGCCCATGCGCGGCTACGTCGACCGCATCAAGGCGCTGGAAGGCAGGGACGGCGTCCTGTCGATCTCGGTCGTCCACGGCTTCTCGGCTGCCGATGTTGCCGATGTCGGCATCAAACTGATCGTCATCACCGACAACCGCCCGCAGCAGGGAACGGAACTGGCGCGTCGGCTCGGCGAGGAACTCTTCGCGCTGCGCGGCACCACCGGCCACACTTACCTGTCGATCGACGACGCCATCGATGCGGCGCTCGCCACGCCCAAAGGGCCGGTCGTGCTCACCGACGTCTGGGACAATCCCGGCGGCGGGACCGCGGGCGACGCTACCTTCGTGCTCCGCCGCTTCATCGAGCGGGGCGTGCGAAACGCAGCTTTCGGGACCATCTGGGACCCGCTGGCGGTGAAGCTGTGCATGGCCGCGGGCGTGGGCGCGTCGATGCCGCTGCGCATGGGGGCCAAGCTTGCGCCCCGCCATGGCACTCCGGTCGACGCCGAGGTTACGGTCAGGGCCATCGTGCCCAATGCCGTCCAGCACTTCCGCGACAGCATCGTGCCGCTCGGAGACAGCGCCGCCGTGGAATTCAACGGCATCGAGGTGATCCTCAACTCCAACCGGGCGCAGTCCTTCGAGCCGGATCTCTTCTCCAACCTCGGCATCGACCCCCTCGCCAGGAAGATGCTCGTGCTTAAATCCGCGAATCACTTCTTCGGGGCCTTCAGCAAGATCGCGAGCCGCATAATATACGTCGACGCCGGTGGTCCTTACCCCGGAGACCCGCGCAAGGTCGCTTACAAGAAGCTGAAGCGGCCAATATGGCCGCTCGATCCCGACCCGCACGGTACTGGCGCGGTCTAGGCCGCGGGCTTCACCGGGCTTGCTCCGGCCAAGACCGGTTCGGCCCAGTGCAGTCCCTGCACGGCGGCGCTCGTGCCGGCGACCGCCATGCTCATCAGCAGCGCGCCACGGATCTCGGTGGGGGTCGCGCCGTGCTGGAGCGCCGCAGCGGTGTGCACCTTGACGCCTGTCTCCCAGCGCTTGCCGGCCAACAGCGCGAGGAGGATCAGCTCGATGGTCTTGCGATCGAGCTGGACCGACTCGTAGAGCGTCTGGGTGAAAAGGTGCCCGGCCTCGCTCCAGAATTTGGGGAAGTGCTTGATGATTTCGTTGAGCTCCGCGGGCACGTCGGCCATATCAGAATCCTCCCTTTTCGATGTCGATGATCATCGCGCGCTGTTCCATCACCTCGCGGATCGAGTTGGGACCGCCGAGGCGGCCGAGCCCGCTCTTGCGCCCTGAGGCGCCGCCGTAGGGGATCGGCGTCTCCCAGTAGTCCGGCGTCTCATTGATGTTGACGATGCCCGTACGCACCCGCTCGCCGAACCAGAAGGCGGCCTTGAGGTTGCGGGTGTAGACCGACGAGATCAGGCCGAGGTCGTTGTCGTTGGCAAGACGCAGCGCGTCGTCGATGCTGTCGAAGGTCGAGATCGGCACGATCGGCCCGAAACTCTCCTCCCTGTGCGCCGCCATTTCGCTCGTGACGGCATCGAGGATGGTCGGCTGATAGAACAGGTCCGAACCGAACCCTTCGGCCCGACCGCCGCCGGCTACAACCCTGGCGCCCCGGTCGACGGCGTCGGCGATGTGGCGGTCCATCTTGTCGGCCACCGCCGCGTTGTTGAGCGGCCCCATGGTCGTGTCTTCCGCGAAGGGGGCGCCGAGCCTGACTTCGGCCGTGCGCTTCAGCAGCCGATCGATCAGCGCATCCTTGACCGAGGCCGCGACGATGACGCGCTCGGTCGCCGAGCAGGCCTGGCCGGCATTGAAATAGGCGGAAAAGACGATGCCGTCGGCGGCCGCGTCGAGATCCGCATCGGCGAGCACCACGACCGGGCCGTTGCCGCCGAGCTCGAGGAGCAGCGGCTTGCCGGCAGCCCGTTCGGCGATCTTCTGTCCGGTGGCGGGGCTGCCGGTGAAGCCGACGCCGCGCGTCGCCGGGTGCGACACGATTTCATCGCCGACGACGGCACCGAGCCCGGTGACCAGATTGAACGCGCCGCGGGGAAGGTCCGCCTCGGCGAGCGCGCGCGCATACACCACGGAGCATGCGGTGGTGGTCGGTGCCGGCACCCAGACGACCGGATTACCGGCGGCGACGCAGGCGGAAATATATTCCGACGGAATGTTGTAGGGAAAATTCCACGGCGTGACGACGGCATAGGTGCCGCGCGATTGCCAGAACGTGATCACGCGTTTGTTGCGGTCGCTCGAGGGAATGGTCTCCCCGTGCAGGCGAATAATATCCTCGGAGGCCTCGCGGAAGAAATGCTGGCAGGCGGTCGCCTCCCACTTGCCTTCCTTGTAGTACGGCTTGCCCTGGTCCAGCGTGATCGCCCGCGCCATCTCGTTCGCGTGCCGGGCAAGCGACTCCGCCACCCGCTTGCACATTGCCGACCGCTCCGCCGGGGTCATCCAGCGCAGGGTTTCTTCGGCCGCGGCCGCGGCCGCAACGGCGCGGCGCGCATCCTCGCGCGTACCGGCCGGCACAGTCGCGATGCGGGCGCCGCTTGCCGGGTTGATGGCGTCCATGCGGGCGCCGCTTTCGCTCCCGACCCACGCGCCATCGATATACATGTCGAGATCGCCGAGGGGGGCCGACAGGTCGGCGATACGGTCGTTCATGGCGTTGTTCCCTCTACTGTCGGGGATTAGCGCGCCGGCGGCGGCTCAAGCCGCTGACCCGTCTTCGGCGAGAAGAAATGCGGGTTCGACAGGTCGGCGGCGATGGATAGGGGCATGCCGATCCCGGCGATCGCTCCGGGGGTGACGCTTACCGTGAGCGCAGTTCCACCGAAGAGGCAGGTGGCGAAGCTTTCCGGGCCGTGATGTTCGATCGCCGTCAAGGTAGCCGCCCCGAGCACGACGACGCCGGGAGGGTGCGGCACGGGTGATCCAAACAGGTTCTGCGGCCGCAAGCCCACCAGCACAGCGCCCTGCAGCCCGGAGGCGCCGGCAAGCATGAAACGCACGTCAGCGCCGGTGAAGAACGTGCCGCTCGCGTCGGTCGCGATATGCCCCGGGAGGATGTTGATTTCCGGCAACCCGAGGAAGCGGGCAACGAATAGCGAGGCGGGCTTGTGATAGACGTCGAGCGGCGGCCCGACCTGCTCCCGGCGGCCGGCGTTCATCACCACGATGCGGCTGCCCATGGTCATGGCTTCGACCTGATCGTGTGTGACGTAGATGGTCGTCACGCCCAGTTCGGCGTGCAGGCGCGACAGCTCGGCGCGCATCTCGACCCGGAGCTTGGCATCGAGATTGGAGAGCGGCTCGTCCATCAGGAACACCGATGGCTGGCGTATGATCGCGCGCCCGAGCGCGACGCGCTGGCGCTGGCCGCCGGAAAGCTGCGCCGGGCGGCGTTGCAGGAGGGGTTCCAGCCGCAGCATCCCGGCCGTGGCGGCGACGCGCCTGGCGATTTCGCTCCTCGCCAGCCCGCGACGGCGCAGGCCATAAGAGATGTTGTCGTAGACGCTCATGTGCGGGTAGAGCGCGTACGACTGGAACACCATGGCGACGTCGCGGTCGGCCGGGTGGACGTCGTTGACGAGGCGATCTCCGATGCGAATCTCGCCGCCGTCGACGCCTTCGAGGCCGGCAATCATGCGCAAGGTGGTCGACTTGCCGCAGCCCGAGGGGCCAACCAGCACGACGAATTCGCCATCGGCAACGTCGATGCTGACACCGTCGACCGCGGTTTCGGCGCCGAACGTCTTGCGCAATTCCCTGATCGAGAGCGAAGCCATCGGCAGCAATTCCTATTTGACGGCACCGGCGGCAAGGCCGGCCACCAGCCGCCGCTGCACGAGCAGAAAGCCAATGAACACCGGCACGATGGAGATGAGCGACGCCGCCATCAGGTAGTTCCATTGGGTCTCGGTGCGGCCGATGAAGGTATAGACGCCCGTCGTGAGCGGCCGCAGCGCCGGGTCACTGATAAAGGTGACGGCGAACAGAAACTCGTTCCAGGCAATCACAAAGGCAAACGTAAGCGCGGTCACGATTCCCGGCATCGAGATCGGGATGAAGTGATCGAACAGCATCCGCCAGCGCCCGGTGTTGTCGAGGAGGGCCGCTTCCTCGATCTCACGCGGCACCGAGGCGAAGTAGGCGCTGAGCATCCATATCGTGAACGGCAGGGTCACGGTCGCGTTGACGAAGATCACCGACAAATGGGTATTGAGCAGCCCGAAGCTGAACATCATGCGGAAGGTGGCGAGAAGCAGCACGACGGGCGAGAACATCTGCGTCGCGATGACGAGATGCAGATAGGTCTGGCGGCCGGCAAAGCGGAAGCGGGCGAGGGCGAAGCCGGCCGGGATGGCCACCAGCGCGTTCAGGATCGTCGCGCCGCCGGCGATGATCACCGAATTCTTCACGTAGCCAACCAGCGGGACGATGCGCCAGACGTCGAGGTAGTTGCGCCAGACGGGCGCCGCCGGAAGCCAGACCGGCGGGTAGTCGACAAGGTCCTGGCGCGATTTCAACGAGGTCGAGATCATCTCCACAAACGGAAAAAGAATGATCACGAGGACCAGCCAGAGCAGCGAGAAAGCGGCAAGTTTGGCCAGTGGCGGCTGGCGTTCGAAGGGCGCGTCGGTCATCGCAGCACGTTTCGCCAGGTCAGGCGGGTGTGGATGATCGCGAACGCGAGCAGGATTACGAAGATCACCATCGATACCGCGGCCGCGGCCCCGACGTTGTAGAGCTTGAAACCGAGCTTGTAGAGGAAGGTGACAAGCGTATCGGTCGACCCCGCCGGCCCGCCTTCAGTCATCGTCCAGATGATCGGAAACGAGTTGAACACGAAGACCACGTTGAGCAGGATCGAAACGGCGAGCACTGGTCGCAGCAGCGGCAGCGTGAAATCCCAGAACACCCACCCGCCGCGGGCGCCATCGAGCGCGGCCGCCTCGTAGTAGTCGCGGTCTATGCTCTGCAGCCCGGCCATCAGCATCAGCGTCGTGGGCGGCACTGAAGCCCAGATGGCGATGCCCACCATGAGCGGAAACGACAGCGCCGGATTGGCAAGCCACTCCAGGCGCGTCGTGACCCCGAAGGTCGCCAGCAGGTGATTGAGCGCACCGAAATCCGGGTGGCTCATCCATCGCCAAAGCAATCCGACGACAACGAGCCCGGTCGCCCACGGCAGCAGAAGGAGGGCGCGCGCCAGTCCCCGCCCGCGAAACCGGCGGTTAAGAACCACCGCGAGAAAGAGCGAGACAACGGTCGTGACTACGACCACTTCGATGGTCCAGACGATCGTTCGCCACAGCGCCGCGGTGAAGGCGCCATCGCCGACCAGGTCGAGGTAGTTGCCGAGACCCCGAAACGCCTTGAAGTGGCCGAACTGATCGACCCTGAAAAGGCTCATCACCGCCGTGTTGAGGATCGGATAAAGCATGAAGGTCCCCGCGAGCAGCGTTGCCGGGGCCAGAAAGACGATGGCCGCCTGACCGTCGGTGAGGCGCCGCCGCGGCTTGCCCGCGGCGGCATCAGGAATGACGGTTTTGGCGGCCAATCGCCAACCCTCGCGCTATTTGGCGATCAACGCGTTGAAGTCGGTCGCTGCCTTATCGAGGGCCGCCTTGAGATCGGTCCCGGTCAAGGCCTGCTGGACGGCGGTCTTCACCAGTTCCTGCATCTGCGAGTAGTTCGGGTGCAACGGGTCGAAACGGAAGCTGGCGAGCTGCGCCACGAACGACTGCGTCACCGGATCGCCGGTGAACTCCGGCAGGGTAGCCTGCGATGTGAGCAGGGGCAGGAGACCCTCGTTGACGTCAAGTTGTGTCCGGGCCGCCGTTGAATAGATGTGGTCGATGAAGGCTTTGGTTATCGCCGGATCGGCCTTCTTGCTGATGACCAGCGTGTCAGTCACCCCCCAGGCAACCGGCTTGACGTTCGGACCCGAAGTCGGGACCGCGGCGACGCCAAACTTAAGGTTGGGTGCATCGGTCTTGATCGCGGTAGCGAAATAGTTGCCGTCGATGAGCATTGCGAGACGGCCGCTCTTGAACATCGGCTCAAGATCCTCGATCGCGGTGCCGGTCGGGCCCGGCACGGCCGGCGTCGCGGCGAGATCGACGAGGAACTGCAGCGCCTTTACACCGGCGTCACTGTTGAACGCCGCTTTCCCGTCGGCGTCGAAGAAATCGCCGCCGTTGTTCCACAGGAAGAAGCCGAAGTAGCGGAAGGCCTGCACGCCCTTGGCGTCGAAGCCGAAGCCGAAGGCGCCGGTGGCGTCATGGACCTTGGTGACCGCGGTCTTGAAGCCTTGCCAGTCAGTCGGCACGGAACTGTACCCGGCCTTCGAGAGCAGGTCCGTGTTGTAGAAGAGACCACGGCCACCAACAGCAATCGGCAGACCCCACGTCTCTCCCTTGTAGGAAGCGCCGAGCTGAAGCAGCGCCGGAACAATGTCCCCCTTGACCTTGGCGGAAACGATGTCGTCTCCGATCGTGCGAATGGCGCCAGCCTCCACCCATTCGGGTAGCCAGATCGTTGCCGTGTTGACGAGATCGGGCAGATTGCCGGCGGCGATGCGTTGCACGGTAGTGTCATGCATCTGTTGCCAATTGACGACTTCCAGCGTCACGTCGACGCCCGGGTTGGCCGCCTTGAAGCTGTCGACTTGCGCCTGCCAGTACGGCCCGGTCTTGGCGCTGTACTCGGCGACCATGAAGCTTAGCTTGCCGGACAGGCCCTCGGCCGAGGCGCCGGTCATCGACAAAGGCATGGCAATGAGAGCGGCCGACAGGGCCATGGCTTTCAGGCTGGCTCGCCGGCTGAGATCGAACTTCAGTGGCATGATGCTCACCCTTTCTTGTTTGAGCGGCGGGACGTTGTCACCACGCCGTGTAGCCGCCATCGACAACCAGGTTGTGGCCCGTGACATAGGCAGAAGCGTCGGATGCCAGGTAAACGACGGCCCCCTTGAGATCGTCCGGTTGCGCCAGACGTTTCATCGGCGTGCGCTCGACAAACGGGCGCGAGTCCGGACGCGGCGGGGTGGTCTCAACTCCGCCAGGGCTGATGCAGTTGGCGCGTATGTTGCGCTCGGCATAAGTGACGGCGATGAAGCGCGTGAAGCCGATCACCCCAGCCTTGGTGAAGAAGTAAGTCGGGCGAAAGCCGTCGAGGCCGCGCGTCGGATAGAGACGAACATCGGGCGCCACGATGCCGAGGATCGAGGCGATCGTGATGATGTTGCCGCGTCCGCGCGCCAGCATACCATTCAGAGCGAGCTGGGTTATGCGGAAGTAGCCGGTGGCGTCGACTGCCATGGCCTTCTCCCAATCCCCGGCAGGATAGCGCTCGACGTGGCCGGGGACCTGACTGACCGCGTTGTTGACGAGGATGTCGACGCCGCCCGTTCGTTCGTCCGCCGCCGCGATGAGCCGCTCGATGCTCCCTTCGTCGGCAAGATCGAGGGGCAATGCCAGAGCGCGGCCGCCCGCCGCCGCGATCTCCTCGACAACCTGCTGGCACCGGGAGAGGGTTCGTGAGGCGCAGATCACCGTCGCGCCAGCTTCGGAAAGGCCACGGCAGAGGCTCGTACCGATATTGCCCGCGCCGCCCGTTACAAGAGCTACCCGACCATCGAGTCGAAACGCGTCGGGCAGACTCGTCATGCGCAAAATGCTCCGCGTGAGTTCATAATGCGAAATTAACATTTGGGGAGTGTTCGAAACCTGTCAAGGGAATGCGCTTGCGTCCAGCCTGCGGACACGCGCCGCAGGTAAACCGTTGCCACGCAAGAATGCCGGAATAGAAATGCCATTCCTTAACGGCGCGGATCTGTCCGGAGGCGTTGGCTACTTTTTCGCGAAACTGAGTCAGGCGGCGAAAATCACCAAGGCGGCGGCTTACAGGATCCTCTCGACGCTGGAGAAACGCGGCTATGTCGCCACCTACGAGCGCGTGCGCCGCTACTCGATCGGGCACGCGTTCCACGCCTACGTTCGGGCCGCCGGCGAAGCGGACCGCCTGATCGAGATGGCGCGCCCGGCGATGCGCTCGCTGCGCGAGCATTTCGGCGAGACGATCAATCTCGGCGTTCTGGCGCGCGGTGGTGTGCTCTACGTCGAGATCATGGAAAGCGATCAGGCTCTGCGCGCCACGTCGGAAGTCGGCAGCTTCGATGCTCTTCATTCCACGGCGCTTGGCAAGGCAATCATGTCGAGGCTGCCGGCCGCGGACCGCGACGCGCTGCTGGCGGTCGCGAAGCTCGTGCCACGAACGAAGTACACCAAGACGAACGCAGAGAGCCTTCGTGCTGCCATCGACACGGCGGCGAAACTCGGGCGCGCAGTGGACGACGAAGAGAACGAGATCGGCATGCGCTGCGTGGCGGCCCCGATCGTGAACGCGGACGGCTGGCCGCTTGCCGCGATCAGCGTGTCAGGTCCCTCTTCGCGCATGTCGCTGGCGGCGATTGATCGGATCGGCGAGCGTTTGGCGGCTTCCTGCGCCGACGTCTCCCGCGCCCTTGCGCTATCGGATAGTCGTGCAGCACAAACGAATACCGGGCGCCAGAGCACGGGCACTACGGGCGGCTGAGTTGCATGGTCGCTGCCTCCAAACGATGAGGCCGTCGATGCTCATCGACTGCAGGCGGTGGCAGAAGCAGTTCCGGACGCGGATCGGAGCAGGGCGAGATCGCCGAACAGATTCGCGTTGGTGAGGCAGGTTTCCGTGATGTTGCCGCAAGCGCCTGAGCGATGGCGGATGGGACGCGACTACTGCATGTTCGCGGCCATGTCGCGCGCCAGCACCATGTCGTTGCGGGCGTCCTCGAGCGTGGTCTTTGGCCGTTTCTTCTCTGTGACGTTCCGGTGGAAGGCGCGCCACTCCGCGACGAAGGAGTCGTTCCGCGTCGGGAACATGGTCTGCACGGACACGCCGGCATTCGTCTCGGGCCCAATCCGCGTCAGCCGCGTCGGCAGGTGCCGGACGTAGGGCGTGTCATAGTCGACGCGGATGATCTCGGTCGGAGTATAGACCTCGAGGTGCGCGTCGAAATGCGGGATGCGGTCGACACCCGCCTCGAAGTGGCAGACGAAATGACCATAGTCGAAGGCGGCGGAGAGGAAGCGGCCGCCGCTACGCTGGGCCGCGTAGATCACGCGCTCAGGCATGCCGATCAGTTCGCGCATCGCGGAGAGGGCGTGGCTGGAGAGGCTGAGGAGGAGAGAGTAGGCGGCGGCGCGAGGGCCGCTGTCGACGCCGATCATTTCCTTGACCTTTTCGGCATGGCACCGCCGGCCCTCGGCGAGCACAGCCTCGGAGATGTCGCCTGGGCGATAGACGTTCGACGTGTTGTCGATGATCGTGGCGTTGGGGCCGATGACGTCGTGGACGCGGGCGAGCACGATGTCGCCGCGGACCTTGGCGGCGAGCGCGACCGCCTCGACGAAAGCAGGCGCATAGCGGCGCATGTAGCCGACCTGGACCGTGACGGCGGAATGCGATTCGGCCGCGATCATCGCGTCGGCATCGGCCAGCGTTACGGCGATCGGCTTTTCGAGGAGAACATGCTTGCCCGCACGGATGGCGGCAACGACTACGTCGGCGTGATAGGCGTCGGGGCTGCACACGAGGACGGCGTCGACGGCCGGGTCTTCAACGAGCTGTCGGTAGTCCGGGAAGAGTCGGGCGCCGGCGAAAGGCGCGCCGACCGAGGCAAGCACCGACGGGCTGACGTCGCAAAGCGCGGTGACGGCGAAGAGGGCGCGCAGCTCGATCAGCGCAGGCAGGTGAAGGATCTGCGTGGCTTCACCGCAACCAACAATACCCACTCTGACCGGCCCTGCCATCCCGTCCTCCCGTTGCTCTTGTTGTTGCGCATACGTGCATGTATGTGCGGTTATGAGTGACCTTGAACGTTGCCGGGAGCGTCGGGCCCGGTCACGCGAGCAGCTTCCGTGCTTGCTCCTCGGTCAGCGGCTCGGCGCGATCGACCTCGCCCTCGATCGCCTGGGCGACGCCCGTCCTTGCCGCGACCAGAATGGCCTCCATGACCTTGAGGACATGCAGCGCCACATCGCCCGACGCCCTCGGCCTGCGTCCCTCGACGAGCGATGCCGCGAGGTCGGCCAAGCCGACCATCCGGTAGTTCGCGCGGTCCGGCGCCTGGATGGGCCAGTTCAGCGCACCGAACAGGCGGTCGGCCGTGTTGGTGTCCTCCCAGTCGGCGCCGTGGTTGGACACCGAGACGATGCCGCCAAAGGTGTCCGGGTCGGGGAGACGCAGCGAGCCCTTCGTGCCATGCAGCTCGATGGGCTGGTTCGAATGCCGATAGACGTCCCACGACGCGCCAAAGGTTAGCTGCAGACCACAGGCAAATTCGAGCAGGGACAAGAGGCTCGTCGGTGTGCCGACCTTGATCGTCGTCCCCTTCCTCGGACCTTCCGCCGTGAGCAGGCGCTCGCTTTGCCCGCTGGTGGCGACTGCCTGCACGCGGCGGACCGGACCGACCAAGTTGACCAGCATGGTCAGGTAGTAAGGCCCCATGTCCATGACCGGTCCACCGCCAGGCTGGTAGTAGAAGGCGGGGTCGGGATGCCAGTGCTCCATGCCATGGCCGAGCATGAAGGCCGTGCCGATGATCGGCCGCCCAATCGCGTCGGCATCCAAGAGACGGCGCGCGAGCTGGCCGGCGGGGCCGAGAAAAGTGTCCGGGGCGGATCCGATGGCAAGCCCACGTTCGGCGGCCCTTGCCACCAATTGGGAACCCTCGGCTACCGTTGCCGCCAGCGGCTTTTCCGTGAAGACGTGTTTGCCGGCCTCGATCGCCCGCATCGAAACATCGAAATGGGCGGCGGCGATGGTCAGGTTGAGCACGAGATCGATGTCCGGGGCGCCGATCAGGTCGTCGACCTCCATAACCTTCAGATGGAACTGCTCCGCGCGCTGCACGGCCACCGCGTGGTTGATATCGGCGCAGGCGCGCATTTCAACACCGCCGAAGAGCGGTGCATTACGCAGATATTGCAGGGAGATGCTGCCACATCCGACGATCCCGACGCGCAGTCTGGCCTTCGTCACTCTTCAAATCCCTGCGCCGAACGGTGGCCGACTTTCTCGCACCCGGGCACGCCCGACTCCGAGGCCGCGACATGAGTGCGGGGGGCATCCCGGACCTCCTCGAGAAGGCAGGGAAAGCCGTTCATGACGCGACGACTATCCTCACGCCTGCCGCCTCGAGCGCGACCTTGAGTTCGCCTGCCGGTTCTTCATCCGTTACCAGGACATCGAGCTGATCGAGGGGCGCCACCACCGCAAAGCCCAATCGGCCGAACTTGGTCTTGTCTGCGATCACGATCGTCCGGCGGGCGGCGGAAATCATGTCGGCCATCATCGCCGCCTCCTCGATCTGGCTGGTCGAAATGCCATCTTCCGTGATGCCGCCAATGCCGATGATCGCCGTGTCGGCAACGATCTGCCGGGTCCCGATGAACCCCACCGGGCCCACGGTAACTCGCGCGCCGCTGCGAATTTCGCCGCCAATCAGATAGAGGCCGCTCACCGGACTGGAGGGGATGGCAGCTGGCAGGCTGAGATTGTTCGTCACAATCGTGAGACGCTGCAAATCCCCCAGGCTGGCTGCAAATGATACGGCGGTCGAGCCGCCGTTTACGATAAGCGTCTCGCCGGGCGAGATCAGGCGCGCGGCGGCGCGACCGATATTTGTTTTTGCGATTTGATGCGCATTTATTCGCTCTTCGAAGGGCAGGTCCGCGGACGCCATGCTGTCGATCGGCACCGCACCCCCGTGAATGCGGCTGACCAGTCCCTGGTCGGCCAGAGTGTCGAGATCGCGCCGTATCGTGTCGAGAGAGACCTCGAAGCGCGCGCTCATTTCGGTCACGGTGATTTGCCCGAGTTGCTTGACCAGGCGAAGGATTTCGGCGCGGCGCACGGCCGGAAGCGCGGAATCGGTCTGGTTCTGCTCGGTTTCCATCTTGGTCATGATCAACAATTGCCCGGCCTGCATTGCGGCTTCACGCCATCACTATTTCAAGCGCTTCGGCTTCCGCCCGCGAGGGCAATATCGCACTAAATCGCATGGTATCTCCGGATAATGTTCTTGACAATGAGGCTTCTTGCGACTTTACATAAGGCAGATGCTGGTATTTCGCGCAAAAGACGCAAATACCGGCGTCAACTGGAAGAAACGGATGCCTGACGGCGAAAGCAAGGTTATCAACGGCGTCAGCGCGGTCAGATTTGGCCCGTTCGGTGGCTCCGACTTCCGCAAGTGCACAATGATCACC
Source organism: Hyphomicrobiales bacterium (assembly GCA_038323025.1). Classification (GTDB taxonomy): domain Bacteria; phylum Pseudomonadota; class Alphaproteobacteria; order Rhizobiales; family Kaistiaceae; genus JAFKKF01. The sequence continues at coordinate 24,922 of JBBQGL010000018.1, forward strand.
AGTCCCATGGGAGGGAAGTAATGAGCCTGAAGAAATCTCTGACTGGGTTGGCCGCGACTGCGGCCGTTTTAGCAATATGCACGACGGTCGCCGTCGCTGACACCACTATTGAATTCGTTCAGTGGTGGGAGCCGGAACTGCCGGCCGGCGCGCTGCGCGGCATCATGGATGGTTTTGAGGCCGCCAATCCCGGCATCAAGGTCAAGCTTGTGAGCGGGCCCTTTTCGGCGACCCACGATCAGATCGTGGCGGGAGCCGCTTCCGGGACGCTCAGCGACGTGGTCGGTCTCGACGGCGCCTGGGTCAACGAGCTCGCCAAGCAGGGCGCGATCACGCCGATGGACAGCCTGATGGACGGCACGAAATTTGACCGTTCCCAGATGGCCGACATCATCAAGGTCGACGGCAAGAGCTACATGTTCCCGCTCGCGTCGTTCGTCTATCCGGTGTTCGTCAACCTCGACATGGCGAAGGCGGCCGGCGTCGACAAGGTGCCGTCCACCCGTACGGAATTCGCCGACGCGGCGAAGAAGATGACCCATGCCGACAAGAACCAGTATGGATGGGTGCTGCCGCTCTCCCTGCAGGTCCCGAACGGCGCCCAGAACGACGTGATGTCGTGGGTCTGGGCTTCAGGCCAATCGATGTTGAAGGACGGCAAGCCGAACGTCGACAATCCGGCCGTCGTCGAGGTTCTCAGCTACATCAAGTCGCTCAAGGACGCCGGCGTCATCTCGCCCGGCATCGACGCCAAGAAGGAGCAGGACAAGCTCGAAGAGTTCGTCAACGGCCGCGTCGGCATGATGATCCACTCGCTCGCCCTCCTCAACCTCATGCGCGAACGCAATCCGAACCTGAATATCGACATCTCCGCCCTGCCGGCGGTCGACGGCTACACCGGCAAGCGCGGACTGCCCTACGCCTCCTGGGGCATCGGCATCAGCGCCAACAGCAAACACCAGGCGGAAGTGTGGAAGCTGGTCTCATACCTGGTGAGCCCGGAAGTGAACGGTAAACTGGTGACGATCGCCCATGCCTTCCCGGGCAACGTGAACGCCAAGCCCGACATGTCGAAGGCGGACCCGCTGTTCATCAAGGCCTTCCAGATCTTCCAGACCGGGAAGCTGGCCAACGAGTTCATCGGGCTTCCGGTCGCAGAACAGCTGCAGCGCGACATGGACGTCGAGTTGCAGAAGATGCTCGACGGGCAGCAGACGCCGGAGCAGGCGGCGGCCGCCACGCAAAAAGCAGTGGCTGGCGGAGTTCGCCAAGAACTAGCCGCGCGCGATCACACGTGACGGCGGCGCGGCATACTCGCCGCGCCGCCATCCTCGCGGGCTCGAGCCAGCGCGTTACCTGGTCGCACCAAGAACCGCATTCCGAAAGACCTGCACCGCATGAGCTTCGCCCAGGAGCATTCAATCGGGAGGCCGGCGAAAGTCCGCAAGCGTCGCCTGCTTTCCTATCGGACGAAAATGCGTTTGGTGCCGCTGGCCTATGTCGCCCCGGCGACGGCTCTTTTTGCCTTGCTGATGCTCTATCCGATGATCACCGTCCTGCGCTATTCGTTCCAGGACCGGGCGATCACGAGGAAAAATCCCGCCTTCGTCGGGCTGGATAACTACCAGGAGACTTTCAGCGATCCGGTGTTCTGGCAGGCGCTCGGCCACACCCTCTACTTCACCGTGATGAGCGTCATTTTCCACCTTCTGATCGGCCTGGCTTTCGCGCTGATGCTGAATAGCGAGCGCATCAACCCGACGATCAGAAGTATCCTGCGCGTCCTCTACATTCTGCCTTGGCTGTTTACGGCTGTGGTCATCGCCATCATTTGGCGGCTGCTCCTCGATCCCCAGGGCGTTGTCAACGCCGTCTTGATGTCGCTCCACATCGTCGACTTCAAGGTCGAGTGGTTCTCTTCGTCGCAAACCGCGCTCCATGCGATGACGTTCGTTAACATCTGGGCGGGGTATCCACTCTACATGGTGAGCCTGCTCGCCGGCCTCCAGGGCATTTCCCGCGATCTCTACGAGGCCGCGAGCATCGACGGCGCCAACCCGTGGCAGAAGTTCCGCTATGTCACCATCCCGCAGTTGACGCCGATCATGATCAGCGTCGCCCTGCTGGATTTCATCTGGACGATGCAGGTCTTTGCGCTCGTCTGGATGACGACCGGCGGCGGTCCGATCTACACAACCGAGGTGCTCAGCACCTACACCTATAAACTCGCCTTCTCGCGATACGAGTTCTCGCTGGCGTCGGCGAGCGCGGTCTGCATTCTGATCCTCTCGATGAGCGTGACGTATTTCTACATCAAGCATCAGAAGGCGAGGTAGCGGGCAGTGGAGAAGCGCTCCCTCACCAAAACATGGTTGCCGACGGCGTTGACCTATCTGGGGCTGGCGATCGGCCTCGTCTTCGCGATCTTTCCGATTGTGTGGATGTTTTTCACGTCGCTCAAGTCGAACACAGAAATCTTCGCGCTGCCGCCGCAACTCCTGCCCAAGCAATTCACCGCCGTCGCCTATCTGTCGATCTTCAACGATCCCGGCAAGCTCCGTTTCTTCTTCAACAGCTATTTTGTGGCCGGCGCGGTCGCCATCCTCACCGTGCTCATCGCCCTCCTGGCCGCCTATGGGTTCAGCCGATTTACTTTCCGGTTCAAGAACACGCTCAACGTGTTCATCATCAGCACCCAGACCGTTCCGCCGATCACGCTCCTCATCCCCTATTTCGGCATGGTCGTCGCGTTCGGGATCTTCGATACCTACTTCGCGCTTATCCTCACCTACCTGGTGTTCACGCTGCCTTACGCCATCCTGTTGATGACGGGGTATCTGAACACGATTCCGCGCGAACTCGACGAGGCGGTGCTGGTCGACGGCGGCACGAGCTGGTCGGCCTTGTGGCGCGTCATCGTCCCCTTGTCGGTGCCCGGCATCGTCGCGACGGCGGTCTACACTTTTCTGCTGGCGTGGAACGAATTCCTGTTCGCGCTGACTTTGACCAAATCGAGTGAAATGCGGACCGTTCCGATCGGCATCGAGTTGCTCATGGGCCAACACGCGTTCGAATGGAACCAGATGATGGCGATGAGCGTCCTCGGATCGCTTCCCCTCCTGCTCATCTATCTGTTCGCACAACGCTACTTCCTCGCCGGCATGACCGCCGGCTCGGTCAAGGCCTAGCCATGTTGCCGCGCGCTTTCGCCGCCTGCCTTGCCCGTGCCGCGGTTCCCGCAAGCAGCGCGAAGCCTGCCGCGACGGTCCTGATCTTCCAGGTCAGCGAGGAACTGACTTGACCGCCGATCGAGCCATGAACGCGACCGTCGGCGATTCCGGCCACGAGCAGCTTTGGCGAAACGCGTTTGACGCGCTCGCCGCGGCGGTTGCCGACTTCGCAGGCACGGCCAAGCCCCTCGTGACCGGCTTCGCCGCCTGCGTCGACAAGCTGATCGACTTTCATGAAACGGCGCCGGCGCTGAAGCGGGAACCGGCCGGTCGCGTCCTTTTCGATGAGCTCATGGGCCGGGCGAGGGAAGGGCGCGGAGGCGAAGTGCAGGTCGACTGGCCGGGCGGCCCGAAATTTCTCGATCGGTTCGCAAAACCCGGCGCCACCGCCATCGGCGGCACATCGGCGCAGGCCGCCTGCACTCTGGCCTGTCTTGGCGCGCCCGCGGTCATGGCCCTCGATGACCGAAGTGTCGAGCAGCTTTCCGTCCTGCACCCGGCTATCAATCTGATTGGCGAGCATGGAGAGCTGGTCGCTGTTGCCGACGTGCGCCCCGCCGGCTCCGGAAAGCCCGCTCACTACATCGTCGAATATTCGGCCGGACGACCGCTGCCCGATTTCACGCCCAGGCGTTCGACGCGCACAATCGTCCGCTTCGCCGACGAGGACCTGGAACACGATGCGATGTTCGAGCGCTACGGTCGGGCGCTGGGGACAGGCGCCGGGGCCGCGCTCCTCTCGAGCCCGAACGGCGTGGGTACCGAACGGCTGCCGCGGGCGCTCGACCTCATGGCTTCATTCGCGCGCGCCTGGAAGGACGCCGGGATACAGGTGCATCTCGAACTCGGCGAGTATCCGGTGCCCGGCGCGCTCGGCGAGACACTGCGCAGGCTCGCCGGCTCGGTGACCTCGATCGGGCTCAATTTCAACGAACTGGGTTCGATTGGCGTGGAGCCGGCGGCCCTGGACGCGGGGATGGCCGCTTTCGCCGAGCGCCACGGCCTGTCGCGCCTCGTCGTTCACGCGGACCCCTGGGCGGTCGCCTTGACGCGCGAGGACCCCGAGCGCGAACTGGATGCCCTTGCCATGGGGTGCCTGCTGGCGTCGGCGCGCGCTGAAGCGGGCCGGCCTGTCGCCAGGCCGCATGCCCCGCCGGCAGCCGCTTTCGCCCGGCCGCCGCACGAGCCCATTTCGGAGTTGGGCCAATCGGGATGGCACATTGTCTGCTGCGCGGCGCCTTTTCTGCGCAGCCCGGCCTCGACCATCGGCCTTGGAGACACGTTCACTGCCGGGACGCTGCTCGTCCATGCCGGACCGAAACGGCCGGCGGTGCTCGCCAATCTCTCCGGCTTTCCCGCCCTGTTCAGCGCGGCCACGAGCAGGGCCCTTCCGCCATCCGGCCTTCCCGCCGCGAACCAAATGCGGAGTCGATAATGGCCGCTGTCAGCCTGCGCGGAGTGGTCAAGTCTTTCGGTGCGGTGCGCGTCATCCAGGACGTCGATCTGGAGATCGGCGACGGCGAACTGGTGGTGCTGGTAGGCCCGTCGGGCTGTGGCAAGTCGACGCTTCTGCGCATGGTTGCCGGGTTGGAGACGATCAATGGCGGCGAAGTGCTGATCGGCGGCGACGTCGTCAACGACATGTCGCCCAAGGAACGCAACATCGCGATGGTGTTTCAGAGCTACGCGCTCTACCCGCACATGACGGTGCGCGAGAACCTGGGGTTTTCGCTCAAGCTGGCGCGGGCGCCACGCGCGGAAGCCGCTGCCAAGATCCAGCGCGCCGCCGACATTCTGGGCCTCGGCGATCTGCTGGAGCGAAAGCCGCGTGAGCTGTCCGGCGGCCAACGCCAGCGCGTCGCGATGGGCCGGGCGATCGTGCGCGACCCGGCGGTGTTCCTGTTCGACGAGCCGCTTTCCAATCTCGACGCGGCGCTACGCGTGCAGATGCGGGTAGAACTCGCCGAACTCCACCATCGGCTGGCGGCGACGATGATCTACGTCACCCACGACCAGGTCGAGGCGATGACGATGGCGCAGAAGATCGCGGTTCTCAACAAGGGCCGCATCGAGCAGTTCGCCACGCCGGCGGAACTCTACAACCGGCCGCGTAATATTTTTGTCGCGCGCTTCATTGGTTCGCCGCAGATGAACATCCTTCAGGGACAGGTGGCGAGCGCGAACGGCGGCCATGTCACGGTGGCGCTGGCGGGCGGCGACGAGCTTACGGTCGCCGCCGGGCCGGTTTCCCCGCAGCCCGGGTCTCGCGTCCAGGTCGGCATCCGGCCCGAAGCGTTGACGCCGGCCGCCGGCGGCGTCCTTTCGGGTACCGTGCGCATCGTCGAATATCTCGGCGGCCTGACGATGGTTCACGTCGCGCGCGATGCCGACGAGCCCATCGTCGTCCAATTGCCCGGCAGTTTTCATGCGAACACAGGCGAGGCGGTACGCTTCGACGCCACGGCGTCCGGCGTACATCTGTTCGACGCCGACGGACTTCGGATCGCCGGAGGCCCGCCATGACCTGTTGCATGACGGCTGCCGAAGGCGGGCGCCTCCGCGCGCCTTCCCCGCTCCGCTCGTGTTTTCCCGGTGCCTTCCGGCACGGTTGCCTCAGCAAAACCTAAGGAAATCCAAATGTTCCGCCTAGACAAGAAGCTCGCAAAGATTCGCTCCGGCAATTATGCCCAGGGCGACTTCATCATCGCCGACGCCAAGGACGGCGACATGTCAAACCCGATCCCCGGCACCGGTCCGATCCGCGATGCCCACGGCAGCTTCGTGCGCTATCGCACGCGCGCCGAGTTCCTCGACGTCATCACCCAGATTGTCCGGCAGGACCAGCTCGACATCATGCTGGTGTCGGCCTCGAACCTGCAACTGCTGACCGAGGCAGGCGCCTTCAAGGGCAGTGCGGTGAAACCTGCCTTCCGCGCCAACGACACCACCGACATCTGGGGCGCGCGGCCGAACGGGTACGGCAAGCTCGGGCCCTCGCGGCCCTTCCGCACCGTGAACCTCAAGGACGTAGCGAAGGCGGGCCTTTCCGATCTCGGCCTCTATTCCATCACGTTCGTCAACGACGTCGAAGCCGATCTCCGCTCGCTGGAGGCGTTCAGTGACTTCCGCGAGGACGCTGCCGCCAATGGCATCAATTACTTCCTCGAGGTGTTCAATCCCAACGTCGAGTCGGGCATCCCGGCAGAATCGATCGGCCAGTTCGTGAACGACAACCTGGCGCGATGCCTGTCGGGCGTTCTCAAAGCCAAGCGGCCGCAATTCCTGAAATATCCGTACAACGGCCCGAAGGCTCTGGAGGAGCTGGTATCGTTCGATCCGCAACTGGTGGTGGGCGTGCTCGGCGGCGGAGCCGGTACCAACCGAGATACCTTCGAGCTGATCCATCAGGCGGAGAAATACGGCGCGCGCGTCGCCCTCTTCGGCCGCAAGATCAATCTGGCGGAGAGCCAGCTCGATATCGTCCACCACATGCGCCTCGTGGCCGATGGCGCGATCCGCCCCCTGGAAGCCGTCCGTGCCTACCACGCGATCCTCAAGCAAAAGGGCATCGCCGCGGTGCGCAGCATCGAGGACGACAGCAAGGTCACGGAAGCCGTACTGAAAGAAGCGGCCTCTACCTAGGTCCTGGTGCGGCGGCCGATCGGTGAAGTCGGCCGCCGCCAGCTCCTCTCCGGTGTTGGTCGCCGGGAGGTGCGCCAGCCGGCAAAGTCGAGGTCGCGCGGCATCCGTCGCGATGACGGGCGTTGGCGCCGGTCGGGTCGAATCCAGTTGTGATGCAAGCGGTGCCCGCCGCTGCGATCGTGACGATCAAGGCTCGGCCGATGGAAGACCCCGCGGATGCAAGGATGCCCGGGTCAGCGACGCGCGAATTTCCCTTCGAGCCCAAGCAATTCCATTGTCGTTCGCCCACTCCGCAATTCCTTCATCATGATCGCCTCCTTGCGCCCACGCTCCTCGCCTTTCGTGGCGATCTCCTCCGCTTCGCCAGGCGGGATCACAACAATCCCGCTCTCGTCGGCGGCGATTAGGTCGCCGGGCGAGACCGGCTGTCCGCCACACGTGATCGTCTGGTTGACGAGGCCAATGTTGTTCTTGACCGTGCCTCGCAAGCAGGTGCCCCGCGCAAAGACCGGGAAACCAAGCTTCTGAATCGCCGCCAGATCGCGCACGGAGCCGTCGAGAACCAGCGCGGCGATACCGCGCGCCATGGCTGCGACGCTAAGCACTTCGCCCCAGACGCCATAGCCAGGGTCGTGGCATTGCACGACGAGAACATCACCCCGCTCGGCCTCAGCGACGCCGACGTGGATCATCAGGTTGTCGCCGGGGTGACACATCACGGTCCGGGCCGGACCCACGACGCAGCCGTTTCCAGAGAGCATCCGGATTTCCGGCGATAGGATCGCCTTCGCGCCGGACTCGTGCATGGTGGCGGTGTCCAAAGCGGCTAGCCTCTCCGCCAGGGCCGGTGCAATCATCGTGCCTTCTCCGGGATGGGAAGCGCGTCCGCCAGTGCCGGCCGCGCTTCCATGAAGGATGCGATACGGGATCGCGACTTTGCGATGTGGTCGCGCGTCAGCTGCGCGGCGCGCTGATGCCGAAGTTGAGCGGGCTCTTGCCGTTACGGATTCTGTTTTACCGTGGCTGGCGGCAGTTTCTGAATCTTGATTTTGCCGCCGCCGGCTTTTGCCGCGTCATATTTGCAGGTGCAATTGTCGAGCAGTGGGGGGCACGTAATATCCCCTGAGCAATTCTTCTTCATGTTCTTGCAGTCGCGGCTGTCGATCCCGCCGGTGCAACTGCAAAAGGTCGGGGTCTCTGGTTCGCCGCACGAGAAGCTCGTGGATCCGGCGCCGCCTCCACCCGTGTTCTGAGCAGCCTGAGTAACTCCGGCCGACAGCACCAGCGCTAGTGCAAGAAGAAACGTCCGCATCGGACCCTCCCGGTCTCAATCTGTGTGTTGTCACTATAGCTGAGGTGTGAAAGATGGACAGGGCACCCACTTTCCTTCGGCACAACCGTCCTGCCTATGAGGCAGCGAAACCGGTTACGCTCGGGTTTGAAGGAGAAGCATCATCGTTATTGTAGACACGACCGCACCTCGGGATACTCGGCTCCCCTCCGCCACGGAACACCGCGCCCAATGATCAAACGGACGGAATGAACGACAACGGGAAGCCGGATGCGTCAGGGCTTCCGCGGGCCTGCCGGGCGGCCCGGAGATTCAAGCGTTGCCAATGGTAGCGTCGCGGGCTCCGGCAGTCTCCGTTGTCATACCCACGTACAACTGGAGCGCGGCGCTGCGTTGCGCGTTGCGGTCGGTGCTTCTGCAGACCATGCAGGATTTCGAGATACTGGTGGTGGGCGACGGCTGCACCGACGATTCAGAAGCGGTGGTGGCGGAATTCAACGACCCACGGATTCGATGGCACAATCTCGAGCGGAACTACGGCTCGCAGTGGGTGGCAAACAACTATGCCAATGAGCACGCGGCGGGCGAGTGGATCGCGTATCTCGGCCACGACGATATCTGGTTTCCGACGCACCTGTCGGCGATCCTGCAAGCCGCTCGACGCGAGTCAGCGGAGATAGTCACCAGCACGATGATCCTCTATTGGCCGGAAGGCACCGGCGGGCGCGGCATCGCCGGTATCTTTCCAACCGGTGCGTATGGGCCGGAAGACTTCGTGCCGCCAAGCGCCTTCTCGCACGCCAGAGCCTTGTACGGTGACGTGGTGCGTTGGCGGGATCCGGATTCGGTTGCGCTGCCGATGGACGCCGCGTTCCTCAGCGAGATGGCCGTCGCCGGCTGGAAATTTGCGGCAACCGGCGAGCTCACGTGCTTCAAGTTCAATGCAGCCTGGCGCCGCGATGCCTACCGGGTGAAAGCGGTGACGGAGCAACAGAGGATGCTGGACCGGATCGAGTCGGGCGTCGACTTCCGGCAAACGGAGCTCCTCGATGTGCTCCAGGCGGTTGTCGCGTCGCGCTTCGTCGCCGTCGGCTCGCCGCCGACTGCCGGACTCGAGAAGGGTTCACTGGTGCGGCGCAATCGCCGGTACAAGGGGCTGGACAGCCGTTTCGATGCCGGCACTCTGCGGCGTATCGACCGGCCGACGCGGTTTGACGTCAGCCATCAATCCATGCCGTTCGAATGGCAGGACGCGGAGGTCGATCCGACCTACGGGACCTTCCGCTGGACGGGGCCCAGTCCGCGCGCAACGATCGACCTGCCCGTGATATTCGACCGCGATCTGGCGATCCGCATCCAGGTAATCAAAACGATGCGGCCGGACCTGGCCGACAGCATCAAGCTGTCAGTCCATGAACATCAGCTTGCTGTCCAGGTGAGGCGTGCCGGTTCGACGTTCCTGCTCGAGGCGAAGGTGACGCGAGCCGGCGTCGAGAGCACAGACCGCGACTTTGGCGTCACGATCGATGCCGG
>JBBQGL010000019.1:0-34596 GCA_038323025.1 Hyphomicrobiales bacterium
CGAGGTCCTGCCCAAGCGCTGGATCGTGGAACGCACCTTCGCCTGGATCAGTCGCTGTCGTCGTCTCGCCAAAGACTTCGAGCGCTATGCGCGCACCACCGTCGCCTTCGTCCGCCTCGCCATGATCCGCATCATGCTCAGGCGGCTCGCCGCAAACCCTTCGTCATGAATCCAAACTTCCCGGATCGGCTCTGAGACCCGAGCCCGGCGGTTTAACGATTTCCTGTCGAAGCTATTGCGGTCGTGGCCAAACCAGATTCAACCTACATTTCCATTTCGGGTTCACGCGCACGATCTCTGGCCACTTCGGGGATCTCGGTCATGGTTGCTTCGGTCAGAAGCAACACGCTCGCCACGGATACGGCGTTTTCGAGGGCGATGCGGACGACCTTGACGGGATCGACGATGCCCGCTTCGATCATGTCCACATACTCCTTGCGCGCCGCGTCGAAGCCCTCGTTGCCTTTTCCCGCGAGCATCCGAGCGACTACGACGCCGCCGTCGACCGCCGAGTTCTCGGCAATTTGACGGGCGGGCGCCTCCAAAGCGCGCTTTAGTATCTGCACTCCGGTCCTTTCGTCGCCGTCGCACTTTGCTTCCTCGGCGGCAACCCGACCGGTGCAGCGCAGCGGAGCCAGACCGCCGCCCGGCACGATTCCCTCCGCCACGGCAGCCTTGGTTGCACTGATCGCATCGTCGAGGGCCTCCTTCTTCGACTTCATCTCCGACTCTGAGGGAGCGCCGGCACGGATGACGGCAACGCCGCCAGAGAGCTTCGCGAGGCGCTCCTCGAGCTTCTCACGATCGTAATCGCTGGAGGTGTCCTCGATCTCACGGCGGATCTGCTGGGTGCGTCCCTCGATCTCGCTCTTCTTGCCCGCGCCGCCGATGATCGTGGTGTCTTCCGTCGACCACGACGCGCTTGGCGCGCCCCAGCTGTTCAAGCGTGACATTCTCGAGCTTCAGTCCGAGCTCCTCGGAAATGATCTGGCCGCCGGTGAGCACGGCGATATCCTGGAGCATCGCCTTGCGGCGGTCGCCGAAGCCCGGTGCCTTTACGGCGCAGGCCTTCAGCACTCCGCGAATTTGGTTGACGATCAGCGTAGCGAACACCTCGCCTTCCACGTCCTCGGCTATGACCAGAAGGGGGCGCGCCGACTTCGCGACCTGCTCGAGAAGAGGAAACATGTCCCTGAGGACGCTCACCTTGCGGTCGCAGAGGAGGACATAAGGCTCTTCGAGGACCGCCTCCGAGCGCTCTGCGTCGGTCATGAAATAGGGAGAAATGAAGCCGCGGTCGAACTGCATGCCCTCAACCACCTCAAGGGCAGTTTCCGTGGTCTTCGATTCCTCGACGGTGATCACCCCTTCGCCGCCGACCTTCTCCATGGCCTCGGCTACGAGTTCTCCGACCACCGTATCGTTGTGGGCCGAGAGCGCCGCGACCTGCGCTTTCTCCTTACGCGAATTGACGGGACGGGCCATGGCCTTCAGCGTCTCAACCGCCACCTTGGCGGCGCGATCGAGGCCACGCTTCAGGTCGATGGCGCTGGCGACGGCAACGACGTTGCGAACGCCATCAGCAAAGATCGCGTGGGCAAGGATAGTCGCCGTGCTGGTGCCGTCGCCTACTGCATCCCCGGTCTTCTCGGCCGCCTGCTTGAGAACGGCGGCACCGAGGTTCTCCTCGGCATCCTTGAGGCTGAATTCCTTGGCAATCGTCACGCCGTCGTTGCAGACGATCGGTGCGCGCCCCACTTCTTCTCGATCAGGACCGACTTCGACTTCGGTCCGAGCGTAACCCGGATGGCGTCCGCGAGCTGGGTCGCGCCGCGGAGAATCTTCTCACGGGCGGCAGAGCGAAAGAAGACCTGGTTGTGAGCCATGGGACGATTCCAGAGTTTTGAGACAACAGGCCAGCCGGGACAAGTTTGCGCAACGCGTCCCGGTGACTTGGCGTCGGTTGACTGGGTCGCCCCTATTTTGCGGCGACGGCGATCTCCTTTTCTTTTTTCTTCGCCTCGGCCGACTTCGGAAGGCTCACGGTGAGCACCCCTTTTTTGAAGGTGGCCTCGATCTTGTCGGTATCGATCCCGTCGGGAAGACTGAACGAGCGCTGGAAGGAGCCGTAGGACCGCTCGGAGAGGTGATAGTCCTTCTTGCTCTCCTCCTTGGTCTCTTCCTTCTCGCCCTTGATGGTGAGCATGCCGTCCGAATACTTCACGTCGATGTTCTTCTCGTCCATGCCCGGAAGCTCGGCGGAGAGTTCGTAGGCGTTATCCTTCTCGACGATATCCACCGCCGGGAATGAGCCGACGCTCCATTCGGTGCGCCACATCGGCGCCACGTCGAACAGAGGGCTACGGAAAGTCGGCCGCGTCATCGCCGACGGGAAATTGTCGAAAAGCCGATCAACCTCCTGCCGAAGGCGATCCAGAGTGTACCATCCGCCCGAGGTCGCGGAGGCGGGGTTCTTTACCTCGGTCTTGACTGGCAGCTTGGTTGCAGCTTCAGCCATGTTGTCCTCCCGTGGGCTGGTTGCGTTACCGGCAAGGTTATCGCTCGCGGCCGGGCCCGCATTGATCTTCCTCAACCGGCTGGCCCGGGGACAGCCGCTGTTCGGCGCCTCTTTCTTCTCATGACAGGCCTCGCTGTCGCGCTGCAGGCGACGTTGCCGGCCTTCGCAGCACGGCTGCGACCGGCCAGCCGGCTGAAGGGCCGCGACGGTCCGTCCCAACGCCCGCCGGAATGGTTGCGCCAGATCAACCGCAATCCCGCACGTCGGCGTAGCTTGAGGTATGGCGCTGGCAACGCCCGGCAAGCGCCGGCGGAGAAGCTCTTGTCGCTCACCTGCCCATCGCTGATCGGCGAATTTGCCCCCGGCCTCTGTCGCGCCATCGACGTCTATTGCGAGAGGACCAGCCCCGCCTTCGTTGCCGAGCCCGTCAACGCTCTCACGAACCTCGCCTATTTTGTTGCCGCCTTTGCAGCGTGGCGGCTCGCGGTATCGCGGCCTAACCCGGCTGCCCGCGGGCTGATTGCCGCGCTGGTCTGGAGCACGGTCGCGGTAGGCACAGGCAGCGCGCTGTTCCACACGATCGCCACGTCGTGGGCCTCGTGGGCGGACGTCCTCCCCATCCTCGCTTTCATGCTGGTCTTCCTGTGGATCACGGTGTCGCGCTTCCTGGCCTGGCCGGCCTGGCCATCCGCGATAACGGTCGCCGCTTTCATCGGCCTGACCTTCTTGCTCGAAGCCTTCGTGCCCGAGACGGTGCTCTGGGGCGGTGCCTACGCGACGCCGACGCTTTTCGTCATGGTTGCGGCAGGGATCGCTCTGAAAATGCGCCGTTCGCCCGCGGCGAATGCGCTTCTCGCCGCAGCCGGGCTGTTCGTTCTTTCCTTCACTTTCCGCACTCTCGACATGCCGCTTTGCGCCCGCCTTCCGCTCGGCACGCATTTCATGTGGCATCTGCTCAATGCAACGCTCCTCTTCCTCCTCACTCGCGCGGCCATCCTCTACGCACCACCGCCGGCGCGACCTCGCGGAGGATTGCACCCCGCCGCCGTCCACGCCCGATGACGTACAATTTCGACCTCGAAATCACTCGCATCTTCGGCTTGGGAATCTACTGGTATGGGGCAGTCTACACGTTCGGATTCCTCGGCGTTTTCGCGTGGTTCGCATGGCGCCGCGCGCTGCTTGGCTGGTCTCTGGCCGAGGTACTCGACTTCGCCATCCTGATGGCAGGCGGGATTCTCATCTTCGGGCGGGCCTTCGACATCCTGGTTTATGAGCTCGACTTCTACCGCGCGGCACCTTGGCAAGCCCTCGACTGGTGGCGCGGCGGCATGGCCTCCCACGGCGTCATGCTGGGCGGCGTGCTCGGCATGCTCGCGTTCTGCCGCTGGCGTCACAAGCCGTTTCTCGTAACCGCGGACGTACTCGCGGTTCCGGCCGCCTTCGTCATGGGGGTCGGCCGTATCGGCAATTTTATCGAGGGAGGGGTCATCGGTTCGCTCACCACGATGCCCTGGGGGATGACCTACCCAAACGTCGAAGGTCCCCGCCATCCGGTTGCGCTTTACGACGGAGCGAAGAACCTTCTGCTCATCCCGATCCTGATTCTGGTGCTGAGGCGGTTCCCGGCGGGGCGGGGCATCGCGACCGGCGCCTTCATCTTCCTCTACGCGGCGCTTCGATTTTTCGTCGATCAGTTCCGTGACTACGAGGGCGGCTGGCTCGGCATTGGCCAGGGCCAGTATTTCAATCTCGTCATGGCCGCGATCGGACTGGCGATTCTGACCTGGGCCTGGCGACGGAATCCAATAACTCCCCGCGCCCGGCCGGCGGTCATCGAGCATCCCGTCGGTTGGCCCCGGGTGGCCGCCTTCGCCTTCCTTTGCCTGTACCCGCTGGGTATTCCAACCAGCTGGACCCGGGTCAATATCGAGGAAAAGCGCGAACAGCCGCCTGTTGCCTTGCGCGCCCCAGTTGGCTTCCTTGATCAGGCTCAAGCCACGCTTCGATCCGAAGCCCTACACACAGGAGCCGAAGACGCGAGATTTGGCGCACCGACGCGGAGGGAGGACCCTGAGCCGACGTGAGGCCAGGCGCTTCAGTCCGACCTGCTTGCCCGTCCGGCCGGTTCAGGCGCTACAATTGGCCTATCGGGCGAGAACCGCGCGGATGGAGTTGCCCAGGAACTCGTTGCACGCCGGATCGATGCCGACCTCGGAGAAGTGCCCCCATGGCCCGGGGATCGGACGGCGATCGAGGAATGCCGTATCGCCCTCGCCGGGACCGAGATCGAAGGCATCGTCTCCAACCTGAAGCTTCTGCGGAGCGTCCTCGACCATGCCTCGTTCGTCGACGGACAGACGTTCACCAGCTTTCTTGACACGCATAAGGCGGATCTCCTCGCCCCCGCTTAGGGCGGGCGTCGGATTGCCAACGGAAATCACGGAGGTAGCATCATGGCCGAACAGGTCAGGACACAATCGGCCGGCAGCGTCTGGAAGGTCCTCGTCAAGCCCGGCGACAAGGTCAATGCCGGCGATGTGCTGTTCATCCTCGAAGTTATGAAGATGGAGTTCCCCCACCAGGCCGAATTCGCCGGTGTGGTTCGGGCTGTTCACATCGTCGAAGGCCAGGAAGGCGTCGACGCCGACATCGTCGCGGTCGAGATCGACTGACGGGAAGAGAGCAGCCGCGGCGGCGAATCGGAAGCAAGCTCTCGACCGATTGCCGATCGCTGGCCATGGGCGGCGGCGTCGGCCAACCGCTCCTGGCGTTTATCGACCACCTCCTTTTCCCCCCGCTCGCGGGTAAGCTGCACCCGCGTCCTGAGCCTCGCCCGCGGGAAAGCATCGACGGTCTGCGGCAACGTATCGCGCCGGGCCGCCCACGGATTCCGTTCGAGCTGATCGCGTCAGCGACACCTTCGCGGCCTCCCAAATACGTCCGAAATCTATCCCCGCGTTTTGGGAACCGCCCAAGGCGGCGGTGCGCCGGTCGCGCCTCCGGCTTGACGCAAATTTCCTCAATCGCTAGTCTCAGCAATTGAAATGCAATCCCAATGGGTGGGACACATCCATGGCTTCTGCGCCTGCCGGCTACGGCGCCTCCCTCGTTCACAGGGCTTCGGGCGGTAGATGATAGCCAGCCTCGAACCGACCAAAGCAGTTCAAGCGGGCGAGCCGGTTCTCGCCGTGCGCGGCCTCGCAAAGCGCTTTGGCGGCACCGAGGCTCTCCGCGGCGTCGACTTCACGGTCGAGCGCGGCGAGATCCATGCATTGCTCGGCGCGAACGGGGCGGGGAAGTCGACGCTGATCAAGATCCTCGCCGGCGTCTATCCGGCCGACGGCGGCGAGATCCGCGTCGCCGGCGCCCCGCTCGATGGGTCGAACAAGCGGCGCATCTCATTCGTCCACCAGGACCTCGGCCTGATCGAATCGATGAGCGTCGGCGAGAACATGGCCATGGGCTACGGCTATCCGCGCCGGGGGCTCAGGCTGATCGACTGGTCCGCGGTCGACCGCGCCGCAAGGGGCGCGCTCGATATTCTCGGGACCGTCCTGCCGCTCGACCGGCCGGTGAGCGAACTTAGCCGCGCCGAGAAATCGATCGTGGCGATTGCCCGGGCCCTGATCGGCAACGCCGAATTGCTCGTCCTCGATGAGCCGACCGCCAGCCTGCCCGAGGCGGACGTCGCCCGGCTCTTCCGCATCCTCGCCCGCCTGCGCGAACGGAAGGTCAGCGTTATCTACGTCACCCATCGCCTCGACGAGGTCTTCCGCATCGCCGACGCCGTGACCGTGCTGCGCGACGGCCGCACGGTCGCGGCCTACCGCCCGGTCGTCATCTCGCCCGAACAGCTGGTAACCGACATCGTCGGCAAGGCGCTGCCGGCGCGGGCTCTCGGCCGCGCGAGGAGTGGCGGGGCGGTGGCCCTCGAGGTGATCGATTTGCGCGCCGGCAACGCCGGACCGATTTCCTTTGTGGTGCGCGCGGGCGAGATCGTCGGTCTCGCCGGTCTCCGCGGCCAGGGTCACGAAACGGTCGGGCGGGCTCTCGCCGGTGTCATCCGGCGAGACTCCGGAAGCATCGCCATCGGCGGCGAGGTGGCGCGCATCGCCTCGCCGTCCGACGCGATCGCCCTCGGCCTTGGCTTTGCCACCGGAAAGCGGGCGGAGGAGGCGCTGGCCGTCACGATGAACGTCCAGGAGAATCTCTTCCTCAACCCGGTCAATTTCGGCCATCGCGCCTTCGGCCTTCGCAGTCGCCGGAAAGAGCACGCGGAAGCCGGCGCGATCCTGACGAAATTCGACGTTCGCCCGCCCGATCCCGAGCGTTTGATCAACACGCTGTCGGGCGGCAATCAGCAGAAGGTGGTCCTCGCCCGCTGGGCCGGGCAGAAATACCGGATTCTAGTCCTCGAGGATCCGACAATTGGCGTCGATGTCGGCGCCAAGGCCCAAATCTACCGGATGCTGATGGAGGATGCCGCCGAAGGCACGGCGGCGGTCGTCGTCTCGTCCGATCTCGATGAGTTGGTCCAGATCTGCGATCGTGTCCTCGCCTTCAGTCGAGGGAGGGTGGTCGCCGAACTCGGCCGCGAGCAGCTGAACGTCGAAGCGCTGACCCGGGCCGTCGGCGGTGTCGTCGCCGCTCCCGTCCGTCTCGAGGTCGTGGGATGAGCGCGGGTCGGGAGATCGCCGCTGCGCCGCCGCCGGTGGACCCCGCCAGCGCGGAAACGGAGACGCCACGCGAACCGCCTGGCCGGGTTCGAGCGGGACTCCTTCACGTCCTGTCGACGCACGGCCTTCTGGTCTTCGGCATCCTTCTGATCCTCGTCTTCTCGGTGCTGCTGCCGCAGACGTTCAGCCACGTGCAGACCTTCCGCGCCATCCTCGGCAACAACACGACGGTGGCGCTCCTCGCGCTCGCCGAAATGGCGGTCATCGCCACCGGCAATTACGACCTCTCGATCGGCTATGGCATCGGCCTGATGCACATCACGGCCATGGGCCTGCTCACCGACTTCCACGTGCCCTGGCCACTGGTGGTTGTCGCAACCATCGCCGCCGGCGGCCTCGTCGGCCTCATCAACGGCCTGCTTATCGAATACGCGAAGATCGATTCATTCATCGCCACCCTCGGCGTCGGCACGATCCTCTATGGACTGGGCAGCTGGTACACCGACGGCGCCCAGGTGATCGGGCTGGTCCCGCAGGCTTTCGCCGACATCAACGACGCGAAGTTTCTCGGAATTCCGTTCCCGTCGTTCCTCGTCGCGGCGGTGGCGATCCTCGCCTGGGTGTGCCTCGAGCACATACCCATCGGTCGCCAGCTCTACGCGATCGGTTCCAACCGCAAGGCGGCCGAGCTGACTGGCATCAAGTCGCGCCGCCTGGTGGTCGGGGCCTGCGTGGTGAGCGGACTGATAGTGGGTCTCGCCGGCGTCATTCTCGCCGCCCGGCTGCAGGTTGCCCAAAGCTCGGTCGGTCCGGAATTCCTGCTGCCCGCCTTCGTTGGCGCGTTGCTCGGGGCGACCACGGTCCGCCCGGGCCGCGTCAATGCCTGGGGCACCATCATCGCCGTGCTCGTCCTCGCGGTTGGCATCGCCGGCCTGCAGCAGCTCGGCAACTCGTTCTTCGTCGAGCCGATCTTCCAGGGCGCCGCACTGATCATCTCGGTCGGCCTCGCCGGCTACGCCGCCCGTCGACGGCGGCGCTGAGGAGGGCAACGAAGGACTTTTGGCTGCCCGATGACCTCTGAGGAAAAGAGGCGTCGGGAACGTTCAACAGGGAGGAAGTCACAACATGCGCCTGAACAAGCAAGTTCTCATCGGCGCGACTGCCGCTCTCGCGGTGGGCGCGTTCGTCGCCACGGCTTATGCCGATGATGATCCGGCCCTCGCCAAGATGAAGGCCGACATCGCCCGCTCCGTCGGCCCGCAGACCACGTGGGACGGTCCGACGACCGGGCCGAAGGCCGCCAAGGGCAAGTCGATCGTCTACGTGTCGCTCACCCAGAACTCGAGCGGCAACGCCGATTCCGCCCGCGGCGCCGAAGAGGCGGCCAAGGTCCTCGGCTGGAAGTTCACGCTGATGGACGGCAAGGGTTCCGCCACCGGCGGCGCCGATGCGCTCGCCCAGGCGATCGCCCTGAAGCCGGATGGCATCATCCTCGGATCGGTATCGATCGAGAACAACAAGGCGCTGATCAAGCAGGCGACCGATCAGGGCATCGTGGTCGTTGGCTGGCACGCCACCGACAAGCCGGGCCCGGTCGCCGATCCGCCGGTCTTCACCAACGTCGGCACCGACCCGTACCAGATCGCCTACACCGCAGGCGAATATGCCGTCGTGCACTCCAACGGTACCGCCGGCGCCGAGGTCATCAGCGATCGCGTTTACCCGATCGTGGTCATGAAGACCGAAGGCATCGAGAACGCCATCAAGGAATGCAAGGGTTGCACGCTCCTCTCCGAGGACAACGGCCCCTTCGGCGAAGTGCCGCAGCGCACGCCCGGCCTCATTTCGAACCTGCTGCAGCGCTTCGGCGACAAGCTCGGCTATATCCTCACCTTCAATGAGGTGTACTTCGACTTCGCCGTCCCCGCCCTGAAGGCGGCCGGCAAGGAAGGCGGCGACGCCCCGCACCTGATCGCCGCCGGCGACGGCAGCGAATCGGCCTACCAGCGCATCCGCAACGGCCAGTACCAGATCGCTACGGTTCCCGAGCCGGCGGTGATGCATGGCTGGCAGGTCGTGGACGAACTGAACCGCGCCTTCAACAAGATGCCTCCGTCCGGTTTCGTGACCAAGGTGCATCTGGTCACCAAGGACAACGTCGACGCCGACGGCGGCGACAAGAACCGCTTCGAGCCCTCGAACGGGTATCGTGACATCTACAAGAAGATCTGGGGCGTCGAGTAGGCGCCTCCTCCCAAGCCGGCCGGCGCCGTGACGGCGCCGGCCGCGCGTCCTTCCGGTCGTGCGGAGTCCTTTGCCTTGACCGCGCACACCGGCGGCGACAAGGTGCGGGCCGTGCCGCCCGCCAGAAAATCCGTTGTGCCCAAAGCCGCTGTCGCCCCGGTCCCGTCAGGGACGCTCGAGCGCGGCCTTTCCATCCTGCAGTTCTTCAAGCAATCGCCGGAAGCGACGATTCCGGAGGTTGCGGAAGCGCTCCGGCTCAGCCGCTCGACCACCTATCGCATCGCCGAACGCCTGCGCGAGCTCGGCTTCCTCGAGGTCAACGGCAACACCAACCGCTGGCGACTGGGGCGCGAGGCCGTGCAACTCGGCGTCGTCGCGCTGCAATCGACCGATGTCATGCAGGTCGCGCCGGAATTGCTGCGCGCGCTCCTGCAAATGGCTGGAGAGGCCGTGAATCTCGCGGTCTTCGATGCCGATTCCATGGTGCTCCTCTACCGCGAGCAGGGGCCGCAATCGGTGACGATTTCCTCGCGCCTCGGCTCGCACCGGCCGATGCACGCCAGCTCGCTGGGCAAGGCCTTTCTCGCCGCCATGGGCGAGGCCGAGCGCCGGGTGCTTCTCGGGCGCCTGACGCTGAAGCGCTACACCGACCAGACCATCACCAGCCCGGCAGCGCTCGACCGCGAAATCGCGGAAATCCGCGCCCGCCGCTATTCGATCGATCGCAGCGAGTTCGAGGCGACGCTCGGCTGCGCCGCCGCCGCGGTGTTCGATCATCGCGGCCTGCCGGTGGCCGCAATCAGCGTTTCCGGACCGGCGGAGCGGGTGCTGCCGCAGATCGAGCGGATCGGCGAGATGGTCGCCAATACCGCCGACGCTGTCTCCCAGCGCCTTGGTTTCGTGGCGCGCCGCTGAACCGTCGCTTGACGGAAAGGGTGGCCGGGCCGTAGTCTCATTCAGTGAAAGAACGTCCCATCCATTAGGACAATCCGTCTCATTCGGACGGATTGAGACGGGGGCGGGCGGCCTCCGGGCACTCATGAGACGGCCCCGGACGGCGTCCGGACGGACCGTCCAGCGGAAACAGGAACAGCACACCCGTGACGTTAGCCCGAGAGGCGGTCAAGCGGCAAATCTCCGAGGGCGTTCTGGCGTTCCCGGCGACCTCTTTTGCCTCTGATGGATCGTTCGACGGGAAGGCCTTCGCCGGCCACATCGACGACCTTGCCGCCGCCCGTCCGGTGGCGCTGGTCCCGGCGGGAGGGGCGGGCGAGCTGTTCTCGCTCTCCCTCGAGGAGCACGCCGCCGCGGTGAGGATCGCCGTGGAAGGAGCAAGGAAGATTCCGGTGATCGCCGGGGTGGGGCAGGGCATAGTGCTCGCCACCGCCATGGCGCGCACCGCCGAGCGGCTTGGCGCTGACGCGATCCTGCTCTTTCCCCCGTACCTGGTGATCGCCGAACAGGAAGGGCTTTTCGCCTATATCGCGGAGATCTGCCGGGCCGTCGGCATCGGCGTGATCGTCTACAGCCGCAACAACGGCATCGTCGCCCCGGATACGGCGCTCCGCCTGGCGGAAGGGTGCCCGAATTTCATTGCGCTGAAGGACGGCGTCGGCGACTTCGAGGCCCTGGTAAGCCTCAGGCAGCGCGCCGGCGACCGCCTCGCCATCGTCAATGGCGTGCCCACGGCCGAGATCCTCGCGCCGCAATGTTTCGCTATCGGCATCCGCAGCTACACCTCGGCGGTGTTCTCCTTCCTGCCGGAACTGGCGATCCGCTACTACGAGGCGGTGCGCGACGGCGACCGGCCGACGATCGACCGCTTGCTCGGCCGCTTCTACGTGCCGCTGGTCGCGCTGCGCAACCGCAAGCGCGGCTATGCCGTGGCGCTGGTCAAGGCCGGCCTGAAGCTGGTCGGGCGTCCGGCCGGTGGCGTCCGCGCGCCGCTGGTCGATCTCTCGCCCGGGGACGAGGCGGAACTGGCCGCGCTCATCGCGAGCGCCGGCGACCTGCTCGGCAAGGCGCCGACCGGTCATGGCGGCGGCAGCCGGGCGGTGGGGTAGGCGAGATGCGGATTGCCCTCTGGGACATTGCCAGGACCCTCGAGGGGCGTCTGCGGCCGCAACTCGCTCCGGGTGACACGATCGTCGAGGTGCCTGCCGCGCCGGAAAAGCCGGTGGATGTCGACGTGGTAATCGCCTCGCGCTTTGGCACTGCCGACACCGGTCGCGCGCGCTTCCGCCTCCTTCAGGTTCCCGGCGCCGGCATCGACAAGATCGTGCTCGACGCGGTCCCGCGCGACGCCATCGTCTGCAACGCCTACGGTCACGAACAGCCGATCGCGGAGTACTGCTTTGCCGCGATGCTCGACCACGCCACCACCTTTGGCGAACTGACCCGGCATATTCCGGAACGCGGCTGGGGCGGCGCCTATTTCTCGCGCACGCCGCACGGCGAACTGGCCGGCAAGACGCTAGGGCTTCTCGGGCTCGGGCATATCGGCGCTGCCGTCGCCAAACGCGCCGGGGCCTTCGACATGCGGGTCATGGCGGTGACCGGCAGCCGCCGGGCGTCGGCCCCGCCCGATGTCGACTGGATCGGCACCGCGGATCGCCTCGCCGAGGTGCTGGCGGCGGCGGACTACCTGGTCATCGCCTGTCCGCTGAATGACGCTACGCGCGGCATGCTGGGGATGAAGCAGTTCCGCCAGATGAAGCCCTCCGCCCTGATCGTCAACGTCGCCCGGGGCGAAATCGCCGTCGAGGAGGACCTCTTCGCGGCCCTGAAGGCCGGCGTCATCGGCGGCGCCGTGCTTGACGCCTGGTACCGCTATCCGGCATCGGCAACGGATCCGATGACGCCCTCGCGCTTTCCCTTCGGGGAGCTCGCGAATGTCCGGATGACCGCCCATTCGGCGGCGTGGACGGATGGAGTCTGGGAGCGACGGTGCGCATTCTTCGTCGAGAACATTGCGCGTCTCAAGGCCGGCAAGCCGTTGCTCAATCTGGTTCGCGAACCGCGGTCGGAATAGCCGCTCGCCGGCGGTCTCTCAATATAGCCCCATGTTCCGCTGCATCGCGTTGGCGAAGTGGGTTTGCAGCGCCGTCTGAGCCTCCGCGACGTTTCTCTGCCGGCACGCGCGGATGATCGCCAGGTGCTCGCGCAAGGAGCGCAGCGCCAGCGGCGCGGTTATCTTGCGGTCCAGCCGCAGAATCCGCAGGTAGTTGTGAATGCGGCGATAGCTGGTCTCGATCAGCGGATTGCGAAGGCTGGCGATGATCGCGTTGTGAAGCACTTCCTCGAGTGCCTCCAGTTCGGCGCGGGTGGCCGGCGTCAGCCCATCGGTCTCGATCGCTTCGACCGCCAGTAAATGCCGCCGTTCGATCTCGGCCATCTCCGTTTCGTCGGCGGTCTCGGCAAAGACCGCGACCGCCGATGACTCGACGATGCCGCGAAACTGGTATGTGGCGCGCGTCAGCTCCAGGCCCGGCTTGATGAACTCGATCCCGGCGCGCGGATGAATCGTGACGATCCCGTCGGTCTCGAGCACACGCAGCGCATCCCGCAAGGGAGCGAGCGGCACCTCGGTCATCTTGACCAGTTCGTTCTGCGACACGAACGCCCCGGCCGGCAGGCGGCGTTCGAACAGGATCTCGAGAATGCGCGTGTAGGCGATGTCGCTGAGGCGCGTGCCGCTTCGGCTCAGCCCGGCGTCGTCGGCCGCAAAAGTGTGTATCGCCACTTGCTTCCCCTAGCGCCCTGATCTACTAAAATCGGTATGTGATATATCAGAGTGTCTATCTGGTTGATTAGCATGCGTCTCGCCGAGTTTCACCTCACCCGCTTTCAATTCGCCCGGGATCGCGTGATCGGGGACAGCCAGGTGCGGGCGGACGATACGAACATCGCGGCTCTTGAGCTGATCGATGAGCGCGGCAACGTCGGTTTGGGCTTCGTGCAAAGCCTGTTCCGGCCGCTTCCTGCCCTGGACGAAATCGCCCGCACCTTTGCGAGTGAAGTGTGGCCGGGCCTGGTGGAGCAGTCGCCGCTGGGCATGGTTCATCGCGTCAATCGCCCACGTGGCGGGAATCAACGAGCCTACAGCCTACCATTCGACGAAGCGCTGCAGGTCGCTTTGTGGGACCTCGCAGCCAAGCAGGCGGGTCTCCCGCTGCATCGCATGCTGGGCAGCCGCCGCGATCGCGTGCGGGCCTACGCTTCAGGCCTCGATTTCCATCTCAGCGACGGCGAGTACACCGAGTTCTTCCGACACGCCGCCGCCATCGGCTACGACGCCTTCAAGATCAAGGTCGGCCACCCCGATTTCCAGCGCGATCTGCATCGCCTCGAGTTGCTGAGGCAGACGGTCGGCAAGGACGCGCTCGTGATGATCGATGCCAACGAAGCGTGGGGCGCCAAGGAAGCGCTGGTGAAGCTGACCGCAATCCGTGATGCCGGCTTCCCGCTGATGTGGGTGGAAGACCCGATCCTGCGCAACGACTTCGAGGGACTGCGGCTGCTGCGCCAAAGCGTGCCGTGGACCCTGATCAACTCGGGCGAATATCTCGACGCGGCGGGAAAGCGGCAGCTGATGGCGGCGGGCGCGACCGACATCCTCAACGTCCATGGCCAGGTCACCGACGTCATGCGTATCGGCTGGCTCGCCGCCGAACTGGGTATCCCGGTAAGCCTCGGAAATACGTTCCTCGAGGTTGGCGTGCACATGGCCTGCGCCCTGCCCGAGGTCGAGTGGCTCGAATACTCGTTCCAGAATTTCGACCATCTGGTCGAGCAGCCGGTCGAAATCCGCGACGGGTGGGCATACGCACCCGACCGCCCCGGCCATGGACTCGTGCTTTCGGAAACCGCCCGCCGCGAATGGGCACGGGCCGAAGTCCTGCCACGCGACAAGCTTGGTGCCGCACCGATCAACCTTCGGGCTGTTCACCGGCCCAAGCTCACGGCGAGCGAGGGATGAAAGAAACGTTCTTAGCAAAAGGAGGAAGTGACGTGCACAAGCTGAAAATGGCGGCCGCGCTCGCGGCCATGCTGGCGGCAACGCCTGCGCTGGCGAAGGAAATTACCGTTTGGGATGTCAACGTCGACGAACCCAGCCACGCTACATACTACGATCACGCCAAGGCGGCGTTCGAGAAAGCCCACCCGGGAGACACTCTCACCTTCCTGTCACAGCCCGACGCGGAGTACTACACGCTGCTCGGCACGGCGCTGGCATCGAAGACCGGTCCGGACGTGATCTGGGCAAATGGCGGTGCGCAGGCAAAGAATCTGGTCGGCGGCCTGATCCCGCTCGACGACAAGCTGCCCGACCTCATCGCCAAGCTGGTCGGGAAATCGGCATTCACCGCCCCGGATGGCAAGCTGTACTTTATTCCGACGACGCTCCAGGGTCACGTCGTCTACTACAACAAGAAGCTTTTCAAGGATGTCGGGCTCGATCCCAACAAGCCGCCGACCACGTGGGCCGAAGTCACCAAGATGTGCGACGCCTTCAAGGCGAAGAAGCTCGCCTGCTTCATGATGGCCAACAAGGAAGGCTATGAAGCCGAGTTCTTCCTGTCGGAAATGGCTAACCAGTCGCTGACTTCGCAGCAGCAGGCCGATTGGCTGGCCGGCAAGCTGCATTGGTCGGATGCGCCGATCAAGGCGATCCTGCAGACCTGGGTCGATACCTCCAAGGCCGGCTGGTACCAGGAAGGCGGCAACTCGCAGACCATGTTCATGGACGAGTTTACGCTGTTCTCGCAGGGCGGCGCGGGCAACGTCTGGGGCCTGCTCTCCAACGTCGCGCACTGGAAGGTGTTCGAGAAGGACATGGGCGTCGACAATGTCGGTGTCTATCCGATGCCCTCGCCCACCGTCGCCGCCGACCAGCACGCAGGCGCTCCCGGCGTCCCGCTCGATGGCGGCGTCGGCTACGGCGTGAACAAGGACTCACCGAATATCGACCTCGCGGTCGATGCGGTGAAGATCCTGGCTTCGCCCGATGTGCTGGCTAACCTCGTCAACGACTCCGGCGTTGTTCCGGCCAACACCCTGGTCGATACATCGGGCATCGACAGCCCCGGCCTCAAGCAGATCATGGGGTGGCTGGCAAACAGGGCCGTACCGACGACCCATGCCAATTCATCGGCCGCCGAACTCGACGAATGGCATCACCAGAGCCAACTCCTGCTGAATGGCGATACAACCGTCGACGCAGCGGCAGCGGCTCTCGACAAGGTCCAGGCCCAGGTCAAGCCGCAGAAGTAAGCTCCCGATGAATGGGGGGCGCTACAGCGCTCCCCATTCATTTCCTCAAGAAATGTCCCTATGACGGCGAAGACGACCAGTCAGAGTACCCAAGGCGTGGTGACCCGTTTCCGCAGCCGCAAGAGCCGTCGTACAGAGGCCCGGGTTGCCCTGCTGTTCCTGCTTCCGGCCGTCCTGCTGGTCCTCGTCTTCCGAATCATCCCGCTCTTTTGGGGTTTTGGCATCTCGCTGACCAGCGCGACCTCGACGAGCGCGGGCGAGTTTATCGGCGCAGGCAACTATTTGCGGGCGCTGGACGATCCGAATTTTCGCTCCTCCATCGCCAACGCGGGCGTCGTGCTGCTTTCGGTGCCGATCTTTGTGACGATCCCGATGTTGCTGGCGATTCTCATCGACCAGGGCGTTCCCGGAAGGGCTTTCTTCAGGTCGGTCTATTTCTTTCCCGTCGTGCTTTCGAGCGTGATCATCGGCTCCATTTTCAGCGTCGCGCTGAGCTTCAACGGCAGCTTCAACGCCTTGCTCAAGTCGCTGGGCCTCCCGGCCGTGGACTGGCTGGGCCGCTCCGCCACGGCGCTTCCGGTGACGCTCACCATCCAGTCGTGGTCGACCTTCGGCATGGGCGTGCTCATCTTTCTCGCGGGCCTGTCGACGGTGCCCAAGGACATGGTGGAGGCCGCGCGCCTCGAAGGCGCTAAGATGTGGCAGGTCTGGTGGCACGTGATCATTCCGGAGCTGCGGCCGATCATAGAGTTTTCGACGGTCATCACGACCATCGGCCTGCTGACGTCGATGTTCGGCCTGATCTATGTGCTGACCGGCGGCGGCCCCGGCACGGCCACCACGGTGCCCGAATATTTGATCTGGTCAGCGCAGGGCCGATTGAACCAGCCCGCCTACGCCGCGGCTCTCTCGATCATCCTGTTCGTCATGACCAGCATTCTCGCCTGGCTGCAGATCCGCATCATGTCTCGCAACGCAAACCTCTAGGGGCGGGCTGTGGCAGGGGCCGGAAAACGACAAAGGCTGACTCTCAGGATCGCGTCAATCCCGATGGGATTGCTGGCGCTCAGTTGCCTCTATCCGATCTTCTTCGCGGTCAACAATGCGCTCAAGACCCGGCACGACTACCTGCTGGACCGTTTCGGGCTGGTTCAGAACCCGACATTCGACAACTTCGTGCAGGCCTGGACGCGTTCGCATCTCGACCAGTACTTCGTAAATTCGGTGATCGCGACCCTCGGAGCCGTCCTCCTCCTGACCGTCGTCTCGTCCCTTGCCGGCTTCGCCCTGGCGGCGTTGCGCTTCCCCTACCGGCGCTTCTTTTTCATTGTGATCCTGTCGTCGCTGATGATTCCCGTGCAGGTCGTGCTCGTGCCCTACATGCGCACGATGCTGGCGCTCAACATGATCAATACGCATGTCGGCCTGATCCTTTCCTACACCGCGTTCTTCCTGCCGTTCTCCGTCTACATGATGACGGCCTTCTATTCGGGTTTGCCGCGCGAACTGATCGAGGCGGCGCGGATCGACGGCGCCAAGCTGCTGCAGGTCTGGTGGCATGTGATGGTGCCGTTGGGCATGCCGGCGCTGGTTACGCTCGGCATCATCAACACCCTGAATTGCTGGAACGACATCCTGATTGCCCTTCTGACCATGCAGAGGAACCGGACGCTGATGGTCGGGATTTCCGCGCTGAAGGGTGAGTACTCGGACCAGATACCGCTGTTCACAGCGGGCATCGTCATCGCCGCCGCGCCGATTGTCGTTCTCTACGTGATCTTCCAGCGGCGCATCGTCTCCGGGATCGCCGTCGGCGCAGTGAAGGGCTAGTCGATGGCGCGGGTCGAACTGCAACACGTCTACAAGAGCTTTTCGTCGACCGAAGTCATCCACGACGTCTCGTTGGCCATCGAGGAGGGCGAGTTCTGCGTGTTCGTCGGGCCGTCGGGCTGCGGCAAGTCCACGCTGCTCAGGATGATCGCCGGTCTCGAGGAAACCTCGGATGGCGAAATCTTCATCGGCGAACGCAATGTCACGGACGACGAGCCGGCCGACCGCGGCGTGGCGATGGTGTTCCAGTCCTACGCGCTCTACCCGCATATGACCGTGGCGGACAACATGACCTTCGGGCTGCGCATGACGCACCGGCCGAAGGCCGAGATTGCAGAGAAGCTGGCGCGCGCCGCCAGCATCCTGCGGCTCGAGGAGTATCTTCTGCGCAAGCCGGCGCAGCTTTCCGGCGGGCAGCGGCAGCGCGTCGCCATAGGCCGGGCAATCGTCCGGGACCCGAAGGTGTTCCTTTTCGACGAGCCGCTCAGCAACCTTGATGCCGAGCTCAGGGTGCAGATGCGGGTCGAAATCGCCAAGCTGCACAAGATGCTCGGCAACACCACGATCTATGTGACGCATGACCAGACGGAGGCGCTGACGATGGCGGATCGCATCGTCGTGCTGCGCGCCGGCAGGGTGGAACAGACCGGCCGGCCGATGACCCTCTACGAGGATCCCGACAACGCGTTCGTGGCAGGTTTCATCGGGTCGCCCCGCATGAATTTTCTCGCGGCCACAGCCCTTGGCGGCCGCCGTTTCTCGGCCGCCGGCGTTGAAATGGACCTCCCGTTGACGACGACGGTCGAGGCCGGAACGAGTGTGAAATTTGGCGTAAGGCCGGAGCACCTGGAGGCGCCTGAGGGGATCCAGATTGAAGTCGCGGTCGACGTTGTCGAGCAGCTGGGATCGACCTCCTTTCTCCACGGCACGACCGCGAATGGAGAGCCGATTGTCGCCGAGAAACGGCTGAACCAGTCTCCATCCGACGGTCGCGTCATGCTTCGATTTCGTCCGGCCGACGTTCGATTGTTCAGCGCGGATGGAGGAAGAATTCGTTGAAGCCGCAACGGATGGCCATGGTGATTGGCGTGAGGCCGGAGAAGGTCGCCGAGTACAAGCGCCTTCACGCGCAGCCCTGGCCGGAGATGGATCGGGCGCTGACCGCCGCCCACATCCGGAACTATTCCATCTACCTGCGCGAACCGGAGAACCTGCTGTTCGGCTACTGGGAATATACCGGCACCGACTACGCCGCCGACATGAAGGTGCTCGGGGAGCTTGCCGTCACCCGGCGCTGGCTGGCGCTGACCGATCCCTGCCAGATGCCGTTCAATTCGGCAAAGGCCGGCGAGTGGTGGAGCTTCATGCCCGAGGTCTATCACCTCGACTGAAACACCGAGGGCATCGAAGCCGCTCGGGGGTTTTGTCCCACGCGCGGCGATCAACCTGCTTGCAGCGCTACGGCTCGCGCTGCCATCTGCTGGCCGCCTCCGCGGCTCTTGGACCGCACTTCAGGATCGGGCTTCGGGGGTTCAGCCGACTTCGATGAGCGCCTTGATGAGGCCCGACTTCTCGGTCGCCCATCGGGGCAGATCCCGCACCGCGTCGGGCAGGCTCGTGCGATGGGTAATCAGCCGATCCACCGGAACCTGGCCGTCGCGGATCGCGGCAATCACGCGCGCGAAGTCCTCGGCGGTGGCGTTCCGGCTTCCGAGGAGCGTCATCTCCTTCCGATGAAAATCCGGATCCGCAAACGCGATCTTCTCGCGCACCACACTCACCAGAACGTAGCGACCGCCATGGGCGACAAAGTCAAATCCTCCCTCGATGGACAGGGCGTTGCCGGTGGCATCGAAGACGACATCGAAGCCGTCGCCGTTAGTGAACGCGAGAGCGGCGGCGGCGATATCGCCGCCCGGTGAAAGCGCCGTGACCTCTGCGATCGACTCGGCAATTCCGGCCCGCGCGATGTCCCGGTCGTGGATCGCCACGTTGCCGCCGGCAAGACGTGCGAACAGCGCGACGCCCAGCCCTATCGGACCGGCGCCGACGACGAGCACCCTGTCCCCCGTCGAAACCGCGCCACGCCGTGCGGCGTGCGCTCCGATCGCCAGAAACTCGACGGTGGCGCATTGGTCGGCCGTCAGGCCGCCCGCGCGGATGAGGCTGGTGGCCGGCAGGGAGAGGATGTCCGTCATGCCCCCGTCCTGGTGGACGCCGAGCACCGAAATGTTGACGCAGCAGTTGGGTTTGCCCGCGCGGCAGGCAATGCAATGACCGCAGGACAGGTAGGGGTTAACCACGCAGATTTCGCCCGGCGCGAAGCCCGTGCCGGCGGCAGCTTCCAGAACCTCCACGGCGAGCTCGTGGCCCATGACGCGCGGATACCGGAGGTAAGGGTGCTTGCCTTCGTAGATGTGATAGTCGGTGCCACAGATGCCGATCCGCCGCGGGCGAACGAGGACGCCTTCCCCCTTCAGTTGCGGTGCCGGTCGCTGGTCGATCTGCAAGTGGCCCGGCTGATGACAGACCAGGGCGTCCACGAACTGCACGGCCTAACCTTCATTTCAGAGGATAAACGGAGCCGGGGGCCGGCTGGTGCCGGCCCCCGGGAATTGCCTACTTGAACTGGTCCATGTTGGCCTTGGTGACGAGCGCGGCGCCCGTATCGATCATCTTGTCGACGGGCTCGCCCTTGATCGCCTTGAGCAGGCCGTCGAGGCCGAACTCCGACATCTTCTTCGGGAACTGCGCGACCGAGGCGTCTTCCTCGCCTTTCGCGATGGCGTCTTCCTCGCCACAGCAGAAGTCGAAGCCGACCAGGATCACCTTGTGGTCGAGCTTGGCATTCTTGATCGCGGTGGCAGCGCTGGCGGCCGGCGGACCGCAGGCCGAGTAGATCGCCTTAAGTTCCGGATGCGCGGTCAGAATGTCTTCGGCAACCTGCTGGCCCTTGTCGGGTTCGCAGGCCGTGCGCCCGCGCCCGACGATTTCGACCTTCAGTCCGCCCAGGCCCTGAAGCATGCCCTCGACGCGGTCGTTGAGCGGGACCACTTCCGGCTTGCCGTCGAGGATGCCGATCTTGTCGCCTTCCTTCAGAACCGTCTTCAGATAGGCGCCGGCGACCTTACCGGCTTCCAGGTTGTTGGTGGTCGCGAGCGCCGAGCGGCCGGCCCAGCCCGGAATGTCGTTGTCCATGAGGACAACCTTCACGCCCTTGGCGATCGCCTTGTCGAGCGTCGAGGAGACGGAGGGATCGATCGGGGTGATGGCAATACCCTGAACACCCTGTGCGACCATGTTCTCGATAAGCGCGATCGTGCCGTCGATGTCGTCGTTGTTCTTGCCCTGCCCGAAGATGATTTCTACGTCCGGATGGGCCTTGCCCCAGGCCTTCGCCGCGTCTTCCATGGTCGCGAAGTAAGGTACCGGGAACTTGGTGATGAACCCGACCTTGATCTTGTCGGCCGCGATGGCGGGCGAGGCGATCGCAAACGCGAGCCCGACCCCTCCCAGCAACAGCTTCAGTCTCATTCTTCTTCCTCCCTTGTCTGGGCCGGTCCGACGCGAACCGGCCCGTGTTTCACCGCGACGCGCGGCGAATTGCGATCAGACCTCCGCCCCGACGATCAGGGAGACCAGCTCCTGTCGGTTCGCTCGGTCCGGTTTCAGTTCGCCGACCTTGCGTCCCTGGCGGAGAACCACCGCCCGGTCGGCAAGCTCGACGACGTGCTCCATGTTGTGCGTGATGAGGATCACGGCGTTGCCCTCGGCGCGGAGCTGCTTGATGAGGTCGAGGACCTTGCGCGACTCGCGCAGGCCGAGCGCCGCGGTCGGCTCGTCGAGGATCACGATCTTGCGGGCGAAGACCGTCGCGCGGGCGACCGCAATCGCCTGCCGCTGGCCGCCCGACATCAGCGCCACCGGCGCATCGAACCTGGGCAGCTTGACCTTCAGCCGGTCGATGATCGCCGCCGCCTCGCGATCCATGGCGCCCTTGCGCAGGAAGCGCAGCCCCCGCGGCAGCCACTGCGGAAAGGCAAGCTCGCGGCCGCAGTAGAAGTTCTGCGCCGGCGTCAGGTTGTCGAAGAGCGCGAGGTCCTGATAGACGGTCTCGATCCCCGCCCGGCGCGCGGCGGCGGGCGAGTGGATTGTCGTCGACACACCATCGAGAACGATCTCGCCTTCGTCCAGCGCATGGACGCCGATGATGCATTTCACCAGCGTCGACTTGCCCGCGCCGTTGTCGCCGAGCAGCGCCAGAACCTCGCCGCGGTGGGCATCCAGACTGACGTTCCTCAACGCCTGCACCGCGCCGAAGCGCTTCTCCGCGTTGCGCACGGACAGGACCGGCGTGGTTTCGGACTGGCTCATCAGCCCTTCCCCGCCTGGAGGGTTCGCGCGCGCGATTCCAGATAGTTGCGCAGCACATCGGCCTCGACGGCGACAACGATGACGAGGCCGATCGCCACCATCTGGAAGAAGGCGTCGACATTGTTCAGGTTCAGCGCATTTCGGATCACGCCGATCATCACCGCGCCGATCAGCGCATGGCCAATGTGTCCGCGCCCGCCGAGGAAGCTCGCGCCGCCGATGATGACGGCGGCGATCGTGTCGAGTTCGAGCAGGTTGCCGAAGAGCGGCGACGTCGCCTCGGTGCGACCCGCCAGCACCACCGCGCCAATGCCGCAGGAAAGGCCGGCGAGCACGTAGGTCGAGACCAGAACCCACTTCACCGGGATGCCCATCTCGACGGCCGCCTGGGGCGCACCGCCGACGGCGTAGATCCAGCGGCCCCAGACCATGAACTTGGCCATCACCAGGACGAGCGCCGCACAGATGACGACCACGATGAATGGATTCGGGATGCCGAGGATATCGCCGCCGCCGATCGCGACGACGGCATCGGGCATGCCGCGCATCGTGGTGTGATTCTCCGAGATCGAGTACGCGATCCCGCGGCAGATGCTCAGCGTTGCCAGAGTGATGATGAAGGGGTGGGGGAGGCGCCCGAAGACGTACACGGCGCCGTTGACGAAGCCGACGACGATGCCGGTCGCCAGCATGGCCGCAATGACGACGAACGAGGAATCGGTGACCTTGTAGAGGAGCCCGCCGATCACGGTGGCGAGGGCAAGGTTGGCGCCGACGGAAAGGTCGATGCCGCGTGTCAGAATGACCAGGTGCTGGCCGAGCGCGACGATGGCGATGACCGATGTCTGCGCGAGGATGTTGCTGATGTTGCCCGGCTTGAGGAAAACCGGCGTGGTGAGACTGACAAGGGCAATCAGGATGGCGAGAATGAGCAGCGGCCCCGCGCTGAGAAGCTTCAGGGCGACGGCAATCGCCGAGCCCCCGACTCCCTGGGCGCCCTCCCTCGGCGAGGAAGCGATTTCCTGCTGCTCGACCACGTTTCCCCGATCGGTAGTCGTTAATTGTTCTTTCTAGACAAAAACCAACCCGCCGGGCGGTGGTCAACCTGTTTTTTATAGATTAATAGACAGGGCGCGCACGAGGAGATGGTTTGATGAAGACCGATACGGTGTTCAAACGGGCCTTCAACGATGCGCTTGACCTCATTTCAAAGCTCGGCGAGGGCGAGTCCCTGCCGTCCGAAAACACGCTCAGTGCGAGCCTGGGCGTAAGCCGCACGACGGTGCGCAAGGTGCTGTCGACCCTGGCCGCAGGGGGCGTCGTCAGCGGCGATCCCCGGCATCGGATCGTGCGCACCGCCCACGACCCGATGCACCGTTTTCCCGAGGCGGAAACCGTTGCGACGGCGGCCCAGGTCGAGAAGCGCTTCATGGAATGGATGCTGCGGGACAATGCGCGTCCCGGCACCGCAATCAATGAGCTCGAGCTGGCGCGTCAGTTCGGGGTGGCGACCACCGGCATCCGCGAGTTCCTCAACCGCTTCCAGCGCTTCGGGCTGATCGAGAAGCGGCCGAACTCGGGCTGGGTCTTCAAGGGGTTCACGATCGACTTCGCGCTCGAGCTTTTCGAAATCCGCGAAATGTTCGAGCTGCGTTCGGCGCGGGTGTTCGCAGCCCTGCCGGAAAGTTCGCCACTGTGGCGGCAGATTGAATTGCTGCGCGCCGAACACGTGACCCTTCTCGGCGAAATCGAGGAGCGCTTTCACGACTTTTCCGATCTCGACAGCCGCTTCCACCGGCTGATCAATTCGGCGGCGCCCAACCGCTTCATCGACGGCTTTTACGACATCATCACGCTGATCTTCCACTACCACTACCAGTGGAACAAGCGCGACGAACGGCAGCGCAACGAGGTCGCGATCCGCGAGCACCTCTCCTACATCGAGGCGCTGCTGGGTCGCAGCATCCCCGAGACCGAGCGGGCGTGCAGGGCGCACCTGGCGTCGGCAAGGGAGACGCTGATCAGGTCAACCTCTGACAAGCAGCCAGCGACGTCGAAACCGGGTCGCGGTCGCTAGCAGCAAAGACGTGCTCGCAACCGCACCCGGCGAACCCGCGGGTCAGCGATAAGCCCGACCGGACCAACTGAGCTACTCAGCTCGGCATCAGGTTCACGTCAGGTTGCGATCAGGTTCCCAAGCTCAAATAAGGGCAAGAACAACGATGTGGAGGAAGAGCCCGCCGTTGCCGCGGCGCTCTCGCAGCAATCCATTTCAGCTTCGTCAATCCACGGGTTTTCGCGTCGCGTGCGAAAGACCCGGTCATCAACCAAAAAACGAGGAAACAGTCCATGGGTACCGATTTGAACAAAGGCGGGTTGACCCGCCGTGCCGCCCTTTTGCGGGGCGCCAGTCTCGCCGGCGGCGCCATCCTGCCGATCGGACTTCCGACCTGGGCATTTGCAGCGGATTACCCGCCGCTCGGGAATTTCCCGGAAGGCGTGGCCGGCTCGACGGTGTTTGTCGGGATCGACGTGCCGCTGACCGGCACCTACGCCGACGCCGGCGCCGACGAGCAGAAGGGGATTGAGCTCGCGATCGAGCATCTCAACGGTGGCAACGATCTGATCAAGAAGATATCTCCCAAAACGACGAAGGGCGTCCTCGGCAAAGAGGTCAAATCAGGCGCGGCCGACGAGCAGGCGAAAGCCAACGTCGCGGTTCAGAACGCGACACAGTTCATCACCGACAAGAAGGCGATGGTCGTCATTGGTTCGGTATCGAGTGCTACCGCCGTCGCGCTGAACCACCTCGCACAGGACAAGAAGGTCATCTACCTCCCTGGTATCAGCGGCTCCAACGACACCACGGGCAAGGACTGCACACGGTACTCCTTCCGCGCCTGCCACTATGCCTACAGCGCCTCCGCCGCCATAGCGCCGGTGCTCCTGAAGGCGCTCGGGAAGGATCGAAAGGCGGCTTACCTGACGCCGGACTACACCTACGGTCATACGGTCTACGACTCGATGACTAAGTTCACCGAAGCCGCCGGCTGGAAGACGATAACCAACCAGCTGGCGCCGCTCGGCGCGCCGGACTACTCGGCTCTCCTACTCAACATCGCCAACTCCGGAGCCGACGTCCTCGTCAACATCGGATTCGGCAATGACGCCGTGAACTCGATCAAGCAGGCCAAGCAGTTCGGCCTGCTCGACAAGATGACCCTGGTAATGCCGTACCTGTCGCCGTTCCTCGCCAAACAGGTCGGCGCCGACCTGATGGCCGGCGTCTACGGCACCACCGAGTTCTGGTGGACTTACGGCGAAAAGGACGCGACCGCCAAGCAGTTCGCCGACGCCTTCAAGGCGAAGTACGGCTACAATCCGGAATGGGGCGCCCATGCCGGTTACCTGCAGATCGCACTCTGGGCGAGAGCTGTCGAGACCGCGGGCACCTTCTACCCGCCCGAGGTAATCAAGGCCTATGAGAACGGCGAACACATCAAGGACTCGACGCTTGGCGAGGTGTGGTGGCGGCCGCAGGACCACCAGCTCGTCCGGCCCGTGTTCGTGGTCAAGGGAAAGAAGCAGGCCGACATGAAAGGCCCCGACGACTATTACGATATCGTCGAGGTAGTCCCCGGCGAGGGCATCATGCAGGCTCCCGACGCCTTCGGGTGCAAGCTGGGCGAAGCCACCTGAGGCACGCAGGCGCGAGGCCCCCGGCATGCTGAACTGGGCCAACTTCAGTTCGCAGCTCTTCAATGGGCTGGTGTCGGGGGCATTGCTTGCGCTGATCAGCGCCGGGCTGACCATCATCTATGGAACGCTTGGCGTTCTCAATCTGGCTCACGGCGCCCTTTTCATGCTTGGCGGTTACGCCGGTTTCGTTGCCTTCCAGGAGACGGACTCTTTCGTCGTTGCCGTGATCGCCGGCGCCGTCTTCGTCGGTATTGTCGGCATCGTCCTCGAACGCACAATCGTCCGCTTCTTTTATGATCGGCCGGACGAGGATCAGATCCTGGTAACCTTCGGGCTCGGCATCGTCCTGGTCGAGCTTGTCCGCTTTGGCTTCGGCAGTCTTTCGCAATCGATTTCCCCGCCTGCCTGGGCTGCCGGCGTGACTTCCCTTGGCTTCATGCTCTATCCGACCTATCGGCTGCTGGTGTTCGCGATCGTGGCGGCCGCCCTCGGCGGGCTCTACCTCCTCCTTTATCGCACGCGTCTCGGGCTGGTGGTGCGTGCCGGCATCGAGGACGCAACCATGGTTGACGCCCTGGGCATCAACGTGCAGCGCACCTTCATGACGGTGTTCGGTATCGGCGCAATGGCGGCCGGCTTCGCCGGCATCATCAACGCTCCGATTATCTCGATCACCCCCAATGTCGGCGACGATATTCTCATCGAATGCTTCGTCGTGGTCGTGATCGGTGGCGTCGGATCGTTTCCCGGCGCCATTGTCGGAGGCCTGGTAGCGGGTGAAATCATGAGCCTTACGTCGATGATCGATCCGAGCTACTCGGCCGTCATGCTTTTCGCCGCGATGGCGCTCGTCCTCGCGCTAAGGCCCCAGGGCCTGTTCGGGACGCGATGAGGAAGGGCCGATGAGGGTGCCCGCACGGCGCCTGGGGAACGGCTGGCTGGCTGAGCTCATTCTCGGTCTCGTCCTGATCCTCGCCCCGTTCCTGCTGCCCTCGATCGGCGCCACCGCCGACATGCTCAGTCGCATCCTCATCTGGGGCCTTTTCGGAATCGGCTTTGATCTGCTCTTTGGCTACACCGGCCTCCTCTCTTTCGGTCAATCGGCATTCTACGGATCCGGCGGTTTCATTGCCGCGTACCTGCTCGTCTCCCACAAGATCGGGAATGTCTTCCTCGGACTGGCGGTCGGCACCGCGGGAGCCGCCGCGATTGCCTTTGTCGTCGGACTGCTGGCACTTCGCCGCACCGGCATCTACTTCGCCATGATCACGGTGGCTTTCGCGGAAATGTTCTTCTTCCTCGAGAACTCGCCGCTATCGGCGATCACCGGGGGCGAGAACGGCCTTCCCAATGTTCCGAACCCGGAGATTGGGATCGGCTCCTTCGACCTCGTCATCCATTCGCCGTGGCAGATGTATGCGATGATGGCGGTGGTCTTCTTCCTCGGGTACCTGCTCGCCCGCCGCATCGTCGCTTCGCCGTTCGGTCACGTTCTGACGGCCATTCGCGACAATCCCGGCCGCGCCAGTGCCGTCGGCCACGCCATACAGCGCTACAAGCTGGCTGTCTTCGTGATCGCGGCCGCCTACTCCGGACTGGCGGGCGGTCTCGAGGGCGTGCTCCAGGGTTACATGGCGCCGGACGCGTTCACCTTCGACACCTCCGGCCAGCTGGTCATGCAGTCGATAATCGGCGGCAGCGGCTCGCTCATCGGGCCGCTCATCGGCGCTTCGGTCTGGCTGTACCTGCGTGCCATCCTCCAGAGTGCCGCGGGCCTCGGACCGGCATGGAAGCTCGTGCTTGGCCTGGTCTTCGTTCTGCTGATCGTGTTCCTGCGCCGCGGCATTGTCGGCGGTGTCTCCGACTTGATTGGGGGCTGGCGCCGCCCGCTATCCGATACTCCCGCCGACGCCTTCAACCGCTCGTCGGTCCAGGTCGAGATGGCCGAGGGAGGTCGCGGCGAGCGCGACAGATCCGCTGATGCCCCCCGCACCAAGGTGCTGGAAGCGCGCGGCGTGAGCAAAAGGTACGGCGGTCTGGTTGCCAATGCCGACATATCCTTCTCCGTCAACGAGGGCGAAATTCGCGGCATCATCGGGCCGAACGGCGCCGGCAAGAGCACGTTCTTCAAGATGCTCTCCGGAGAAATCCCGCCCACGACAGGCAGCATGTTCCTCTTCGGGGTCGACATAACGGGTCGTGGAGTTACAGCAGTCTGTCAGCTGGGGCTGTCGAAGAGCTATCAGATCAACCAGCTCTTCCCGAAGCTCACCGTTCGCCAGAATCTGAGCGTTTCGGCGCTGTCGCGCACGCGTGGGAAATTCCGGCTCGACCTCATCCGCCCGATGAGCCGTGTGCCGGATCTGGCCAAGGATATCGACGAGACGATGCACCTGCTCGGACTGACCGAGCGCGCCGACACGCCGGTGTCGGAGCTGGCCTACGGCGAAAAGCGCCGCGTGGAAATTGGCCTGGCACTCGCCACCGATCCCAAAATTCTCCTGCTCGACGAGCCCCTCGCCGGGATGAGCCCACAGGAACGGGCCGCGACAGTCAGACTCCTGAAGGAGATCGCCCGCCATCGCACCCTGGTCGTGGTCGAGCACGACATGGACGCGCTCTTTGGCATGGCCGACCGCATTACCGTCTTCTATCAGGGTCGCATTCTGGCCGAGGGCACACCGGCGGAAATCCAGGGCAATGCGGACGTCCAGGAAGCCTATCTCGGCGGAGTTCATGCCGCATGAGCTTTCTCGAAGTCGATCAGATCAACAGCTTTTACGGGGACTCGCACATTCTTTTCGACATCTCGCTGAGGGTCGAACGGAACGAGGTGGTCGCCCTCCTCGGCCGCAACGGTGCAGGCAAGAGCACAACGCTGAAGACCCTGATGGGGATCGTCAGGGCTCGATCGGGCACGATCAGGATCGACGGCGAACCCGTCCAGGGCCGGCCCCCGCATATCGTGGCGCAGCACGGCCTCCAATTGGTCCCCGAGGAGCGGCGTATCTTCGGCAGCCTTTCGGTCGAGGAGAATCTCGTCCTTGCTGGCTTGACCGCACCAAAAGCTTGGCCGTTGGACCGCATCTACACTTTGTTGCCGCGACTGAAGGAAAGGCGGACCAGCCGGGGCACCGACCTCTCCGGCGGCGAACAGCAGATGCTTGCCATCGCCCGCGCGCTCGTTCGCGACCCGAAGATTATCCTGTTAGACGAACCGTTCGAGGGTCTTGCCCCGATCATCGTCCGCGACTTGCTCGCCCTCTGCGTGAAGCTTGCCGCCGAGGGTCAGACCATTGTTATCGTCGAGCAGAATGTCGCGGCGGCGCTGTCCATCGCCCACCGCGTCTATGTGCTCAACAACGGCCACCTCGTCCATGAGGGCAGCACCGAGGCGTTCGTGCAGACCCCCGAGGTAATGAACCGCTATCTGGGGCTTTGACCGCACAAACCCGAGGGCAACGGTCATTCGGCGGCCTCAGCCTCGACCGTTCCCGATACCCGACGCAAAAGAACCTTGAAGACTGCTCCGCTCCCGGCCTCACCCTCAACCCAGATACGGCCGCCATGCTGCGCAACGATGCGCTTGCAGATGGCAAGCCCCAGGCCCGCGCCTTTAGGTTTCCCGGTGAGCGTGTCGCCGACCTGCCGGAACCGCTCGAACACGATCTCCCGATCTGCCGGCGCGACTCCAGGACCGTTATCGGCCACCGACAGTTCGACGCTTTCGGCATCGCCGCCGAGGCTGACGGTCACCTCGCCCCCAACGGGCGCCGAGAACTTCGCCGCGTTGCCGAGAAGATTCACACCGACCTGGACCAGGCGATCGCGATCGCCCGAAACCCAGGCAGGCTGATCGCCGAGATTTAACGTCAGGTCGACCTTGTTGGCTGCGAACACCTTGCCCATGGCGGCCGCGCATTCGCGAAGAACCTCGCCAAGGTCAACCGGCGGCAGCGAGGGCGGCAGTCCCGCCGCCTCG
Source organism: Hyphomicrobiales bacterium (assembly GCA_038323025.1). Taxonomy (GTDB): domain Bacteria; phylum Pseudomonadota; class Alphaproteobacteria; order Rhizobiales; family Kaistiaceae; genus JAFKKF01. Next base: position 29,600 of record JBBQGL010000019.1, read on the forward strand.
ATCTTGGACAGGTCGAGCAGTTCGTTGATCAGCCGGGTCAGCCGCTCAGTCTCGCCGACCACGATGCCAAGGAATTCGCGTCGCTCGGCGAGCGGCAGGTCCGGATGATCGCGAAGGATTTCCGAGAAAGTGCGGATCGAGGTCAGCGGAGTTCGCAACTCATGATTGACCGTTGCGACGAAGTCATCCTTCAACCGGTCGAGCACCCGCAAACGCGAATTGGCCTCCTTTAGTTCGGCCGTGGCCGCCTCGAGTGCGCGCGACTTTTCTTCCAGCCGTCGGTTGGCCTCGATAACACGCGACGTTTCGTCAAGGATGCGCATGACCTCCTCGACGCCGAGCGGCTCTTCTTCGACGACTGCGCTGACGAGGACGCGAGCGGACGCCGCGCCCACTACGCCAGCCAGGAGCCGCTCTCCGAAGAGAACCATTTCCGCATCGGCACGTTCCGTCGTTGCATTTTCCCCTGGTGCCGTTCCTGCGCTTCGGAACGCGGCAACGGCACGCTCGCGCCCGAGAAAGCGGGCTACGAGCGACACGAGGTCGGGCAATGGGGCGGTCCGCCGCCAGATTTGGGCGGCGTCGTTGTAGCGGAAGGCATCGACGAACAACGCCGCTTGGGCCCGTTCTATGGGGCCCTGGCTCGTCAGGGACGATACCCCGATCAGGCATCCGATATTGGCGAGTAGCGTCCAGAAGACCCCATGGGTAACCGGATCGAGGCCCGAGAGGCCGAACAGCGCCTGCGGCCTGAGCAACGGGAATCCAAACAAGCCATCATGGATGAAATCGAGGCCGATCGCCCCGGACTGCGCGAACGATGGCAATACCATCGTGTAAACCCACATGATAAACCCGGCCGAAATCCCGACGACGGCACCGGCCTTGGTAGCGCTTCGCCAGAAGAGGCCTGCCACGATGGCAGGGGCGAACTGGGCGATTGCCACAAAGGACATCAGCCCGATCGAGACGAGCGCGTACTTTTCGCTGTCCTGGCGCATGTAGAGATAGCCGAGGGCCATCAGCCCAACCATCGCAGAGCGGCGTATCCACAAAAGCAGCCGCGTGAGATCCTGCTTCTGCTCAAGGCGAAGTCCACGCCAGCGCAAGAGGGCGGGCATGACGACGTCGTTGCAGACCATCAGGCTCAACGCGGTCGCTTCGACCACGACCATGCTCGCCGACGCCGAAAGCCCGCCAAGAAAGGCAACAAGGGCAAGGACTGGTTGACTGGCCGCGAGAGGCACCGCAAGCACGATGCTGTCGGGATTGGCGCCGGCCGTCAGGAAGAGCCGCCCGGCCAGCGCGATCGGCAGGACCAGAAAGTTGATCAGCAGGAGATAGAGCGGAAACGCCCATAAGGCCCGGTCGAGGTGTCGCTCGTCGACATTCTCAACCACCATGACCTGGAACTGACGTGGCAGGCAGACGATCGCCGCCATGGCAAGCAGCGTCATGGCGATCCAATCGATGCTGCGGCTGGTGCCGGAGAACTCAAACAGGGCGCCAAGGTTCGTGGCTGCGGACGCGCGCGCGAACAGATCCCCGAAACCCGTGAAAAGCCCATAGACCACAAAAAGACCGACCGCGGTCAGCGCCACCAGTTTCAGTATCGACTCCAATGCCACGGCCACCACCATGCCCGGATGATGCTCGCGCGGATGAATGCTTCGGCTGCCAAACAACATCGCGAAGATGGTGAGTACGATCGCCGCCCAGAGGGCGCCGTCCGCCAGCACCGGGATAGACGCCGGGCCGGCTACCGGGTGGCTGGCGATCATCATCGCCAGTCCGCCGGAAATCGATTTCAGCTGCAGGGCGATATAGGGGATCATGCCGATCACGGCGATGACCGTGACCAAGGCCGCCAGCCCGGTGCTCTTGCCGAAGCGGGCTGCGATCAGGTCGGCGATCGACGTAATCCGGTTCGCGCGGCTGACCCGGAGGATCTTCCGGATGAGCACCGAGCCGAGGCAAAAGGTAAGCGTTGGCCCGAGGTAGATCGGAAGGAAATCGAGGCCGTGCTGGGAGGCCCTTCCGATTCCGCCATTGAACGTCCAGGAACTGCAGTAGGCGGCGAGCGACAGCGTGTAGACCCAACTCGATCGTGTCAGGCGGCTGGCCCGAGTCTGGTCATGCTCGACGAGATAGGCGACGACGAAGAGCAGGAACAGGTAGCCCAACGCCGTTAGAACGACGACTGTGGGGCTCACGGCAGACCGCCCTTGTCAGAATCGTTCCTGATCTCGGGCCGGCGTTCGAGCACAATCGCCAGACCGGCGATAAGCAGAGCCCAGACTCCGAACAGGTAGACAAAGAGCGACGGCCAGCCCAATACGGAGCCGCCGCTGAACAGCGTCAGAATCGGCGGGTTGAGAAGCACGGCTCCCGCAACAAACAGGCCAATGAGCCGATCCCGCCGTTTGACTGCATGGGGCATCGCCGCGAACCAACTCAGCTATCGGCCTCACCCTCGGCGCCCGAACTGGCGTGACGACTGGGCCGGGAAAGCACGCGCTCGACGCATCCAACGACATCGCCAATCGCAAACGGCTTGGTCAGGTATGCGTCGACGCCAAGGTCGAGCCCGGTGCGCCGGTCGTCCTCACGCCCTTTGGCGGTCAGCATGACAATGCGCACCTCGCTGCACGCCCGGTCGGAGCGCAGCCGCCGGCAGACGTCGTAGCCATTGCGACGCGGCATCATCACGTCGAGAAGAATGAGTTCCGGCGGCGCTGTTGCTACGGCGGCGAGTGCTTCGTCGCCATCCGCCGCTGTGCGAACATGATAGCCCGCCGTTCGCATCAGGAAGGCGAGCGCGCGCACGATATTGGGATCGTCGTCCGCGATCAGGATCGATGCGGCCATCCATTTCTTCCCTGGGACGGCAATTCCCTTCGGTTGTTACCAAAAAGGTAGCCGCTTGTCTTGTTGCGGCAAGCCTAGCACAATTACCGAGGGGCCCTGGAAATTGCGGCGGCCGCCGACCTGCCGCCAAGGAATGTGCTCTTAGCCCATGCGCATCCTGATCGTCGATGACGATGAAGACGTCGCCCGGCTTCTGAAGCGCGAGCTGCTCTCTCTTGGTTATACCGTGGATGCCGTGGGCCTTGCCGGTCACGCACTGCTTGCCGCTTCGGACAATGACTACGACCTGATGGTGGTCGACCTCGGGTTGCCCGACCGCGACGGCCTCGAGCTCGTCCGCGACTTGAGAGACCGTCGCATCGCCACGCCGATTCTCGTGTTGACCGCGCGGCGCCGCGTCGAGGACCGCGTCGTCGGCCTCTCCAGCGGCGCCGACGATTATCTCGTCAAACCGTTCGCCATGCCCGAGTTCCGGGCACGGGTTGGCGCCCTCCTTCGCCGGCCCGCCCGTATCGAGGACGGCCGGCTGACCGCCGGGAACATCGTTGTCGATCGCGAGTCCCTCGAGGCAGTCGTTGCAGGCGTCGGCATGCCGCTAACGCGCAAGCAGTTCGCGCTTCTGGAACTTCTCATCCGGCGCAAGGGCCATCTCACCCCGAAGCGCATGATCGAGGAGGCGCTCTACGGATTCGACGAGGAGGTCTCGCCGAACTCCATCGAAGCGCACGTGTCCAAGCTGCGCTTGGTTCTGCGAAGAGCCGGCGCCCACGCAGCCATCGAAACGCGTCGCGGGATCGGCTACCGGCTGATCGAGCGGTCGGCCGCGGCGGCGGAGTCGGCGCAAACATGAGGTCCAGCGACGCCGCCGTTCCAGCCTCGCTTTCCGGGACCTATCTTGAACCCGATGAGAGCTTCATGCGGCGGCTGGCCGGGGATCGCGCAACGCTCGCCGAGATTGCTGCCGCCTGGTCGGGAGGATTGAACCTAAACGACCTGGCACGGACCGAAGTCGTGGCTCACAAGCTCGCCGGTGCGGCTGGGGTATTCGGCCTTCAGGCGCTCGGCCGCGCCGCAGCCCTCCTCGAGGCATACGCTCAGGAACTGCGCGGGCTGTGGCCTCTCGGGGCCGAGCTCTCTTCGGTGCCGCTGCGCGATTTGTTGGCCGCTCTGGACGGGGTTCTCGAGAAGAACCCAACGCACGGAAACTTATGACGCAAGCGAAGACTCCAACACTCCATTCAAGGTTGGAAATGCTCCCTCCGGTGGGAGATCGCAATATTCGTCCGGCGCGCCGGCGCGGTTTATCCAGAAAGCGCGGAAGCCGAATGCAACGGCACCCGCAATGTCCCATCGGTTGGAGGAGCAAAAGACCGTTGCTTCAGGCGACAAAGCCATCTTCTCTCCAACCAGGCGATAGACAAGCGGGGCGGTCTTGTAGATCCGAACTTCGTCGACCGAAATAACGTGATCGACGAGGTTCGTCAGCCCGGCGGCAGCCACCGCGTCGGCGAGCATCCCGGGAGTGCCGTTGGAGAGAATCGCGACCGGGAAACCCCGCTGCTTGATCGCTCGCAGAACTGAGCCGACCTCGCCGAAGGCTTTCAGATGTCGATAGGCCTCCATCAAGGCCGGCTTCAGGTCCAGTCTGTGCGGCGCAACCGTCGCCAGCGCAAAGTCCAGGGCCTCTTCCGTCAACGCAAGAAAATCGCGATATCGACCGATGAGAGAGCGCACCCAGGTCAGCTCGAGCTGTTTCGATCGCCAGACCGCCGAAAGTCGGTCGCTTTCAGCCCCGATCACATCCGCGTGCGTCCGTACTGCCGAGTGAACGTCGAGCAATGTGCCATAGGCATCGAATACGTAACCACCGATCATCCTGGCAGCCTCCCTTCAGCCGGCGGGCGGACTCAAGAAACCCGGCCCGCGTGCGCGGACCGGGTTTGGCTCCAACGAGGCGCGTAAGGTGCGCGCCGGAACCGGTCCTGAACCTAGTTCCGCGACACAGAGGTTATGACTCTTTGAATGTCGGGGTGGGATAGGCGTGGGCCATTTTGGCGCGGGCCTTTTCGGTTGAGAACATCCATTTGATGCGAGCGCCGGTCTGGTTGCGCTGGTTTTGCCATGCTGCG
>JBBQGL010000020.1:0-34291 GCA_038323025.1 Hyphomicrobiales bacterium
CGTCCAGTTCCTGCGCGAACAGGGACGGGCGGCGACCGACCGGCTAAACGTCGGCGAAGGCACCAAGACCGACGTGGCGCAAACCAATGCGAGCCTGGCGGCCGGACTCTCCACCTACAATGCTGCGATCGCGAGCGTGAATACCGCCCTCGCCACATACGAGCAGATTGTTGGTCATAAGCCCAGCAGTCTCGGAGCCGTCACCTCAGTCGATGGGCATCTGGAACGCAGCGCACTTCGTCCCGGCAACGTTCACAGTGCCGATGGGTGGCAAGATTTGTTGGCGCCCGTCGTGGCGCGCTATCGCGGCAAGGTCTCGCGCCTCTACTTCCGGGCCGACGCCGGCTTTGCCAATCCCGATGTCTACGAGTTCCTTGAGGGCGAAGAGATCAAATACGCCATACGTCTGCCGAAGTGTGCCAGGTCGATCGAGCAGAGTTCTGGATGGCTGACATAACGCTCGTTACCCGATTTCAACGGATGAACACGACCTGGCGATGAGGTTCTATCGGTGCCGTGTATCCGGAGCCGACGAACCCTGCGCCAGCGCGACCGGCTACAACAACCGCAATTAGGCAATAACAGACCGGTCAGCCGCCGCGGCCCGCTTATTCGCCGGCGTAGCGGCCCTGCTTCAGATAGGCGTCCGGTACGCAGGCGGAGACAGCCCGCTTTGCCGAATCAGCTTCGGCCCGGGATGAATAGGCTTCAACTGTTTTGCGTAGCAAAATATGTAGCAATTCCTCGTATCGAAAACATAACTATATCTATTTCAATACCTTAGGTAATAGGTTGGAGTCCTAGTTCCCCACGAAATTGCAGCTGAAAAATCAATCACTTGCATTGATGACCCTGTTGGGATTCGAACTGCCGAGGCTCCTTGATCGGCAGGGCGGAGGCCCGTTTTCCGCCCGTTCGCTGACATTTGACTTCTGACGGCCACGTCAAATCAGCGCCAGAATGTGTGCCTCTCTTCGCAAGCCTCAGACCGCCGTAATCCACTTCCTCAGTCGATCTTGATCATGACTCTTCCGTCAACGATCTCGACCGGAAACGTCCGCAGGTTGACACATGCCGGTGCACCGCGAGCCGCGCCAGTCTTGTAGTTGAAGCGCCCATTGTGTTTGGGGCACTCAATGACGTCACCCAGGACGAGACCGTCGGAAAGAAACGCATGCTCATGGGTGCAGATAGCAGAGGTTGCGAAGAACTCGCTTTCCGGACTTCGGTAGATAGCAAAACTGCGACCGGAATGATCGAAGCGAATCACGTCCTCCAAGTCGACGTCGCCAATTCGGCCTGCCTCCACCCACTCGCTCATGGCCTTAAGCGGTGCGAACCAGCTGAGCGCGAGTGGTCCCTCCCTGATCATGAAGCTCGGGACGATAGTGACGAGCCGTGGGTGGCAACTCGCGCCTGATGAACCATTCCGGTTCTCGCAGTTGCCGGGCCAGCGCAGGTAAGATCTCGGCATAAGCCTCGAACGTGGACCTGTACGGGGCGGGCGTATCGGCTTTCATGATTTCGTGAAGCCGCGGGAGCTGGTGGTAGGGCACCATCGGAAACATGTGGTGTTCGACGTGATAGTTCATGTTCCAGTACACGAAGCGCAGAATTGGATTCATGTAGATAGTGCGCGAATTCAAACGATGATCGAGCACGTTCTCCGCAAGGCCTGCGTGCTGGGGAAATCCCACGTAGACGCCCAACCACGCGCCGTACATGGTCGGCACCACACCTGCCAACATCATCGGGAGAAATGTGCCAGCCGCAATTGACAGCGAAGCCACTGCAAGAAGGACACCGAGGTAGATGCGCGCGGCCACGTAGATCTTGGTCCGCTCCATATCTGGAACAAAGGTTGCTTCTTCGGGAGACAACCTGCCGCTCGAGTGAAGGACCAATTTGGCGAGCGTGAGGGGCGTATTTTTCAGCGCGAAGACATTTAGTAGAATGGACATGATGGCTGGCGGGCGCATGGAATTTATTTCGGGATCACGACCGACAATGATCGTATCCGTATGATGTCGCGCGTGGCTCCAACGCCAGATCGTCGGCTCGCGCAGCATCATAAAGCTCGCGGCATAGTATAAGACACTGTTCATCCATCGCGTGCGGAAGGCCGTGCCATGCCCGGACTCGTGCCATCGCGAGTCGCCGGCTGACCCGTACAGGACGCCGTAGCAAGCGAAAAACGGTACCGACCACCACGTGCCCCAGAAGACACAGCCACCTGCTCCGAACGCGAGCAGGAGGGCAATCCAGATGATCGTATCGCGAACGGCAGGAGCATCGCGTCTTTGCATCAACTCCTTCATCGTTCGTCGCGGTATGTCGGTGTGATACCACTCAGCCAAAGCAAGGCCGCTGGCAACCGCAGTCTCGGCATCACGGCCGATCAATGAGTAGTCGCGCCGGGTCGGAATTGTGGACATTTCTTCCTTCCTCGTCCCGAGTGGGCCAACCGTGTCTAACGGTAGCGGATCTGATTCCACCGGTGGCCGATGAGGGCCAGGATGATGATGAGACCGTTGAAGAACTGGACGTAGAATCCATCGAGACCGGCCGACACGATGCCAACCTGAATGAAGGACACGATCGCTGCGCCTATCGAGCCTCCGAGAATTGTGCCGATGCCGCCCCAGGTCGGTGTGCCGCCCACGAATACGGAAGCCAGAGTCGGAAGCAGGTAGGCCTCCCCGGAGGTTGGCCACCACGTGAAGTTGATCGTGGTCGAAAAAATCCCGGCCAAGGCCGCTCCAAGGCCCATGAACGCAAACGTGTAAATGCGTGTCCGCTTGGTATCGATGCCCATTTGCGCAGCACTGTCGGGATTGTCGCCGACGCTATGCACGCGCGCACCGAACCTGTGCCGCTTGTAGAGGACCACTGAGATTGCGACGAACGCCACAGCCCAAACCATCTGGACCGGGAAGCCGGCCACTGAGGTCGCCAGAAGCTGATAGACACCTGTGCCCTTTAGCCCGACCAATGCGATGGACTTGCCGTTGGTCGCAATCAGGATTGCCCCCCGGATCAGGTAACTCATGCCGAGTGTTGCAACGAGAGAAGAGAGACCGCCGTAGACGACGACTGCCCCAATCGCGAAACCGAGGCCGATGCTTGCCCCCACTGCGGCGGCCACGCACAAGAACGAGTTAAATCCTGCTTGGATGCAGAGGGCAAAAATCCATCCTGCAAAGCCCATGACCGCCGGGAACGACAGGTCGATCTCGCCCACCGTGATGATGAACACCAACGGAACCACCAAAAAGAGCGATACGGGCAGAGTGGTCAGCACGGCGCTGTAGATGCGCCAATCCGAAAATACGCTCGGATTGCCGATGAAAAACACGGCCATCATCACCACGAACACGATAAGCGTGCCGATAGATGCACGGTTGTTCCCCGCGAATAGGCGAAGACCTCCGCGGATGGGAGAAACAAATATCCTTCCAGCCGTCTCGGTCACCGGGTCGCTCCATTCTGATCGGCGATCTGGGCAAGCGGATCGTAAGTGCCCGGGGGAAGCGCGACCTTTTCCATGAATTCGATCAGATGGTTGGCATTCCCTACCTCGACCTTGGTTTTCTCGAGCGCCACTCGCCCCCGGTCGAGAACGATAAATCGATCGGCGATATCGAAAACGTGGTGGATATTGTGACCGATAAATAAGACCGACCGTCCACTTTCCCGGACCGAGCGGACAAAACGGAATACCTTCGCAGTCTCCGTCAGGGACAGCGCAGTCGTTGGCTCGTCAAGAACAATCAGGTCGGCTCGATTGTAGATGGCGCGCGCGATCGCCACCCCTTGCCGTTCGCCACCCGACAACTGACCCACGATAGAGTCAGGAGAGAAAACCTCAGACGTGAAGCCAATCTCTCGCATCAACCGCTCGGCTTCAGCGCGCTCCTTGCCAATCTTGAGGAGTCCGAACGGGCCAGTAATTTCGCGACCCATGAAAATGTTGTGCATGATGGTTTGCTGCACCACGAGCGCACGATCCTGAAAAACGGTTTCGATGCCGGCATCGCGCGACTTGGCAGCGTTCCAATCGCGCACCAGCACGCCGCGAACTAGAATTTCGCCACTGCTAGGCTTGACCGCGCCAGCGAGGATCTTGATGAGCGTCGATTTTCCGGCGCCATTGTCGCCAAGCAACCCCACGACCTCGCCGCGCTCGACATACATATTGACCCCTCCCACCGCAAAAACGCTGCCGTAGGACTTCTTGATGTCGCGAAGTTCGATCAGCCTTTCGTCCATGGCGTGATCCGTTGCCCGGGGCCTGATGAGGAGCGAGGCGGCGGAAAGGGCCGCCCCGCAATGCCGTTCAGCAGAGCCGATTAGCGCAGGTACCTGGTCGCAAGATCGGCAACGCCGGAATAGTTGTCCGGCGTCACGAAGCCCGCGCCGGTGTCCACGTTCAGCGCTCCAAGGCCGAGGACCTTCTGCATGCAGAGGCTGATGATCGGCAGGTATCCCTGCATGAATGGCTGCTGGTCAGCCGTCAGCTGGATCCATTTGTTCTTGAACTGCTCGACGATCGTCGGGCTTGTGTCAAAGCCGATATTGATAATTTGGCCAGGCTTCTTGCCCACTGCTTCCATGTAGACCGACGCGTTGCCGAGCATCGCTCCGCCAGGATAGGCGATAAGCTTAACGTCCGGGTTAGCTACAAGGCCGGCGGTGATGAGCGGAATTGCAAGATTTGGATCGCCTGCCATCTCAGTAGTGCTGGACAGGCGAATGACACGGACACCTGCCTTTTCCAACGCTTCGACCGTGCCCAATTCGCGTTGGACGCGCTCTTCTTGCGTCCAGTTCGCAACCATGATGGCAGAGTCGCCCTTGCCGAGGCCAAACCGGCGAACTGCTTCCTCGCCGAGGGCGCGTCCTTGCGGATAAAGATTCGCGCCGACATAGCCACCGCCAAACTTTGCCCGCACCTCGGGAACGTCGACGTTTTGGTATTCCATGAGGATTCCGGCCGCCGCGGCTTCCTCCGCCAACGGCATTATGGCCGACGACCCCGGATGACCCATCATCGCGATTCCGTCCGGATGCGATGCAATAGCCTCGCGCAGCTGTTGCACCATCTTCTCGCCATCCCAACCAGAGAACACGAAATCGACCTGCGCCCCGGTATCTTGCTGCGCCCTCCTCGCCCCGTTCAGCACGACGGTAGCAAAAAGGTCGCCCTCTGCGCCGCCAGCGAAGAAACGCAGATGCACGCCGCTACACCATTTGTCTGGCAAAGCCTCTGCTGCTCGCGCCACGTTTGATACAAGCACTGCCAAACATGCAGCGGCTATTACCGTCCTTGTTTTCATCGTTTCCTCCATAGGGGCGTCCGCGTCTGCGGTTGCGCCTTCCTTTTTTTGGGATTTTTTCCTTCACCCCGAGTCATTCGATAGGGCGATCTCGTTGCTGGATTGATTTTTCTGGATGAAGCCGTCCTCCCCAAAAGTGTTGGTGGAGGGCGCGGCAGAAACGTCGGCACGGGGTCCCGGGGACGCCATGCCGCTCCGAGGGTAGGTAGCCCTAGCCCATCTCCGAATCCTCCCCACGTGCTCCTCAGGCTAGCAATTGCCCAGTGCGTCAGGCAAAGTCGGATTTGAGGCGATTGCCTCAAACGGCAACTTGGACGATGACGAAAGTCACGATCAACGACGTGGCGATTGATGCCGGCGTAAGCCGTGCGACGGCCGACCGGGTACTCAACCGCCGCGGTGGAGTCTCGATGGCCAGGGAACGCGCCGTCATATCCAGCGCAAGGAAGCTTGGGCTCGATCGAAATCTACACGCAGCACCGTTAAAATCCCTGCGGGTCTGCGTTCTGATGAAGCCCCCTCAGAACCCGTTTTACGAGCGACTGGCACGAGGGTTTCGGGAGGCAAACCTTCTCTTCGCGCCGCAAGCGGTCACCGCGTACGTTAGCCATATTGATGTTTTGGCCCCCGAAACTATTCATCTGCAACTTGAAAAGATGGTGACGAATTACGACGCGCTGGTGATCGTCGCGCCTGCAAGACAGAGCATCGTCGGCGCTCTACGTGATATCGGCGAGCGTATCCCCGTCATAACGCTAGCGACTGATTTGCCGCTCGGTGTGCCGCATCATTATGTCGGGCCGAACAACTATCAGGCAGGTCGACTGGCTGGCGAACTGATGGGTCGTCTTCTCGAACCCGCAGGCGGCAGCATTCTGCTGGTCGCCGGGCTACAGGAGTTCAGGGGTCACGAAGAGCGGAAGAATGGGTTCAAATCAATTCTGCATGCGGAATTTCCGCGCTGCACGATCGTTTCAGAAATCGAGAACTTGGATCAAAGTACGATGGCCGCAGACTCTGTCGTAGCAGCGTTGCTCGAGACCCCGAGTGTGCGGGGTATTTACAACATCTCCCAAGGCAACGACGAGATAGCGCGGCGAATCGGGGAGTGCAGTATGTCTAGGGCCTTTGCCTTCATTTGCCACGACCTGTCGGAAACGACGAGGAGCCTCCTTCTCTCCCGCCAAATCGACGTCGTCATTGATCAAGACCCTTTGCTTGAGGCGCGACGCGCCGTTGAGATCGTGCTGCACCACTACGGGCGAACCAACGGCGCCCCAATCGATGGCAGCACTCCAATACGGGTGTTTTTTCGGGAAAATGTTGCGAACGAAATCCTTTGAAATTGGCCTTCCACTCGGCGCTTCCACTTAACAAAGGACTCCACCCCGCGCTCCAAGCCACGATCGCTTTGACCGTTTGATATCACTCCGAGAGCGGACCCTGCACGAGCCTCTCTCCTCAGGCAGTCACGCCGCCAGCGCGAAGCCTCGGATACCCTCTAGGACGCGCCGGAACGTTGGTTCCGGGGCGAGGCACATGGTTCTATAAGTGTTCAGGAACGGCAGCCAGTTCTCGCTTTCGCGAAAATCCCGACTCAGGTGGTTTACCGGCTGCAAACCGATCCCGCCCAGGCGGCGATTCTGCGCCGGGCCCGAGTTGGGCCGATTCCCACCCGCTCAATAGACTGAATCGCAGTGCGGAAGCCCGGCATGTCCCTGAGCGCCTAGCGCTTGCGCGCCCGGCGGGCGGCGTAGCGCGCGTCACGCGCGGCTTTCTGCTCGGCGAGGAGCTTTACCGCCTCGTCGGCTTCGCGGCGGCGCTCGGCCGCCTCAAGCTCGGCTTTTTCCGCGGCCAGCCGCGCCGCTTCTTCCTCGCGTGCCTTCAACTCGGCCGCCAGGCGCTCGGCCTCCGCCTTGCGAGCCACCTCGCGCGCCTGAATGCGGGCCTCGCGGGCCAGCTTGGTCGCGATTCGCGCGGCTTCGCGTTCCTTGATCGCCGGGTCGTCCTTCGATGGCCGGGCGCGAAAGCGCTCAAGCATGGCCTGCTTGGCTTCGCTGGATGTCTTCCGGCTTTCGGCAAAGTCGTCCTTGAACCTGGGCATATTCTTTCCGTCGCTTGCTGAAGGTCGGCAATAACCGCCCCGACCGGCCCGCAGTCAAGTCCGCGCGTGATCGCGGCAACAGCAATTGCACCCGGCGCGGCCTCGCGCCTGTATTCCAGCCCCGAGGCCCTCCATTTGGATAGCGCATAGGAAAATGACTTGCATCTATAAAAAATAGAGCTACCGTCAGCGTTAACGGCTGGCGCCTAAGTCCGGCCGAAGCAGGGATGGAAGCGCGTGGCAATCACGCTCAAGGGACTCGCCTGGGATCACCGGCGCTGTTGGGGGCCGCTCGACGCCAGCATTGCCGCCTATACCGCGGCCCGGCCCGGCCTTTCGATCGTCTGGGAGCGGCGCAGCCTGTACGAGTTCGGCGAAGGCCGGCTCGAGGATACCGTCCGCAAATACGACCTGATCACCTTCGACCACCCGTTCGTCGGCGAAGTCGCGCGGGACGGACTGATGCTGCCTTTCGACGATCACCTGTCCGACGCGGACAAGCGGATGTTCGAGGCCGACTCGGTCGGCAAGTCTTGGCAGTCGTACCAGGCCGGCGGCAAGCAATGGGCACTGCCTATCGACGCCGCCGCCCAGGTCGCATCCTACCGTCCCGACCTTTTGAAGAAGTACGCCGACGCGCCGCCGACCTCGCACGAAGCGGTCGTTCAACTCGGACGCAGATTGCGGGCGGATGGCCTCTGGCTCGGCCTGCCGCTGGTGCCGACCGATGCGATGTGCCTGATCCTCACCGGCGCGGCGCTCGCCGGCCACCCGATCGGCACGGACCCGGGCGTGTGCATCGAGGATCGCGTGCTCGCCGGCGTCGTCGACCGGATGCGTGAGCTCGCCGCCCTCGCCCACCCGCAGTCGTGGTCGTGGAATCCGATCCGCTGCTACGAGCACATGATTGCCCACGATGACGTGGTCTACGTGCCCTTCGCCTTCGGCTACGTGAACTACGCTTCGCGGAACGATGGTCCGCACCTCCGTTTCGCCGATATCCCCGCCTCTCCGCCGAAGGGCGCCCTGCTCGGCGGGGCCGGCATCGGGGTCAGCGCGCAGTCGAAGCATCCCGACGAGGCGATCGCCTACGCCAAGCACCTCTGCAGCCCCGAGTTCCAGCGCACGGAATACGTCAGCGCCGGCGGCCAGCCGGGCATGCTGTCGGCCTGGACCGACGCCGCGGCCAACCAGGCGACGCGGAATTTCTTCGCCGACACGCTCGCCACGATGCGCGGCTCATACCTTCGCCAGACCCATCCCGGCTTCATCACCTTCTTCCGCGAATCGGCCGCCAAGGCCGCTGCCGCGATCAAGGGCGAGCTGTCGCCGGCCGATCTCGCAGCGTGGCTCAACCGCAAGCACGCGGAGACGCTGCCGCGCGCCGCGCTCGACCGGAGCTTCGCATGAGCAGCGACGCCCGCACCCTCCTCGCCGAGGCTCCGAGTGCGGCGGACGACAAGCCGGGCATGCCCGCCTATCGCGTGCCCGCGGCGGAGAAAGCGCTCGACATCCTCGAGTTCATGGCCGACCGGCCGGAAGGCGTGACCCAGACGGAGATCTCCATCGGGGTCGGACGCTCGATCCACGAAATCTACCGGATCATCCAGCTGCTCGAGAAGCGCGGCTATCTGGTTCGCGCCCCGAAGTCGGACCGCTACCGTCTTTCGCTCAAGCTGTTCGAGCTTGCCCACAAGCACCCGCCGGTGAACCGGCTGATCGACGTCGCCCTCCCGGCGATGCGGGCGCTCGCCGACGACACCGACCAGAGCTGCCATCTCGCGGTGCTGCGCGACCTGAAGATCCTCGTCGTCCTGCAGATCGATTCACCGCTGCCGATGCGCTACTCGGTCGCGGTCGGCGCCGAGTTCCCGATCATGGAGACGAGTTCGGGCGCGGTGCTTCTCGCTAACCTGCCGGAGCGCGAGCGCGAACAGCTGATCGCGCGCATCCTCGCCGCCGATCCTTCGGCGGGCGGGCGCGCCACGATCGAGGGTCGCGTCGCCGACTGCCTGAAGACCGGCTACGAGATGCGCCCGTCGCTCGCCGTCGAGGGCTGCACCAATATTTCCATGCCGATCCGCGACCACGTCGGGCACATCGTTGCTGCGGTCACGGTTCCCTATTTGCCGCAGAAAGCTGCGCGCTTCGACCGCAAGGCGGTCTTGAGGCGCGCACAATCGGCGGCACTCGAAATCTCGCGCGCCCTGGGCTCGCCCGAACGCCGACATCCGCAAGCGCCGGCAGCTGGCACTTGATCGCGGAACAGAAGTCGGTCGGAGTTCGGGCTCGCCTCGATCTTGGCGCGGAGATCATTGGGAGGACTAAGGAAATGACCAAGAAACTCGCTAAGCTACTCTTTGCCGGCGCCGCCCTCGCGGCGCTGACTGCCGGCGCTGCCAATGCGGCCGACATGCCGAAGCGCATTGGCTACGTCGTCAACTACGGCACCCACGAGTGGTACCAGAACGTCATCAAGGGCATGAAGGCGCATGCCGCCGAGATCGGCGCCACGGTCGAAGTCAAGGACGCCAACCTCGACGTCGCCAAGGAAGTCTCGGCCGCCGAGGACTTCATCGCCCAGGGCGTCGACGTCCTGATCATCACGCCGGTGAACGAAGAAGGCGTGGTGCCGCTGCTCAAGCGGGCCAAGGCCGCCAACATGCCGGTGGTGCTGGAAGGCAACCCGGTCAAGGGCATGACCACCATGGTCGCGATCTGCGACTACGATACCGGCTACGACGCTGGCGTCGAAGCGGGCAAGTACGCCAAGGATCACCTCGGCGGCGTCGCCAAGGTGATGAATGTCGGCCTGCCGCTGCTCTCGGCGACGGTGCTGCGCTCGAACGGCTTCATGGACGGCATCCACACGATCATCCCGGGTGCGACACTGGTGCATGACCTCGACGGCGGCGGCAACCCCGACCGCGCGCTCGAAGTCTCGACGGCGGCGCTCGCCCAGAACGCCGACATCAACATCATCTACGGCATCAACGACTCGTCGTCGCTGGGTGGCCTGCAGGCGTGGAAGGCGGCCGGCAAGTCGCAGGACAACCTGCTCGTCGTCGGCACCGGCGGCGAAGGCCTCGCCTTCATCAACGCCATGGAGAAGGAGCCGTCCTACAAGATCGAGGCGGCGATGTTCCCCGAGAAGGAAGGCTACACGACCATCGACGCGGCGATCGCGCTCTTCCAGAAGAAGGAAGTGCCGGAGCACATCGTCAGCCCGACGGCTCCGATGATGGGTGAGGACTGGAAGAAGTTCTACGACCTCGCCGGCACCACCCGGACGCCGAAGTGGGACGCGATCAATGCGCTGAAGCCGCCGGCAAAGTGCATGAAGACCGCGGCCGACCTGAAGAAGTAGCATCCCAAGGCAAGACCCGGGGCCGCGCGCTTGCGGCTCCGGGCCTTCCGGTACAGAAGCGGTGACACGCTCATGGTGAGCGACGTCTCGGAACCGAGAAAAGCCAGAAGCGCCGCAGGTACGCTCGCCGGCAACGGCCAGATCGTGCTGATCGCGGTCCTGGTGATCCTGTGCCTCGGCGTATCGCTCGCCGAACCGCAATTCTATTCGGGCGCCAACATCATCGCCATTCTCCGCCAATCGGCGATGGTGATGATCGTCGGAGCCGGCATGACCATGCTGCTCATCACCGCCGAGGTCGACCTCTCGGTCGGCGCGTCGCTGGCCTTCGTCGGCGTGGTGGCCATGGACGTCATGAACCAGACCGAAAGCGTCACCATCGGCGTGATCGCCGGCATCGCCTTCGGCGGATTCGTCGGCCTGGTGAACGGGCTGGTGGTCACGCGCCTCAAGGTCAATTCGCTGATCGCCACCATCGGCACGATGATGATCCTGCAAGGCAGCGTGTTTCTCTATTCGCGCGAGGCGGTGCAGAACCACCATCACATCGCCTCGTTCGTCGACATCGGCGCCGGCTATGTCGGGCCGATCCCGATCCCGGTCATCGTCGCCGCGATCGTCTTCCTCGTCTCCTACGTCCTGCTCAGGCACACGACCCTCGGGCGCTACCTCTACGCGGTCGGCGCCAACGAGAAGGCGGCGCGGCTCTCGGGCCTGCGCTCGGAGCGGCTGAAGCTCTTCGCCTTCGTCGCCACCGGCCTGCTCGTCGGCGTCGCCGGGCTCGTGCTGGTGTCGCTGATGAACGCCGGGCAGCCGACGGCCGGCCGCGGTTTCGAGCTCGTAGTCGTCGCCGCCGTCATCCTCGGCGGCACCAGCCTCTCGGGCGGCCGCGGAACCCTGACCGGGACGCTGCTCGGCGTGCTGGTCCTCAAGGTGATCGACAACGCCATCATCCTTCTGCAGTGGAACCAGGACCTGCAGATGATCGTGCCGGGCGTCGTGCTGATCGTGGCGACCTACCTCGACCTGGCGCGGAGGCGAGCCAATGCCCGCTGATACCGCGCTCGTCCGCGAGGCCGACGCTGCCCCGCTCGCCCTCGAGATGGTCGGGATCAGCAAGCGCTTCCCGGGCGTCATCGCGCTCCACGACGTCAACCTCCAGCTGGAGGCGGGCAAGGTTCACGCCCTCATGGGCGAGAACGGCGCCGGCAAGTCGACGCTGATCAAGATTCTGGCGGGCGTCTACGTGAAGGACTCCGGCACGATCCGCATCGGCGGCCAGGAAATCCAGATCGCGCATCCCTCCGATGCGCTGAAGCGCGGCATCAAGGTCGTGTTCCAGGAGATCGCCCTGATCGCCGAGTTCACGGTCGCCGAGAACATCTTCCTCGAGCAGTATCCCGTGGACGGGGCCGGTTCGATCCGCTGGCGAACCATCCGCAAGGAAGCGAAGGCGCTTTTCGACCGCATCGGCTTCGACGTGAACACCGAGGCGCGCACAGGCACCCTCCCCGTCAGCCAGCAGCAGATGGTCGAAATCGCCCGCGCCCTCGCCCACGAAGCGCGCATCGTGGTGATGGACGAGCCGACCTCGTCGCTGACGCCGACCGAGGTGGCATTGCTCTTCAAGGTGATCCGGCGGCTGACCTCGCTCGGCATCGCTGTTCTCTACGTCACCCACAAGCTCGACGAGGTCTTCGAGATCGCCGACACCGTCACCGTGCTCCGCGACGGCCGGCATATCTCGACCAAGCCGATCGCGGAACATACGAACGACACGCTCGTCCAGGACATGATCGGCCGGCGGATCGAGACGCTGTTCCCGCGCGAGCGCGGCCCGGCGTCCGACAAGGTTGCCCTGTCGGTGAAGAACCTATCCACGGCCGCCAAGGTCCGTGACGTTTCGTTCGAGGCAAAAGCCGGAGAAGTGCTCGCCTTCTTCGGCCTGATGGGCGCCGGGCGCACCGAGCTCGCCAAGGCAATCGTCGGCTTCGACCCGATCACCGCCGGCGAGATCGCCATCGGCGGCAAGCGGCTCCATCCGCACGACACGCGCACGGCGGTTTCGCTCGGCATCGGCCTCCTCTCCGAGGACCGCAAGGGCGAAGGCCTGATGCTCGAACTGCCGGTCGTGTCCAATCTCAGCCTGGCGGCGCTCGAGACATTCGCCCGGCTTGGCATCGTCGACGAAACCCGCGAGCGCAGCGCCGCGGAGTCGTTCGTCGACCGCTTCCGCATTCGCACGCCAAGCCTCGACCAGCCGATCAAGAACCTTTCCGGCGGGAACCAGCAGAAGGTGCTGCTGGCGCGCTGGCTGATGCGCGGCCTCAGCGTAATCGTGGTGGACGAGCCGACGCGCGGCATCGACGTCGGCGCCAAATCCGAGATCTTCGCACTCATCGACCGCCTGGCCTCGGAGGGGCACGCGGTGGTGATGATGACGTCCGAGATGCCGGAACTGCTCGGCCTCAGCGACCGCATCATGGTCATGGCGGGCGGGCGCATCACCGGCCGGTTCACGCGCGGCGAAGCCACCCAGGAGACGATCCTCAATGCCGCCATCGGGTAGCCTCGAGCGCACGGCCGGCCCTGGCCGCTCCAGCGGCGTCGCCGACGCTTTCGCCGTCCTGACGCGGCGGAGCGACATCACGCTGGTGGTCTCGCTGCTTGTGCTGATCGCCTTCTTCGGCTTCACGGCGGAGCATTTCTTCACCGTCCGCAACATGACCAACGTGCTCGGTCAGGCGTCGCTCGCCATGATCGCGGGCATCGGGGTCGCCATTGTGTTCATTTCCGGCGAGGTCGACGTTTCGGTTGGGTCGCTGCAGGCGGCCGCGGCGCTGCCGCTCATCGTCATCATGAACCACACCGGGTCGCTCGGCTTCGGCCTTGGCGGAGCGCTGGCGCTCGGCCTCGCCGTCGGGGTGATCAACGGGTACCTGTCGGCCTATGTCGGGATCAACTCGCTGATCGTGACGCTCGGCATGCTCTTCATCCTGCGCGGCGGGGTCTATCTGTACACCGGCAAGACGGCAATTTCCGACGACATCGGACTCGACAGCTTCTTCGCCCTCGGCAACGAGTCGCTCTTCGGCGTGATCCCCTACCCGGCCGTCATCGCCTTCGTCCTGCTTCTCGCCTTCATGTATGTGATGCGCCACCGGCCGTTCGGCCGCATGGTCTACGCCGTCGGCGGCAATGCCGAGGTGGCGCGGCTGGCCGGCTATCCGGTGCGGCGGGTGAAATTCCTCTGTTTCGTGATCAGCTCGCTGCTGTCGACGGTGTCGGCGATCCTGCTGGCGTCGCGCCTCGGCTCGGCGGTGCACCTGTCGGGCCTCGGCTTCGAGTTCCAGGTGGTGGCGGCGGTAGTGCTCGGCGGCGTCAGCCTCTCAGGCGGCGTCGGCTCGCTGTTCGGGATGGCGCTGGGGGTACTCATCCTGTCGTTCCTGTCGAACGGCCTCGGCATGCTCGATCTCGCCACGGAATGGCAGCTGGTGATCACCGGAGTCATCATCATCGTCGCGGTCGCCTTCGACGAGCTGAAGCGGCGGCGCGTGTAGGGATACGGGGGGGGAATCATGGGACGGTTGACCGGCAAGATCGCGGTTGTCACCGGCGCGGCGGACGGCATCGGCCACGCCATAGCGGAAGGCATGGCCAGGGAAGGCGCACGCGTCTTCGTCGCCGACATCGCCGACAAGAAGGGCAAGGCGTTCGTCGCCAGCCTGAAGAAGGAGGGGCTCGCCGCCGACTACCTCCATTGCGACGTCGCCGACGACGGCGACATGGCCCGGCTCATCGCGACGGCGGTGAAGAAGGGCGGGCGGCTCGACATTCTGGTCAATAACGCCGCTGTCGCCATCGGCGGCTACCCGGTCTACGAGATGACCGAGGAGCAGTGGCAGAAACTGATTGCCACGAAGCTGTCGAGCGTCTTCCGCGGCTGCAAATACGCCCTGCCGCACATGATCAAGCAGAAGGGCGGGTCGATCATCAACATGGCTTCGGCGCAAGGCCATATCGGCCTCGACGGCTGGACCGCCTATGCCGGCGCCAAGGGCGCGGTGATGTCGATGACGCGGCAAATGGCGGTCGAGTTCGGGCCGCATAACGTGCGCATCAACTCGATCTCGCCCGGCACGATCAACACGCCGATGAACGAGAAGGTGGTCGCCGACCTCGGCGACCACGTCGCCCGCGCCTGGGTGAAGATGCACCCGATCGGGCGCATCGGTAAGCCCGAGGAAGTGGCGGAAGCCGCGATCTACCTGGCGAGCGACGCCGCCGGCTTCACCACCGGCATCGACCTTCGCGTCGACGGCGGGTTGACGGCAGCGCCGCGTTTCGTGCCGGACCTGGTGTGACGAAGGACGAAAGCAAGAAGATGGACAAGGCCCTCGAAGGCGTCACGATCCTCGATTTCAGCCATCTGCTGCAGGGGCCGTTCGCCACCCAGCTGCTCGGCGACATGGGCGCCAACGTCATCAAGATCGAGCGCGCCGGGGCCGGCGACATGTTCCGCTCGATGACGTTCTTCGCGAAATGGGTGGGCGGCTCCGAGAGCCCCAACTTCCTCGCCTGGAATCGCAACAAGCGTTCGATCGCGCTGAACCTGAAGAGCCCCAAGGTTCACGACATCATCATGAAGATGGCGAAGCGCGCCGATATCGTGGTGCAGAATTTCCGCCCGGGCGTGCTCGATCGCCTCGGCTACGGCTACGAGGACTTCAAGGCGGTCAACCCGCGCATCATCTACTGCTCCGGCTCGGGCTATGGCGAAGCCGGGCCTTATGTCGACCGGCCCGGCCAGGACATGCTGATCCAGGGTCTCGCCGGGCTGATCGCCAATACCGGGCGCGGCGACCAGCCGCCGGTGCCGGCCGGCGCGGGCCTTGCCGACCAGATCGGCGCGATGAACATGGTCTACGGCATCCTCTCGGCGCTCTACTGGCGCGAGAAGACCGGCAAGGGCCAGAAGATCGAGGTCAACCTGCTTGCCGGGATGCTCGCCCACCTCGCCCAGGAATACGTGGCGGTCCTCAACCTCGGCGAAGACCTGAAGCGCCCGAACTCGGGCATCGGCCATCCCGGCATGCAGGCGCCTTTCGGCATCTATGAAACCCGGGACCACGGCTACGTCTCGATCGCCATGAGCCCGTTCAAGACGCTCTACACGACGCTCGAGGCGCCGCAGCTCGCGGTCTACGACGACCTCAAGACGCTTTTCGACAAGCGCGACGAGGTTTGGGAAAAGGTCAACGCCGAGACCAGGAAATTCGGGACCGAGGATCTGCTCACCCGCATGCTCGCCGCCGATATCTGGTGCGCCGAGGTGAAGGACATCCGCAAGGCGGCGGAAGACCCGCAGGTGAAGTTCATGGGCATGCTGACCAGCTACGAGCACCCGAAGGCAGGCAAGGTGCGCGTGGTCTCGCCGGCGGTGAAGATGAGCGAGACGCCGGCGACGATCGATCGCCCGGCGCCGATGATCGGCGAGCACGGCCGCGAAATCCTGGCGGAATTCGGCTTTCCGGCGGCCGAGATCGATGCCCTGGAAAAGAACGGCGACATGACGATCCAGAAGGCGTGACGGCATGGCACCGACCACGCTCACGGTCGAACGGCAGGGACGGGTAGCGATCGTCACTTTCCGGCGCGCCGATCAGCTGAACGCGATGAACCGCCTCATGCAGGCGGAAATCACCGGGACGTTCGAGGGGCTCGGCCGCGAGAGCGGGGTCGGCGCGATCGTGGTTACCGGCGAGGGCCGCGCCTTCATGGCGGGCGCCGACATCAAGGAATACGCGGCGCAGACCGAACCGGAGTTCGACGACTTCCAGGCGAAAGGCGAGCGCATGTACGCGGCAATCGACGAATGCGCCAAGCCGGTCGTCGCTGCGGTGAACGGCTTTGCCCTCGGCGGCGGGTTCGAACTGGTGCTCTGCGCCGATATCGTCATCGCCTCGACCGCGGCAAAGATGGGCCTGCCGGAGATCAAGCTCGGGCTGGTTCCGGGGGGCGGCGGGACGCAGCGAAGCGTGACCAAGCTTGGGCGTAACCGGGCTAACCTGCTGCTGATGACCGGGACGATCCTGCCCGCCGAGACGTTCGAGCGCTGGGGCCTCGTCAACGAACTCGTGCAGCCGGACGGGCTGCTGCCGCGCGCGCTGGAACTCGCTTCGGCGATCGCGGCCGAGCCGGCCGAGGCGATCGAGGGACTGAAGCGTCTGACGGCTATCGCCCAACGCGGCGACCGCAAGGCCGGGCTGGCGCGCGAGCGCGACCTCGTCTCGGCGCTCTACCGGAGCGAGATCGGCAAGGAGCGCGTGCGCGCCTTCGCCGCAAAGAGCGAGGCCCGGGCCAAAGGACAGAAGCCATGAGCAGCGACGACTATCGCGGGATCGCCTGGGCGCACGGCGCCCTCGCCGTCCAGCGGCTTGGCGCGATGCTGGCGCCGATCACCTTCGTCCTCGCGGATGGCCGCCAGGTCAGCCCGATGCATATCGCGCCGTGGGCGGGCGCGGCGGGAACCGACGCGATGCCGGGCATCCTCAGGAAGCTGCGCGGCGAATGGCCCTGCGTCCCCTTCGGCTACTCGGTGCCGCCTGACGGGTTCCCCGCCGCCTGGAAGGCGGCGATAGCGCCGGCAGAGCCGGACGAGGAACTCCACGGGCATTGCTCCAACCACGACTGGCGCTGGGAGACCGCTCCGGAGGGAACGCTCAGGCTCTCGATCGATTATCCGGCTTCCAGTCCGGTGCGGCGCGTCGAGCGGACGATCCGGCCCGACGCGGATGGGCCCGCTGTCGATCTCGAATTTCGAATCGAGGTGAAAGAGGACTGCCGGCTGCCCATCGGGCTCCACCCCTGCTTCCGATTGCCCTTGAAGGCGCAAGGCGCACGGCTTGAGCCTGGCAAATTCGACCATGGCCGCACCTACCCTGGCACGGTCGAGCCGACGGCCCCGTTGTTCGCGGAGGACGTCCGCTTCACCGACCTGCGTTCGGTGCCGGCGCGCGCGGGCGGAAGTATCGATGCCAGCCGCCTCCCCCTCGTCGAGGATACCGAGGAACTACTCCAGTTGAACGGCGTCGACGGGACAGCGGCACTGGCCAACGAGGCGGAAGGCTATCGCGTGCGGCTTGCCTGGCAGAAGCAGCATTTCCCGAGCCTGCTCCTCTGGCTCAGCAACCGTGGACGGAAGATGGCGCCCTGGAGCGGGCGCCACGTCACCATCGGCATCGAGCCGATCTGCTCGCCCTTCGGCCTCGGACCGCCAACCGCATTGGCCGACAACCCGATCAGCCGGTCCGGCACGCCGACGGCGCTGGCCTTCCGGCGCGGCGAGACGTTCGTGACCCGCTACCGCATTGCGGCAGAGGCGCTCTGACGGGCCGGGCAATGGCGAAAAGCCTGGTCAAATCCAACCGACCCAAGTTTACGGACCTTGCCGGCCTCGCGGCGCTGGTCGCGGACGGCGACGTGTTCGGCGTCGGCGGGCACCATTTCGCCCGGCTGCCGGTCGCGCTTCTCCGGGCGATCACGGCGCGGCGGCTGCGCTACGTTTCGTGGGCGGGCGGGCTGCCGCTGGAGATGCTGCTGGAAGCGGGCGCGGTCGAATCCATCGACATTTGCTTCTCCAGTCTCGACATTTTTGGCCTGCCGCCGCGCTTCCGCGCGGCCGCCGAGAACGGCAGCGTGCCGGTCGCCGACTGGACGGCGCTCGGCATGATCCAGGCACTCCGCGCCGCGCAGCAGAACCTGCCCATGCTGCCGTTCCAGCTGCCCTCCGGCTCGGACATGATGGAACGCATGCCGGGGGCGCGAACGATCGCTGACCCGCTTTCCGGCGAGCCCATGGGCGTCGTGCCGCCGCTGCGGCTCGATACGGTGGTGCTGCACGCGCCCCGCGCAGACGAAGCGGGCAACGTGCAGATCGTCGGGGCGAAGGCGCTCGACCTCGCGATGGTCGGCGCTGCCGCGAAGGTCCTGGTCACGGTCGATGAGATCGTGCCGCGCGGTGCGCTGGCGGGGGATGGACGGCAGACGATCCTGACACGCAACCAGGTCACAGCGATCGCGCCGGTGCCGGGCGGCGCGTGGCCGACGTCCTGCCTGCCCTTCTACGTCACCGACTATGCCGCGCTGCAGACGGCGCTTGGCCCGAACCAGCCTTCGTTACGGGAAGCGCTGCAATTGCCGGCATCCGGGATGCCCGATTTCGTCCGCGATGCGACACGGGCAAGCGCCGCGGCTCTGCCTCCGTCGCTTCCGGCGGTGAGCCGCCACGAAGCGGTCGAGGCAAGCATCGACGAGATCATGGCGTTCCGCATCGCCGCCGAGCTGGACAACGAGAGCTTCGCCAGCGCCGGCGCGGTCTCGCCGCTCGCCAACGTCGCCTACCGTCTCGCCAAGGCGACCCATGCGCCGGACATGATCATCGCGACGATGAGCTGCGGCCATCTCGACATCGAGCCGAGCCCGATGGTGCTGAGCCTCCTGGAGAGCCTCGACGCCGAGACGGCGGTGGCCCATGCCGGCGGCGACGAGACCTATTCGGCCTACTACCAGGCAGGCGCCGTTACGCACGAGATCATCGCCGCGGCGCAGGTCGACGGACGGGCGCGGGTCAACAACATCCGGCTGACCAGGAAGAACGGTGGCTTCGTCCGCCTGCCGGGCCAGGGCGGGATGGCGGATGTCGCCAACATGCACCGCAACTACGTGCTCTACGTGACCCGGCACTCGCCGCTGTCTCTGGTGGCCGAGGTCGACATTGCGAGCTGCGGGCGTGGCGTGCTTTCCGATGAAGCGCGTGCCGCGGCCGGCTACCGTCAGGGCGTCGTCAAGCTCTTCACCGACCTCTGCGTCTTCGAGCTCGACCAGGAGAGCGGGTCGCTGGCCGTCATCGAAACCATGCCCCGCGTTGCGCGCGAACAGATCGTGGAGGCGACCGGGTTCCCGGTCCGCTTCGCGGCGGATTGCCGCGAAATCGTGCCACCGGACGGCGAGACGCTGCGCATCCTCCGCGCGGAGATCGACCCGCTTGGCCTTCGCCGGCTGGAGTTCGTCGCCGCTCGCGACCGCGGCGCGCTCCTCGACGAGATCATCACCGCCGATCGCGAACTGGTCAGGCGGCTCATCGCCGGGGAACGGAAAGACAACCGGTCCGGGAAAAAGGGAGGGGTCAGATGAAGCCATTGCTCGATATTTCCGCCGCCCGCGTTTTCGTGGACGGCATCTTCTCGGACCCGCGCATCGCCCATCCCGAGGGAGTTGCGGTCCATGCGGACGGGTCGATCTGGTGCGGCACCGAGGTCGGCGACCTCATCCGGGTCGAGGCCGACGGCAAGTCCCATGCCCGCGTCGGCGCGACCGGCGGCTTCCTGCTCGGCCTCGCCTTCGACAAGGCGGGCAACTGCTTTGCCTGCGACCTCAAGCACGCCGCCATCTTCCGCTACGACGCGAAGAGCCGGCGGATGGAGCGTTTCGCGGCGTCGGGGATCAAGGTGCCCAACTACCCCGTGGTCGATGAGGAGCGCGGCTTCCTCTACGTCTCGGACAGCTCGGGCGATCCCGGCGTGGGCATTTACCGCTACGACCTGAAGACCGGCGACGGCGGCGTCTGGTGCGCGGGACCGACGCGCTTCGCCAACGGCATGGCGATGGCACCCGACCGCAAGAGCCTCTACTTCGTCGAAAGCAACGTGCCCTGCGTCAGCGCGGTGGCGATCGAGGCGGACGGCTCCGCCGGGGCAATCCGGCGCGTGACCTCGGACGTCCAGAACGTGCCGGACGGGCTCGCCTTCGCGCCGGACGGAACGCTCTACATCTGCTGCTACGAGCCGAGCCGCATCTATCGCCTGAAGACCGGCAGCGTCCCCGAACTGCTGATCGAGGACCGCGCGTCGACCGTGATCTCGCACCCGACCAACGTGGCGCTGAAGGGCAACAAAATGTACACGGCCAACCTCGGCCGCTGGCACATCACCGAGATCGATCTGGCCGCGCTTTCCGCCTGAGGCTCAGCCGGGCCAGACGGCGCCGTCATCGGGGTCGGCGAAGTTGCGCTCGGGAAGGACGGTGTACCAGCCCGGCCGGCCGGGGTCGCGATCGTAGGTGTAGCCGCCGACCTTGCGGTAGAGATCGGCGTATTTCTCGAGCTTGTCGCGGTCGAGTTCGACGCCGAGACCGGGGCCTTTCGGCAACGCGATCTTGCCGTCGCGATAGACCATCTTGCCGCCCTTGATGATGTCGTCGGTGAGGTGGTGATAGTGGGCATCGGCGGCGAAGCCGAGATTGGGCAGCGCGGCGCCGAGGTGCAGCATGGTCGCCAGCTGCACGCCGAGTTCGCCGGAGGAATGCACGGACGAGCCCCACTGGAAGGTCTCCAATACCTGGCCGGCCTTGTAGGCCTGGCGGAGCCCACCCCAGAACGTCGTGTCGAGCAGGATGACATCGACGGCTTCGGTGCGGATGCACGAGGCGAGCTGCTCAAAATTGACCACGACCGTGTTGGTCGCGGTCGGGATGTTCACCGACTTGCGCACGCGGCGCATTCCCTCGAGTCCCCAGGTCGGATCCTCGAAATAATCGTTCCTGAGGTCGCCAATCTCGTGCCCGACGCGGATGGACTCCTCGACGGTCCACACGCTGTTAGGGTCAAGGCGGAGGCCGGCACCGGGGAACGCCTCGGCAAGCGCGCGATAGACGGCGATGTCATGGTCGGGGGGATAGAGCCCGCATTTCAGCTTGTGCGACTTGAAGCCGTGTTTGGCGACGAGATCGCGGGCGTGGGCGACCATCTGGTCGGGGGTGATCTCGCCGCCCTTCCCGGTCTTCGGGTCGGCGTAGCGAAAGAAGAGGTAGCTCGCGAAAGGCACCTCCTCGCGCACCGCCCCACCGAGGAGGTCGCAGGCGCGGATGTTGAGGAACTTGCCGGCAACATCGATGCAGGCGAATTCGAGCGCGGCGTGAAGCTGCAGGCGGTTGTTGTAGAGCGAGGCCACCGGATTCATGATCTTCCAGCGCATCTGCTCGAGCTGAAGCGGATCGTGACCGATGAGGTATTGCTTCAAGCCCTGGATGGCGAGCTGCGCCGACTCGCCGGCGCCGCCCATCTCGCCGACGCCCGTCAGCCCCTCGTCCGTGTCGACCTCCACGATCGTGCGGACGAAGCGGCCCCAGTGGGCACCGTTGGAATGGCGGATCGGCGCCTCCAGCGGAACCGTGACGGTGGTCGCCCGGATGTCGGTGATCTTCATGGATGTTGATCCTGGTTTCCCTCGGCGGGGGCGCCGCTGATCGGCAGGAGCAGGCCGCCGTCGACGACCAGGGTCGACCCGGTCACGAACGAGGCGCGCGATGAGGCAAGGAAGGCGACCGCCTCAGCGATCTCGCGCGGCTCGGCGATGCGGCCAAGGGGATGCATGCCGCGGACCGTGCGCATCAGCGCTTCGGGGTTCTTGTCGAGGGACACCGCCCAGCGCAGCATCGGCGTGTCGACGCTGCCCGGCGCCACGGCGTTGACCCGGACGCCATCGGCCGCGAAATCGAGCGCCATGCTGCGCGTCAGCCCGATCAGCGCGTGCTTGCCCGTGGTGTAGGCGGCGACCGCCCGCTGGGTCGCGAACCCCTGGACCGAGGCCATGTTCACGATCGCGCCGTGGCGCGCCTTCAGATGAGCGATGGCGTGGTGGCAGACGAGATAGACGCTCTTCAGATTGACGTCGATGACCTCGTCCCACTCGGCTTCGGTCGTCGTCTCGACGGTGCCATAGCGCTGGATGCCGGCGTTGTTGGAGACGATGTCGATACCGCCGAAGGCTTCTACCGTCCGCGCAACGGCGGCCGCCACATCCGCGGACCGCGAAACATCGGCGGCGATCGCGATCGCGCGCCGGCCGTTAGCCGTGAGTCTGGACGCAAGTTCGCTGGCCCGTTCGACCGAACGGTCGACGATCGCCACGGCCGCACCGCGTTCGGCAAGCAGCTCCGCCACCGCCGCGCCGATACCCATGGCGCCGCCGGTAACCAGCGCCACCTTGCCCGAGAATTCCTGTTCCGCCATTGCAGCCTCCCAGCCGGAACTGAGGCCACGAACCGGGCGCCGCCGTCAAGCCGGATGGGCCATGTCCTGCCATGTGACCTGGGCGTCAATCGGCGGCGGCATTCCACCGAATGAAACGGCCGGGGCGTCCAGGGGCGGTCCGCTGTTCTCGAAAAGCACGATAGGTTCTGAGCTGATCGATTCAATGAGGGAGAGAAGTCGTGACCTCGTCAGCAACCATCGACCCGAGCGCGGGGATCGCGGGAATGCGCGTCCTCGTCACCGCAGGCGCGGGCGGCATCGGCCTTGCAATCTCGGCGCGACTGGCAGGCCTCGGCGCACGCATTTTCGTCTGCGACATATCGGACGAGGTGCTCGCCGGGTTCGGCCGGGACTTCCCCGAGGCGGGCCACATCAAGGCCGACCTCGCGGACGAAGGCGACGTTGACCGCATGTTCGAGGCGGTGGCCGAGCGCTTCGGTGGTCTGGACGCGCTCGTCAACAATGCCGGCATTGCCGGTCCGACCGGCGCAGTCGAGGACATCGATCCCAGGGACTGGCGGCGCTGCGTCGATGTCTGCCTGACGGGGCAGTTCCTCTGCGCGCGACGTGCCGTGCCGATGCTTAAGGCGGCAGGCGGCGGATCCATCGTCAACATGTCGTCGGCCGCCGGCCATTTCGGCTATGCGTTCCGCACGCCCTATTCCGCGGCGAAATTCGGCGTCATCGGGTTCACCGAGAGCCTCGCCAAGGAGCTTGGCCAGCACAACATCCGGGTCAACGCCATCCGGCCGGGGATCGTCGAGGGCGCCCGGATGAGCAACGTCATCCGGGCCCGCGCCGCGCAGGTAGGCGTTTCGGACGAGGAAATGGAACGGCAATACCTGTCCAAGGTGTCGTTGAGGCGCATGGTCAGCCCGCACGATGTGGCTGCCATGGTCGCCTTTCTGCTCTCAAACGCCGGCGCCAATATCTCCGGTCAGTCGATCGGCGTTGATGGAAACGTCGAGACGCTGTGACACGTCGCCGCTACCGCCAGCCAGGAATCGCTGCCGCTGCCCCGGCCGATCCACTCGGAGTTGAAAATTAACGCCGACGGACTAGGTATCCCACACAAGGAAACCCGGAGCTCTCTCATGTCCAGGAAGATTATTGCCGGCACATTCGCGGCCTTGGCCCTTTTCGCCGGCGCGGCCGGCGCGACCCCCGCCAGCGCGCGCACGGTCATCGAATTCTACCAGAGCTTCGACGGTCGGCCGCCTCCCGGCGATTGCTGGCAGATGAGCCATTCCGAGTTCGAGTGGCATTGGGCCTGCCGCCAGGATTCAAACGCGCCGCGCGACCTCTTCGGATCGCGTGCGCCGGTCGGATTCTCGTTCGGGATGACCATGGGCTACCACAGGGGCGAGCGGCATCATCAGTAGTCAGCCCTCGAGGAGCCCCCGCACCGCCCCGAGATCGAGGGGCAGGATCCCCTTGCCGTCGAAGTAGATGAACCGCAAGCGGCGGCGGCGCGAAACGATGGCGTCCGGCAGCGGATCGTAGCGGAAGCTCGTGCCGCCGAGATGTGGGGTGATGCCGCCGACGTCGGTTACGGCATCGATTTCCACCCGCAACAGAACCAGCCGGCGGCCATCGGCGTGCTTCGCCTCGAAGGGCACGCGCGCCAGACGCAGGAAGCTGGTCGCATCGCCGGCGACCATGAAACCCTCCACGAAGGCGGCCTCGACCAGGTCGACGTCCGGCTCGGCGGGCGTCTCCGGAGCGGGAGCCGGCTCACCGACGCGATGCGGCGTCTGCCACTGCACCGGGGGGCGCGGGCGGGCAGCGTGATTGTGACCCGGACCGCCATGGTGGTCGTGGGCGTGGTCGTCGTGACCCCTGTGCATGTCCGTCTCCCTCAATACGCGACCGGCTTGTCAATCAGGTGCTTGTGCGAGCCAAGCTTGCCATGGGCGACAAGCGATCCCAGCGCCTCGACGACGACGCGGACGCCGACCAGCGCGGTGATGTCCGACGTGTCATAGGGCGGCGACACCTCGACGACTTCAAGGCCGCAAAGGCCCTCCGCGGCGACGAGGCCGAGCAGCTTCAGCGCCTCGCGCGGCAGGAACCCGCCCGGTTCCGGCCAGCCGGTGCCGGGCACAAAGCCGCAGTCGAGGGAATCGACGTCGAACGAGATGTAAACCGCGTCGGCGTCCTTCCACGCGAGTTCAAGCGCGATCTCCGCGGTCTTCTCCAGTCCGATCTCCTCGATGTCGGCGATGGTCAGCACGTTGGTCATGCGCTTCCGCGCCTCGGCGACGCCGTAGCGCGGCACCTGCCAGCCGCCGATGCCGAGTTGCACCAGATTGGTCGCCGAGACGTTCGGCAGGTTGGTCGCCCAGTACCAGGGCGTCGTATGCATGCGCTCGTCGAGATCCTTCTCCTGGATATCGATGTGACGGTCGAAATGAATGATGCCGATGCGCTTCGACGTGCATTGCGCAATGCCGCGCACACACGGAAAGCCGATGGAGTGATCGCCCCCCAGCATCAGCGGCAGCGCCCCCGACGAGAAGACGTGGGAGACGCCCCGGGTAATCTGGTCGAAGCTCTTTTCCAGATTGGCGGGAATCGTGAAGACATCGCCGGCGTCGCAGAGCGTCATCTGCTCGCGAAGATCGACGCCAAGCTCGTAGTTGTAGGGCGTGTAGAGAGCCGAGATGCGGCGGATACCCTGAGGCCCAAAGCGGGTGCCCGGGCGGTAGGTGGTGCCAGAATCGAACGGGATGCCGAGGATGGCGGCGTCGTACTTGCCGACATCGCGGACGTTCTCGACGTACGGCGCCTTGAGGAACGTATTGATCCCGGCGAAGTGGGGAAGCTCGCAGCGGGCGAAGGTGGGGATCGACTTGTCGGTCAGGCTCTCGGAGCCGGGCAGGCCCATGTCGAGCGCCCATTGCTGCTCGCGCCGCCAGCCGCTTTCGGGCAGGCGCCCCTCGGCTTCCACAGCTTTCCAGCCGCGGGTCTCGCGGGCGTTGAAATCGGGGTGGTGCCGGCGCTCGCGCGGCGCCCTGGCCGGGGTCCCTGCCCTCTGGGTGGTCCGTTCGCGTCTGTCGGCATTCATGGCTTCGGTCCTCCGTTCTGGCTGGCGCCATTCGCGTCGCGCTTCGGAAAGCCGAGCACGGGCACGGGCGTATCGCGGTTCAGGTCGAAATCGTACGTGATGGTGGCGCCGTAGCGGCCGGGCGCCTGCGGGTCGACGCGATGATGGTTGAGTGCAATCAGCCGCGTGCCCAGGGCGAAAGCCTCCTTGATATCGTGGGTGACCATGATGACGGTCATGTTGTGCTCGCGCCAGAGGGGCTTGATCAGCGCGTGCATCTGGGCCCGCGTCCCCGGATCGAGCGCGCCGAAGGGCTCGTCGAGGAGAAGGACCTGCGGCCGGCGCGCCAGCGCCTGGGCGATGGCGAGGCGCTGCTGCATGCCGCCGGAGAGCGCGCTCGGATATTTATCGCGATGGTCGCCAAGGCCGACGGCATCGATCAGCGTGCCGCACCGGGCTATCGCCTCCCGACGGGCAGCACCGGTGAGGCGGCCGAGGATCGGGCTCTTCTCGAATTCGAGGCCGATGAGGACGTTCCTCAGGACGGTCAGGTGCGGGAAGACGGAATAGCGCTGGAAGACGACGCCGCGATCCGGGCGCGGCTCCGGCGGCAGGGGCTTGCCGCCGATGGTGATCGAACCGCGCGAGGGGCGCTCCTGGCCGAGGACAAGGCGGAGGAACGTGCTCTTGCCGGCGCCCGACGGCCCGACGATGGAAATGAAGGCGCCGGCGGGGATCTCGAGGTTCACCCGTTCGAGCACCACCTGGTCGCCATACTCGACCCAGACGTTGCGGAAGGACAGCGCCGTGGTCATCTGCGCTCCACGACGTGGGCCCAGGCGAAGGCCGATCGCGACAGGCGCGAGAGAGCCAGGTCCATGAGGAATGCGAGAAGCGTGATCCACGCCACGTAAGGCAGGATCACTTCCATCGACAGGTAGCGGCGGACGAGGAAGATGCGATAGCCGAGGCCGGTATCGGCGGCGATGGCCTCGGCCGAAATCAGGAACAGGAACGAAGGTCCGAGGGAGAGGCGGACCGCCTCGATCAGGCGCGGCATGATCTGCGGCAGCACCACGCGGATGGCGATCTGCCACGTCGAGGCGCCGAGGGTCTGGGCCTTGATCAGCTGCTCGCGCGGCAGGCGCTCGGTCGCGAACGCCACGTCGCGGACCAGAAACGGGGCAACGCCGAATACGATCAGGACGATCTTCGACAGATCGCCGAGGCCGAACACGATAAACAGGATCGGCAGCATGGCCATCGGCGGGATCATACAGATGACCGCCACCACCGTGCCGAAGGTGGCATCGACCAGCGGCAGGACCCCGAGCGCCAGCCCGAGGCAGAGCCCGATGACGGTGGCGATGCCGAGCCCGGTCAGCAGCCGCTGGAGGCTCGCCGCGGTGTCGCTCCACAAGACGTATTGGCCGGTGCGGCGGTCGGGTTCGAAGGCGAGGTGCTCGACGCTGGTCAGCATCTCGGCAAAGGGCGGGAGGATCTTGTCGTCGGGATTTGCGGCGCGCCTCTCCGCCGAGCCGATGGCGTAGATGACCACGATCAGCACGAACGGGAGAAGCGCGAGAAAGACCCGCGTTCCCCGTCCCGGCACGATGTTCATCACCCGACGGATGACAATGCCCTTTCCTGGTGAAGGTAACCGCCGCCCACGACGGTCGTCCCCGCTCCCCACTGGGGAAAGAAATAGAGTGAGGGGGTACCAGGCTCTTCCGGACAGCACTCGGGACCCTCACCCTTCGCGCCCAGTTCGCTTCGCTCAACAAGGCGCGAAGCCCTCTCCCCGCCGGGGAGAGGGGGCGCAAACCCGTACGCGTCCAGACGAGGCGACCCTTCATGCATCGCGGGCGACTCTACCGCGGCAATTCCTCAGAGCTTCCCGTCGGCGGCCATCTGCATGAAGGTGGGATCGAAGCGGAGCTTGACGTTGTCCTTGTTCCCGAGGACGCCGCCGGCGGGCGTCCAGATACCGACGGCGTCGGGGGATTTCACGTTCTCGCCGAGGAGATTGTGCTCGAAGCTGAAGGTGCGGACGAGTTCCATGATCCTGGGCAGGTCGGCGCCGGTGGTGAAGGAGAGCGCATCCTGGGGCGTATAGAACATGCGCGTCGTCTTCAGTTGCGCCTCGAATCCGGCGAGATCGGTGCCGGACGCCTTGCCCATCGCCTCGCGGGCGGCCTTGCCCGCGGCGGAGTCCGCCTGCATCATCGCGATGGTCTCGTACCAGATGCCGGCGAGCGCCTTGCCGAGGTCGGGGTTGTCCTTAAGCGTCGCGGTGTTGACGACCATCAGGTCCTCGATTTCACCGGGGATCTTGCTGGAGTCGAAGACCTCGGTCGCCTTGGGCTCGGCCTTCACTTCCATCAGCTGCGGGTTCCAGGTGACCACGGCGACGGACTCGGGCGCCTTGAAGGCCGCGACGATGTCGACGTCGGAGGTGTTGACTGTCTTCACATCCTTCTCGGTGAGGCCGACCGAAGCGAGGCCGCGGGCGAGCAGATAGTGGGATACCGAGAACTCGACGATGTTGATCGGCCGGCCCTTGATGTCGGCGAGCGATGCGCCGTCCTTCAGGACGATGCCGTCGTTGCCGTTGGAGAAGTCACCCATGATGATGGCGCTGGAATCGACGCCGCCGGCGGCGGGAATGGTCAGCGCGTCCATGTTGGTGACGGTGACGCCATCGAACTTGCCGGCGGTGTACTGGTTGATCGACTCGACGTAGTCGTTGATCTGCGTGACGTTGATGGTGATGCCGTACTTGTCGCCCCACTTCTTGACGATGCCCGCATCGACCGCATAGGGCCACGGCATCCAGCCGACATAGATCGACCAGGCGATGTTGAATTCCTTCTTCGCCTCGGCGTAAGCCGAGCCGACGGCCGAAAGCATCGCAATCGCGGTCAGAGCAGACGCGACCCGGGTTTTGAATTTCATGACGATCCTCGCCAGTGGTTACGATTCCATCGCGCCGAGGATCAGCGAGACCTGACGCCGATCCAGGCGTTCGAGGTCTCCCGGGCTTTTATCCCGCCGTGCACCCGAATGTCGTCCGGGGCGGCGGCTCTCGGACCAGCACTCCATTCGGAGCCGGAACCCTAGCCGCCAACTCTGCTGCCTGTGCTGCAATCGACATGCCAGCCGGAGCCTAGGGCGCGCCGGACCGGTAATGGCGAAGCGCTTATTCGTTCGGCAGGCCAGCCCAAGAAATACGCAGCCGGGCGCGCGTCAGCGGGCGGAGGAACGCTTCGCGGGCTTTGCGGCAATCACGGCCTCGCCGCCCGCAGGCGCGGATGCGGAGCTGTCGCCGAGGTGGTGCTCGCCCCATTTGCGGATGGCCGCGATCACCGGAACAAAGCTGCGGCCCCTGGCGGTCAGGCGGTACTCGACCTTTGGCGGAACGACGCCAAAATCCTTCCGCTCGATGAGAGCACTCGCGGTGAGCGCCTTCAGTTCGCGGCTGAGCACCCGCGGCGCGATCTCGCGAGTACCGTCCGCGCCGGTGAGCAGGCCGTTGCGCAGTTCGCCGTAGCGGAGCGGCCCGTCCTTCAGATCCCAGACGATGCGCAGCTTGTATTTGCCGTTGATCATCTTCTGGAACGCCGCCACCGGGCAGCGGCCCGCCCGGCTCGCCGCGTCCTTCGACATGGTCATCTGCCCTATGCCCGGACCGCCCGGCCGCTTCGGCGACTTCGGGTTCACAGTATCGTTTTTGTCCAAACTTGCGTTTTTGCTCCTGCTCCGCCAGATCAAGCCGTGAACGGCGTCAGCGGTCAAGCGAAGGGAGCCAGACGTGAAACATTTCCTGATCCGGTATCAGTTCAAGGACGGTTCGGAAGAGGCGTGGCACAGAAGCGTCGGCGCCTTCATCGCGAACATCGAGAGCAGTCCCGATCTCAAGGGGAAGCTCTCCTATCGCTGCATGCGGCAGAAAGGGACGGCGAACTATTTCCATGTCGTTGCCGCCAACGATGACGCGAACGGCATCCTGCAGCGGCAAGGCTTCTTCAAGCCCTACACCGAGGAGACCAAGCGGGTTTCGGGGGGCACGGTCGAGGTCCTGCCGCTCGACATGATCGCCGGGACGGCGTTCGCAGGCTGACGCTTCGGCAGCGGTCGCGGCGGCAGGGAACCCTGGGCCGAAACCGTCTCCACCCGCCCGGCCGCCAGCGCCCTCGCCGGCCTGGCCGCCGCATCGCCCCTCGCGCCGGGCCGCGCCTGGCGCTTCAACTCGGCGACGAAGGCGCGGACCAGCGGCGCATTGGCTTCGTTCTTGCGCGTCGCGGCGAAATGCTGGCTGTCGAAGCTGTAGACCTCCGGCCGTATCGCCCGCATGCGGCCCTCCGCGGCAAAGCCGTCGCCGATATGGCGGGGCAGAAACCCGATGTAGTGCCCGGAGAGCACAAGCATGCTCTGCGCCTCCATCTGGACGACGCTGGCGCTCGCTCGCGGGTGGTTGACCCGGTAGAGGTCGTCGAGATTGCGGTAAGCGCGCACCGAGAATGCCGAGCGGGCGATCGCCTCCTCGCCGATCTCGGAGGCCGGCGTGGCGAAGAGCGGGTGGCCGCGGCCGCAATAGAGGGCATTTGGCTCGCGATAAAGCGGGAGGTAGGTGATGCTCGGGGCGCGCTGCGAGAAGGGACCGATGACGATATCGCGCTGGCCTTCGGCGATGGCGCGCTCGAGATCGTGGGGCGTGCCGAGGACGAGGTCGATGGTGACCTCCGGGGCGCGCTCCATGAAGCGGCCGACGGCCGTCTGCAGGCCAAGCTCGGGACTGGTCACCACGCCATCGACACTGCCGATGCGCAGCCGGCCGACCAGCTGGCCGCGCTGACTGCCGATGCGCTGGCTGAACGTGTCGAGATCGGAGAACAGCTGTTTCGCCGCCTTGTAGCTCGCCTCGCCGAACGGAGTGAGGCGGAATCCGCCGCGGCCGCGGTCGCAAAGGCGCCCGCCGATCTTCCGCTCGAGCGCCGCCAGGTGGGTGCTGAGTGTCGAGGCGGAGAGGTTGAGCGCGAACTGCGCCTCGGTGAAGCCCCGCGATTCAGCGAGGGTGACGAAGACGCGCAGGAGGCGAAGATCGACATTGTCGAGGCGGCGCATAACGCATTCTCACTTTGAGAAATTTGGAAGTTCCCTTCTACTAAACAGAATTTTGATCGAAGTGAAAATGCCCGATAGTCGCGGACCAGGCATCAACCGGTCACCAAGGGGTCGCCATGGGCAAGCTGACGCGCTTCGTTTCCGCCGCTTTGACTGCTACCGCCTTCGCCGCGCTGCTCGCGGCCCCGGCATCCGCCGACAACGCGATCCGCATCCTCTGTCCGACGTGGCCGGGCTACGCGCCGGTTTTCGTCGCCAACGATCTCGGCTACTTCAAGGATCTCGGCATCACCGTCACGATCAATTTCGACGACACCCGCGCCGATGTACTGGCCGCCATGGCGCGTGGCGACATCGAGATCGACATGCGAACGGTCGGCGAGCACCAGGGCGCGCCGCGCACCGAGGCGACTCCCGGTCTCATCATCGGCACGATCGACGAGTCGCTGGGCGGCGACGGCGTCATCGTCGACGGCACGATCAAGTCGGCGGCCGACATGAAAGGCAAGACGGTCGCGGTGGAGCCGAACATTCCCGCCCGCCTCCTCCTCCAGCTCGAACTGAAGAAGGCCGGGCTGACGCTGAAGGACCTCGACCTGAAGGAAATCGCCACCGCCGACACGGTCGCGGTGTTCGCCGACCCGTCGGTGCCGGTGGTCGCCACCTACGAGCCGTTCATGTCGCAGGCGGTGAAGAACCTGCCCGACCGCCACCCGCGCATCTTCGTGTCGTCGAAGGACTATCCCGGCATCATCGTCGACGTGATCGTCGCGCGGAACGACGACCTGAAGGCCAACCCGGACAAGTACAAGAAATTCCTGACCGGCATCTACAAGGCGGTCGAGTACTACAAGACCAATCCGGCCGACTTCATCAAGCTGTCGGCGCCGCACTTCAACCTGAGCGAGGCCGACGTCAAGGACATCCTCGACACCAGCCTCGTCTACACCGACTACAAGGAGACGTCGGACTACATCGGCGCGCCCGGCAAGCCCGGCAAGCTCTATGACATCTTCAACACCGTCATGGAGCTGAACCTCGAGAACGGCGCGGCCGAAACCAAGCTCGACCCGGCCAAGCAGATCGACCCGTCGATCATCCCCGGGCTGTTCTAAGCCTTCGATGACCGACGAAGCGGCGCTCCACCGGATCGATCCCGCCGCCGAACCGGTCGCTGTCGAGGAAGCCCGCGCCGAAACGGAAACCGACGCGGGCTTCGGGGGGCTGTTCACGCTCCGCGGCAAGGCCTCGCGCCTTGCCGAGGTGACCGTGGCGGCGGCGGCGAGCCTCATCGTCCTCGTTCTTTGGGAACTCTTCGTCGACCTCGGCTTCACCAACAAGCTTTTCCTGCCGGCGCCGAGCGCCGTGATCGCCACGCTGTGGCGCATGGCGGCGGGCGGTGACCTCTTCCTCCAGGCCGGCATCTCGACCCTGCGCGTCTGGGTCGCCTTCCTGCTTTCGGCAGTCCTCGCGATCCCGATCGGTATCCTGATGAGCAGCTACCGGATCGTCGGCGCCGCGCTGGAGCCGATCGTCGACTTCATCCGCTACCTGCCGGTGCCGGCGCTGGTACCGCTCTCGATCATCTGGTTCGGGGTCGGCGAGGAGACCAAGATCTTCCTCCTCTGGCTCGGCACGTTCTTCCAGCTGGTGCTGCTCGTCGCCGACGACATGCGGCGCGTGCCCCAGGAATACGTCGAAAGCGCCCTCACCCTCGGCGCCAATTCGCGCCAGGTGCTCTCCGACGTTGCCTTCCGCGCCATGCTGCCGAACCTCGTCGACAGCCTGCGGATCACGCTCGGCTGGTGCTGGACCTACCTGATCATCGCCGAGATCGTCGCCGCCCAATCGGGCATCGGCTTCGTCATCTGGGCGGCGCGCCGCTACATGCATACCAACGAGGTGATGGCCGGCGTGGTGGTCATCGGCATCATCGGCCTCGCCACCGACCAGGGTCTCCGCCTCCTCCACCGCCGACTGTTCCGATACCTGTGATGCACGGGATGGCCGACGCCTATCTGGTCTTCGACCGGGTGACCAAGAACTTCGGCCCGCTGCCGGTGGTCGCGCCGAGCTTCGATCTCACTATTCGGCGGCACGAGTTCGTCGTGTTCCTCGGTCCGTCGGGCTGCGGCAAGAGCACGCTTCTGCGCATGGTCGGCGGCCTCGAGACGGCGTCGAGCGGATCGATCCGGCTGGAGGGCGCGGCCGTCGGGGCGCCCGACCGGCGCCGCGGCATGGTCTTCCAGTCATACTCTTCGTTCCCCTGGCTGACGGTCGCCGGCAACGTGCTCTTCGGCATGCGCTACCGTGCCGACCTCTCGGAAGCCGAGAAGCAGGAGCGCGCCGACCACTACCTGAGGCTCGTCGGGCTCAGCGACTTCGCCGGCGCCTTCCCGAACCGCGTCTCCGGCGGCATGCGCCAGCGTATCGCCATCGCCCGCACTCTCGCCGCCGGCTCGGATGTGCTCCTCATGGACGAACCGTTCGGCGCGCTCGACGCACAGCGGCGCGAGAGCCTCCAGGTCGAGTTGCGCCGGATTCAGCAGACTGACGCCAAGACCATCATCTTCGTCACCCACGACGTCGAGGAGGCGGTCTTCCTTGCCGATCGCATCGTCGTCTTCTCCCAGCGTCCGGCAAGGATCGTCTCCGAGATCGACGTGGCCGGGGCCTTTGGGCCCGAACGGCTGCTCTCGCTCCGCGACGACGAGCGGTTCTTCCGCACCAAGACCGAACTGCTGCACCTCGTCCGCAGGACCGCCGGGGTGGAACCGTGAGCCCGGATCTCAGGGGGCGGACAGCGCTGGTCACCGGGTCGAGCCGCGGCATCGGGCTCGGCATTGCGCGGGCATTCGCGGCGGCGGGCACGGACCTGCATATGCTTGCCGATGACGACGCGGTCGACGCCGCCGCGGCTTCGCTCGGCGCCAAAGGCCACGTCGCCGACATAACCGACGGCGTGGCGATCGCGGCCGTCATCGGGCAGATCCCGAAACTCGATATCCTCATCAACAATGCCGGGCTCGAACGGCTGACGCCTCTCGAAGACGGAAGCCCGGAAAACGCAGCCGTCTTCCGCCGCATCATCGAGATCAACGTGACCGGCACCTTCCTGGTCACCCGCGCGGCGCTGCCGCGGATGGGAAAAGGCGGGCGCATCGTCAACACCGCCTCGGTCTGGGGTCGCGTCGTCGAGCCGCTCTTCTCGGCCTACGTCGCC